>CAXUOA010000065.1:0-11414 GCA_964252625.1 uncultured Acetobacteraceae bacterium | reverse complement strand
GCGCGCATCTGATCGCGCCGGCGATGGCCAGCGAGCGTGTCGTCCACACGCACGCCGCGACGACTCTGCGATCCGGCCATGCACTCTTCGCGCATGCCGCCGTGGCGCATGGATGTCACAAGGCGCGTTGCTCGACGTAAGCAGGCAAGCAGTCCTTTTTTGAAAAAAGAGGACCAAAAAACTTTCACTCCCTGTCGGGTGCCAGCTGGATTAGCGCGCGACAGCGGAGTCAAAAGTCTTTTGCTTCTTTTCTTCAGAAAAGAAGGCCTTCCTTTCTGTCGATCTTTAAGACATCCCTACCCCCATGCAAGCCATAGAAGTCGACTCCCTCACGAAGCGCTACAAGGCGGCGCTCGCGGTAGACGGCATCAGCTTCAACGTGAAACGCGGCGAGACGGTTGGCCTGCTCGGCGGCAACGGCGCCGGCAAGACCACCACGATCGC
Source organism: uncultured Acetobacteraceae bacterium (assembly GCA_964252625.1). Classification (GTDB taxonomy): domain Bacteria; phylum Pseudomonadota; class Alphaproteobacteria; order Acetobacterales; family Acetobacteraceae; genus BOG-908. Next base: position 10,970 of record CAXUOA010000065.1, on the reverse strand, counting down.
CATGCTGCTCGGCCTGCTGGTGCCCACCGCCGGACGCATCCACGTGCTGGGGCACGACATGGCGCGCGACCGCTTCGCCGCGCTCGCCCGTGTGAATTTCTCCTCGCCCTACGTGGCGCTGCCGCACCGGCTGACGGTGGCGGAAAACCTGCGTGTCTATTGCCACCTCTACAACGTGCGCGGCGTGGACAGGCGGGTGGCTGACCTGGCGAACGAGCTGGATCTGCACGCCATCCTCAATCGCCCCGCGGGCCAGCTTTCGGCCGGGCAGAAAACCCGCGTGGCGCTGGCGAAATCGCTGATCAACCGGCCGGAACTGCTGCTGCTGGACGAGCCGACGGCCAGCCTGGACCCGGACACGGGCGACCTGGTCCGCAGCTGGCTGGAGCGCTACCGGACGGAGAGCGGCTGCACGATCCTGCTTGCCTCGCACAACATGGACGAGGTGGCGCGGCTGTGCGGCCCCGTGCTGGTGATGAAGCAGGGCCGGATCGTGGACCGCGGCACCACGGCCGAATTGCTGACACGCTACAACCGGAACGACCTGGAAGACGTGTTCCTCGACATCGCGCGGTCCAGGCAGGCGGAACCCGCGGTATGATGTCGCTGCGCCGCATCTGGGGCCTGATGTACCGCCACCTCACCCTGTTCCGGCGCTCCTGGCCGCGGCTGCTGGACCTGGCCTACTGGCCGGTGCTGCAGATGGTGATCTGGGGCTTCACGTCGCGCTTCTTCGCCGCCCGTCTCGGGAACAATGGCGCCGTCACGGTGGGCATGCTGCTGGGTGGCGTGCTGCTGTGGGAGACGGCGTTGCGCAGCCATCTCGGCTTCGCGGTCACCTTCATGGAGGAGGTCTGGTCACGCAATCTGGGCCACATCTTCGTCAGCCCCTTGCGGCCCTGGGAGCTGCTGGCGGCCTTGCTGGGCATGTCGGTGGTGCGCATGCTGCTGGGCGTGGTGCCGGCCATGGTGCTGGCGGGGCTGCTGTATCATTTCAACATCCTGGGCGTGGGCCCGGTGCTCGTGCTGTTCGCGCTGAACCTGATGATGATGGGCTGGTGGATCGCGCTCGGCTGCATCTCGCTGATCCTGAGCCAGGGCGGCGGGGCGGAAAGCCTGGTGTGGTCCATGCTGATCGGGCTGGCGCCGATCGCCTGCGTGTATTACCCGGTGACCGCGCTGCCGCACTGGCTGCAATACGTGGCGCTGGCCCTGCCGGCGGCGCATGTGTTCGAGGGATTGCGTGCGGCGATCGGACATAGCGAGATACGTTGGGATCACCTGGCCTGGGCGGCTGGGCTGAATGTGGTGTGGCTCACCGCGGCCATGCTGCTGTTCATGCAGCAGTTTCACGCGGCGCGGCGGAACGGCGCACTCATGAACATCGGCGAGTGAGCCAGGGAAGATCCCCTTCAAAGGACTTTGACTCCCGTGCATCTGCGGGCGCGCCGATCCGTTTTGACACACCTGACTGTCGATGCAGGCGAAGGAAGCAGAAGGTTTTTGCTTCTTTTTTCAAAAAAGAAGGCCTTGCTTCCTGGAATGAACTGCACACGCTTCTGGCTGATACGCCATGCCATCGTGGACGAGGCCGCGCGCGCCGTCCTGTATGGCCGGATGGACGTGGCGATTTCGGCGGAAAGCCTGGCCGCGCAGGGCGCCACCTACCGCGCGCTGGCAGCGCGGTTGCCCCAGGACGCGGCCTGGCTGGTCACGCCCCTGCAACGAACCAGGCGCACGGCGGAGGAGATACTGGCGGCCGGCCTGCCGCCCGCGGTGCTGGCGGTGGAGCCGGGACTGACTGAGCAGGACCTCGGCGCGTGGCAGGGGCTGCGCCACGCCGATCTTCCGGCCAGGCTGACCGACCCGGCGCATCCGTTCTGTCCGCTGGGCCCCGCCGAAGCGCCGCCCGAGGGCGAGAGCATGGTGCAGGTGCTGGACCGGGTCGGCGCCACGCTGGAGGATTTGGCACAGGCGTACCAGGGGCGCGACGTGGTGTGCGTCAGCCACGGTGGCGCCATACGCGCGGCGGTGGCGCACGCCTTGGGCGTGAACGCCTGCGCCGCGCTACACCTGTCGGTGCAGAACCTGTCGTTGACGGTGCTCGAAAGGTTTGCCGCCGGCTGGCGCGTGGTTCTGGTCAATGACGGGGCGGAAATCGTCTGAAGCTCGCGTGGCGGAAGGCAGCGATCCTTTTCGACAACGGGCTGGAGTGGTTGCTTGCCAAGCAGCGCGCGGACGGCTGCCGGGCAAGCACAGGTTTCGCTTCAAGAACGCAGCCAGGCGTTTTCCTCACGCCGAAACATCAAGCAGTTTGTAAGCTTGCCCTGATAAGGCCATCATGTCCCGCAAGAATTGGCCATACGCTGAAAAGCGAAGGAGTGTCTTACCATGCCGTATAGCGCGCGAGCGGCCCTGTTCGCTTCTCTCTGCCTGTTGCCGTTGGCAGCCAGGGCCGAGACGCCGCAAGGTCAGCAGGCGTTGGTGGACCGGGCTACCCTGGCCGCGCAGGAAATCCTCAATGACGGTCAGGGTGGCGACGCGCGCTCCGTATTGCCGCGCGCGCGCGCGGTGGTGATCTGTCCGCGTGTGTTCCGCGCCGGCTTCCTCATCGCCGGCGAAGGCGGCGGCTGCGTCCTGCTCGCGCGCGGCGGGCAGGGAAGCTGGTCGGCGCCGGCCTTCTATAGCCTGAGCAGCGGCAGCGTCGGGCTGCAGGCCGGCGTACAGGATGCCGAGGTGATGATGTTCATCCTGACCGAGAACGGGCTGCGTTCCATGATGGACAACCAGTTCAAGCTGGGTGGGAACGCCTCGTTCGCGGTGGTGACGCTGGGCGGCGGCGTGCAGGGCGCCACCACCACCAACCTGAACGCGGACATCGTGGCGTTCGAGCGGCCGCGCGGATTCTTCGCCGGCTTTTCCGTCGAAGGCAGCGTCATGTCGGCCGACAACGAGGGCAACCAGGCCTATTACAACCAGCCGGTCGGCACGGTGGACATCGTGATGGCCATGCGGGTGAGCAATCCGGCCGCCGATCCGTTGCGCGGCCTGCTGATGCGGTACGGCGCCGGGCAGTCCGCCCCTGCCCTGCCGCCGCCTGTCGCCTACCAGCAGGAGCCGCCGGCGGGCTACGCCGCACCTTCAGGGATCGTGCAGCAGCAGAGCTTGCCGCCGCCGCGATAGGGAGAAGGCCGGGGGCGTCGTGCGCAGCACGCTGTCGCGTGACGCCCCCTGGACCCCCCCCTCAGGACAAGCCCTTATACCAATCCGCTTTTAGATTGACGCTCACGCAGGCAAGGAGGGCCTTCTTTTTTGAAAAAAAGAAGCAAAAAACTTTTGCTTCCTACGCAGGCTCAGAGGTCTCGATTGATCCGCGGACACCCGGCTGCTGCAGATGCGACGGCAAAAGCTTTTTGGTCCTTTCTTTCAGAAAAGGACTGCTTGCTTTCACTGCGTCAATCTCAAGACTGATCGGTGTTAAATCGTTTCATTCGCCGTTTTGGATGAATGGGGGGCTGGGCGGGGCTCTGCCTTCAGCTGGCTTTCCTGCCAATAACCTCCGCCAGATCACCGACGTTCTTCAACCCGTCGATCTCCCGGGTGTTCAGCTTGATGTTGAACCGTTCCTCGACGGAAACCATGATCTCGATCTGCTTGAAGCTGTCCCATTCCGCCACGTCCTTGGCGGAAAGCTCGGGCGTCAGCTTCATGTCGTCGCGCATGAACACGTCGTTGAAGATTTCGGTCAGGTCTTCGTAGATGCGGGCCTGGTCGGTCATGGCGTGGTGCCTTCGCTGACGTGGATGAAGGTGGTCTCCGGCGTGAACGCGGTGATGTCCAGCACGGCTGTGCTTCCACCCGACAGCCCGGCGGCAAGCGGCGTGAAACCGAGTCTGGTGTAATGCTCGCGCACCATGGCGTTCTTCTTGGTGGGCAGGTACTCACCCACCAGCCGTGTGGCACCTAGCGCGCGGGCCTGTGCCGCCACGAGATGTAATGTGGCACGCTCCACGCCACGGCCCAGCACGCGGCAGCTCATCAGCCAGGTGTCGATGGTGACGGTGTCCGGGGCGGTGCGGTGGCCGATGACGATGGCGATGATCCCATTGTCGCCGAAACGGTCCAGCAGGCGAAGCTGCAGGCCGAAGGCCTGCGGGTTTGCCATCACTGCTTCCACATCGGCGTCCTGGTGGCGGCGGGTGGTCAGGTTGAACTGGTTGGTCTTGTTGATCAGTTGCACCACGCGCGCCTGGCCTACGCTGTCGAACCGGTTCCAGACCAGGCGCATGTCGAGCGCGCGCAGGTAGCCGTCCATGTCCGTGGCCGTTGCGCGCAGATCGTCGCGGGCGCGGTTGTCCTGGTATTGCGCGCCGCGCGTCAGGTCGTCGGCGGTGATGCCCAGGCTCTCGAAATAGCCGGCATCCGCCAGCACGCCCGGGACACGCGCCGGGTCGTCGTCCGGCACCTCCGGCACGGCGACGGTGGGCAACTGCGCGCGTACCAGGTTGCGCTCGAACGGGTTGTCGTCGAGGAACACCATCGCATCCAGGCCGATGTTCAGGTCATGGGCGATGGCGCGTATGTTGGCGGCCTTGTCGTCCCAGTTGGCGCGGAAGCTGGCGATGTCGTCGCGGCGCAGCACCATCTCGGGGTGGCGCTCGAACGGTTCCAGCGCGTTGGCGGCGTCGTTCTTGGAGCTTACGGCCAGGATGACGCCGCGACGCGCCAGGTCCTTGGCGTATTCCTGCACGGCGGCGAAGCCCTCGCCCAGCGTGCTGCCCTGGCCCAGCACGATGCCGTCCAGCCCGTCATCGCCGATCACCCCGCCCCACAGCGTGTTGTCCAGATCGAGCACCAGGCATTTGTAGGAGCGGCCCTGACGCGCGGCGATGACACGCGCGACGAGTTCGCCGTAGGTGGGGGAGAGCGCGGGGGTGACCTCCTGTTTCGAGCGGTGCCAGAGCGCCGGGTCGTGCCAGGTGCGCACACCGTCCTGGCGCGCCGCATCGTCCAGGGCCACCAGATCGACACCACGGGCATCGGCGGCCGTCCTGATCGCCTCGTTCAGGCGTGCCACGAAGCGGCTGCGCGAGCCGGGCAGCCGGTGCTCGTTGCCGCCGAGCAAGGGGGCGAAGACGTCCAGCGCCGTCTGCTGCATGACCGGGCAGGCGAAGGCAGTCTGCGCCAGGGTCCAGCACTGCTCGATGCGCGTTATTACGTCGGCCAGTGCCGCGTCCACGTCCGCGGCCGGGAGTGCTGCGTGCAGCCCTTGGGTCAGGTGATAGGCGTCGAAGGCGAACAGCACTGCGTTCGGACGGAATTCGTGCAGGGCGGATGCCCCGTCCAGCAGTTCCTGCAGGTATTGGCCGTAGTCGTTCTCGTAGGTGGCGATGTGGATGTTGCGGCGCAGGCCGGCTACACGGATTCCGGGATGGAGGTGGGCGAGCGTGGAGGCGCCGAGTATGGCGAGGCGAATGGGTTTGGTTGCCGTATCGGACGGGATGGCGCCGGCAAGCGCGCGGCGCAGATACTCGTCGAGTGCGTTCGTCCGGGTGAAATCGATACGGGCGTTGGCCAGGGTGATGGCGCGCTGCCAGGGATCGGCGTCGTTGGAGAGGGCACGGAGGAGAGCGCGCCAGTCGGGCGCATCAGGCAGCCATCGCAACTGATCCATGTACGATACGCTCCCGGGCGCGCGCAGGACGTCTGTTTGCCCGCCGCCGGCCGGACCTGCAAGTGGCCTGACACCGCGGTTTGGCATGGAGGAAAACTTGCTCTTGCGTGCACGCCGGCGTATCTTGCCATAGCATTCGAGCGGGTTATGACGCGAACACTGGTCATCGTCAGAACGCATCGCGCCGACGTTGCCTCGCTTGCTGCCTTCGACCTGCTGGCCGAAGCCGGATTGGACGCAGACATCGTGTTCTGCGTGGACGAGAGGGAGCAAGCCGCCGACATGGGTGCGCGGGCGAAAGTCTCGTTTAGCCAAGACACCTTAGCCAGGCTGGGGTTATACGCGCATCGCAATTGCGGTTGGCGATGCGGGGATTACTCTTATTACGTTACGCGTGATGCGCGTCCGGACTATGACTATTACTGGCTGATCGAACCCGACGTGCGGATTCATGTCGACAGTCTTGCTGACTTCTTCGCGCCGCTCGCTCATGTGTCGGCCGACCTTCTGGCCGCGCAATACGGGCCGCGATCCAATCTCTGGGGCTGGACCCGAACGATCGCGGCCAGCGGCCTGCCCGCTTATGGCTGTCTCTACCCTATCACCAGGCTTTCCGGACGCGGCATCGATACGCTGTTGAAAATCCGCCGCGAATGGTCGGCCGACAGCACGATGGCAACGGCGCTGGACTGGCCAAACGACGAGGCGTTCACCGCCACCGCGCTTACGGCCGCCGGTTTTGTCTGCCGGGACCTGAACGCGGAGATGACGTGCTACACGGCCCAGTCGTTCGGAGTCACCGCCGTGGTGGATTACGACCTCGTGCTTCAGTCGTCACCCAACGGGCTGATTTATCATCCCGTTCGCGACTTCATTGTTTGGCTGGAACACGCCGAACGACGCATCGGCAGCTCCAATTTCGGAGCCGGTGTGGGCGGCCGGTCGCGCGCCGATGCAAGCTATCTCAGCGGTGTGGCACAGGCCTGCCTGGGCCACCCGCTAATGCCCGGTGCAGCTTTGGTGCCTTTGATGCTGGCGCTTGATCTTTGGACGGAACGGCGGTGGGCGGACGGACAGCCGTTTGACACAGTTGCGGCCGATCTCAATCAGGCAGAGTTGTGCGCCGAAAAGCTGCACCGTCGGTTCGGTGTCTCCGCCCAGCACGGTCCGAAGGCGGTCGCATCGCTCGCGCGCGCCAAGCCGCAGGCCGGAGGCGTGCCGTCGGCAAACGATTTCGATTTACGGGGAGAAATGCCGGGCCGCTTTTACCCCGCGCACTTTGCCGTTCCTTACGCATTCGATATCGCCAAACAGGAAGTCCTCAGCACCTTGCACGTAAGCACCCGAGACATCCTTGCAGCACCCGAGCCTGCCTCGGAGCAGCTCAGGACGGCCCGTGCGGTTGCCAGGATGAGCTTTGATGCTGCACACAGGGTCAAAACGCGGCGGCCACCCGAATGGCTCGTGAGCGTAGTTTTCGGCGTTGAAAGCCTTTCTGCCGGCGTTATCTCCGCCGCCTGTCAAACAGGCGGCAAGACGATCCTGAACATTCCCGGGCCTTTGGTTCAGCTGCTGGCAGATGCTTCGCTGCGCCGTGACTTCGCGGCCCTTCCGCAGGAACGGCGCGGCGACCTGCTGCGCTGGTGCCTGTTGTCTTTCCTTCGCCTTCACGTTCACGGCTGCACACGGCGGCATGCCGTGATGTGCCTGCCATGGTCGGCATACGACCTGACGCCGGCGCTCGTCAGCGCCTTGCAGCCCGCGGAGACGATCTTTGTTGTGCTCGATGACATGACCAAGGCCGCGTCCGGTGCAGTTCCTCACGGAATGCGGCGGACTGGGGCCGATCAGGCTGAAGACGTGATCGGCCGCGAGCACGCCGTCAGATTTTGGAGCACCGGCCAGCTTTTGGCGAGCCTGGAAGGCGCTCATGACGAAGATCGCATCGTGCGCGCGGCGCCGGTTGGCAGCGCTGCCTGACCGCAGGCCGATCCAGGACCCAGGCTTGCGGACGAAGCTGGGCTACATCTTGAAATTGGTGCGACAGTCCGGGTGGAGACATGCTGATGGCAAGACAACTGCTTCTTCATATAGGCATGACAAAGACCGGCTCGACCTCAGTCCAGTCTCTGCTCAACGCCAATCGCGCTCCCTTGCTGGCGCAAGGGATTTGCTACCCGGCTACACCGCATGAGAACAGACACATCCTGCTGGCCACGGCATTTACGTCCTACCCGGACGTGTTCAATGACACGGATGACTCGCTCTGGCAGGGAGCGCGTCCGGATGTGGCCGTGGCCGAATACCTTGCTCGACTGCAGGCGGAATTGGCCTCGCTCCCGGGCGACGTCACCAAGATCATCATCTCTGCTGAGCAGTTCAGCATGTGTCAAAGAACGCAGGCCGACATCGGGCGGCTATACGACTTCCTGCGTCCCTTCGCGTCCGAGATCAAAGTGATCGTCTATCTTCGTCGACAGGACGAGCATTTTGCCAGCTTGTATTCGCAGTTCCTGCGGCTAGGAAACGTGCATCAGCCGAGCTTGGACCAGTTGCAGCCATTCCACCATGATTACGACTACGTCGATGTTGTTGCACGCTGGGCGGGAGTGTTCGGAGAGGCGGCCATGGTACCGCGGATATTCGAGCGGTCCGCCGGCAAGCCCTTCGATGTTCTTGCCGATTTTGCAGAGATTTGTGGAATCGATTTGTCTCGACTGGACACTGGCAACGGTGAGCGGAACCAGTCGATGAATTCTGCAGGACAGGAAGCACTGCGCATGCTTGGCAGCCTGATCCAGGATAAGACCGGCACGCGGACGATAGGCGGCCCAGTCTGGCGACGCGTGAGTGAGGCTGTTACCGCGGCTTCCCCCGGCAGGGGCTGGCAACCAACCCAAGCGCAAGCGCACCGCTTCGTGGAATGCTACGCGGCCAGCAACGAGAGCGTGCGCGCACGCTGGTTTCCGGAAAGAGCCTCGTTGTTTTCACAGGATTATACTAAGTTGCCGGTTGATGTGGCCTCTGTTGCGGGAGATGCCATTGCGCAGGCTGCGGCGGCTGCATTCCTGTTGGCAATGGAACTGGGAGTGAAACGCGAGGTCAAGCTGACGCTGGCCAAGGCGCGGCTGGCGCACAAAGCTGGCGATGCCAGGCTCCGGCGCGTGACATTGGCACAGGCCGTGCGCCTGGACGGCAAAAACGCCATTTGCCGGCTCCGGCTTGCAGAATGCCTTGCTGATGAGGGTGACATGCGCAGCGCCTTGACGCAGTTGGGAATCGCCGCACAACTGGCGCCCGAAACTCCTGGTTTGGGCGCCGTGCAGCGGCGGTTGGCCCGCCACACCATCAAACCGCTAAACGCGAGCCAGAGCGAGGCGGTGCAGCACGGGTGCGAAACTTAGCCTTTGCCTGCAGCCGTGAGAATACAACGATGCAGACCCGTGGTCTTTCTCACGATGGCGAAATCCATGCTGACGTGCTCAGGCGAGCTTAAAGTTTCGCGCTTATGGGCTCTAGAGCATTTTCCGATCGCAAGGGCTCACGGAAAATGCTCTGGCCATCTGATGTTGCGAGCATCTTTATCCGACAGGTGACCCCGGTTGATCGGATGATGCTCTATCCCTGGATCCCACTAAGGACGATCACCCTTAGAACCTTCTCTGAGGTCGTTATGGATGGATTCAGTTTGGGGCTTAGCCCAACCTTGTTTTACCGTAGAAACTCATGCCGTCGGCTTCGGGATTAAAGCACTTTCCCATCGACGCGACTCAATAGGGACTCCCAAAGCGGCTGGCATCTGATTCAAGCTACGTGCTGGGCGGGAGGCCGGCCTGTATGGCACGCCGACATCCACCGTGGGCGACACCGTCATCATGGACAATCTGTCGTCCCACAGGTGAGCGGCATTCGCCTGGCGATCGAGGCGGCCGGTGCGCAGCTGCTTTATTTGCCGCCCTACTCGCCTGACTTCAACCCGATCGAGATGGCATTCTCAAAGCTGAAAACGCTGCTACGGGCTGCCGCAGAACGCACGCACGGCGGGCTATGGGATGCATTCACCCGAGCCATCGAACGCTTCACACCAGCCGAATGTGCAAACTACTTTGCCGCAGGATACGACGCTATTTGATCAGAAGGTGCTCTAAGAACCAAAAAACTTTGCTTCTCTCGCATTTGCAGCAGCCGGGTGTCCTAGGATTACTCGAGGCACCTAAGTCCGCGCAGGAAGCAAAAGTTTTTTGCTTCTTTTTTTCAAAAAAGAAGGCCTTCCTTGCGCAAGCATCAACTGCAGAGCGGACTGGTATAAAGCAGACTTGGCGGAAACACTTCCCGGATGCCTCAACAAGATGGGCGAAGCGCAAGCATTCAGGACTCAAGGGATGTCGCTGATGTCGGTATGGCGCGCATCTTTACGGGCTTATGAGTCCTGCCTGCGGGATTATGCGACGCCTTACGACTATTTAAACATCCAGATTGGCAACCTTCAGCGCGTTGCCCACGATGAAGTCGCGGCGCGGCTCCACCACATCGCCCATCAGCGTGGAGAACACCTGGCCGGCGTCCTCCACGTCGCCCACGCGCACCTGCAGCAGCGTTCGCATGGCAGGGTCCAGCGTGGTCTTCCACAGCTGATCGGCGTTCATCTCGCCCAGACCCTTGAAGCGGTTCAGCGCCAGCCCGCGGCGCCCTTGCAGCAGCATGCGCTCGAACGTGCTGGCCGGTCCGGGCATCGCGATCTCCTGACTGTCCAGCTTCAGTGTCGCCGGTGTCCGGAAACCTGCCGCCAGCCGGTCAGCCCGATCCGCCAACCAGCGCGCCTCTGCACTGCGCAAGGCGGCCGCATCGAGGCTGTAGCGCTCGGCCACGCCACGCACCACGCGGGCAATCTGCAGCAGGCTGGCGTCGGCCGCCACCTTCCAGCCGCGCTCGTTGGGAAGCGCCACCGCATCCAGCCGGGCCGCCAGGTCCTGCGCCCCGGCCTGGGCGCGCGCGGTGTCCGGCGTCAGCACACCGGCCACCGCCGCCTGTTCCAGGAGCGCAAGCGGCACCGTGTTCTCCGACAGCCGGCGCAGATGCGCGTGCACCTCGCGCAGCCAGCGCGCTTCCGCGGCCAGCTCAGGGCCTTCCAGCCGCGTGCCGTCCGCCAGCGTCAGCGCCGCGGCTCCGCCCAGCGCCTTGTCCAACAGGTAGTCGTCCAGCGCCGCATCGTCCTTCAGGTAGCGTTCCTCGTTGCCGCGCTTGGCGCGGTACAGCGGCGGCTGGGCGATGTAGAGGTGCCCGCGCTCGATCAGCT
>CAXUOA010000064.1:0-11421 GCA_964252625.1 uncultured Acetobacteraceae bacterium | reverse complement strand
GGCAGGGACGCGGGGCACCGTGGCGGGCGATTACGTGGCCGATGATCTGGGCCTGGGTTCCGGCTGGGGCACCGTGGCGCTGGGGGCGGTGCAGCTGGCGGTGTTGGCGGCGGGTGCGCGGTCCGGATGGCGCGGCAAGATCGGCTACTGGAGCGCCATCGTCGCCGTGCGGTCCATGGGGACGACGCTGGGGGACTGGCTGGCGTTCCGGCATGGGGCGGGGTTGGGATTGCCGGTGAGTACCGCGGTGACGGGCGTAGTGCTGGCGGGCGTGCTGCTGGGCTGGCGTCGGCTTGTAGGCAGAAAGCAAGCAGTCCTTTTTTAAAAAGAAAGGACCAAAAAACTTCTGCTCCTGGCGCTGGCAGAAGCGGAAGCGGACCCCTTTTTCAAAGGCGATACGGTAGTTGACAAACCCACTTTTGGAGCCTAGTTTCGGTTCATAGACGGAGCCGAACCGATGCCGAGCGTTCTCAATGCCCCTTTCTTCCAGGATGAAGCAGCAGCTTTTGTAAAGCTGGAAAGCCTCATCTGGCCGAACGGCGCCGTTTGCCCGCACTGCGGCAACGCGGATCGCATGAAGATTATGGGTGGCGAGGCAACCCGTCCCGGCCTGTACAAGTGCTATGCCTGCCGCAAGCAAAGCCGCGCCACGGTCGGCACCGTTTTCGAGAGCAGTCACGTCAAGCTGAACGTGTGGCTACAGGCTGCTTACCTGATGTGTTCCAGCAAGAAGGGCATCAGTTCCAACCAATTATCCCGCACGCTTGGCGTGACCGTGAAAACCGCGTGGTTTATGTCCCATCGTCTGCGCGCCGCAATGACGAGCGACGGCAAGCTGAACCCGATGGGCGGCGCGGGCCGGGTGGTGGAGATCGATGAGACGTTCATCGGCCAAAAAGAAGGTGCGGTTAAGCGTCGCGGCTATGCCCACAAGCGGGCGGTCGTCACTCTGGTAGAGCGCGGCAAGGGTAGCCGTAGCTTCCATGTGGACGGCACCAGCGCGAAGGATTTGCTACCCATCATCAAGGCGAACGTGCTGCCCGGCACGCATGTTATGACGGATGAAGCCGGTCAGTATGCCCACTTGGACAAGCACTTTGCCGAGCATAGCTTCGTGCGTCACGGCGCAAGCGAGTATGTGCGTGGCGAAACCCACACGAACACGGTTGAAGGCTTCTACAGCGTGTTCAAGCGGGGCATGAAGGGCGTGTATCAGCACTGCGGAGAAAAGCACCTGCATCGCTACGTGGCTGAGTTTGACTTCCGGTATAACAACCGGGTGAAGCTGGGTGTGGACGATGCGCAGCGCACAAACATCGCTTTGCAAGGTATCGTCGGAAAGCGTCTAACTTACCGCATAAGCTGACCCGAAAGCGTTAGGTGCTCTATATTGTGGTTTGTTGACTTGCCGGTCTCGAAGCGAGACTGGCATTTTGAGGCTTTTCGAGGCTATAAACAATTCCGTACCCATTCGCTTTTCGTGAACAGAGTAGTTTAGATCAAACAGGTACTGGCGATTGCCCTTGTAAAGTCTCCTAATATCCTGGGCATTGTCGTAGGTTACGATCCAGGGATGTGCTAGTCCTGAGACCTTTGCAGCAAGCAAAGCGTGATCCTCAGGTTCATAGGAAGTCGTGTATAATTCAGCCCCTTTCTGAAAATAGGGTGGATCAATAAATAACAGAGACCGGTTCGGTAGTCGGTCACCGACGTTTGCGAGAAAGCAAACCGCATCAAGGTTTGTTAAGTGGATTTGCTCCTCATATCGTTTTACCCGATTAATCCTTCGCAATAGCTCGTCAGCGTTGTAGCGGCAGTCAATCTTATATTTTCCAGTCTGCTCAAGCCCACCAATGACACCGGCACCTTTAATAATACCAGATCGATTTGTACGGTTGAGGAAAAATGTAGAGAAACCGAGCGAAAGAGTATCCCGGTTATCTTGACGTCTCTGAACCTCGCGCTGTTCCAGCCATACATCAATCGTTACAGGTGTCTCTGTCACTCGTTTTATGAATTCGTCAGTTTCCCGAAGAATGCAGTGCCAAAAGGCCCAAACCGCCGGGTCTATGTCGTTGATATGGATATCGGCTACATGCCCGCCATAAAGAAGTGCCAGCGCCAAGCCGCAGCCCCCCGCGTATGGCTCCGCGTATTGCCCACGTTCAAGGCCGTTGACCCGCAACAGTCCCGCAATCAGATCAAGTAGGCACGACTTACCCCCTGGGTAGCGAAGTGGTGAAGCTGGTCGTCCCATGTCTGAGGCCTCGTTAGTAGCTGCTTTCTAACGACATTTTACCAAAGATCGACCAAGGCGGCCAGCGTTTTTATGGGCTCGATGCAGCTGTTTCTATACACTTTAGGAAAACGTCTTTAAGGGTCATCATGTCATTATTTAGCTGATCTCCGCTGAAGAAGGCCGAGACTTTATGATGTTTTGTAGCATTCCCATATCCTTGGATGCGGTCCAGCGCTTCTGAGTAAGTTCTAGTCTCGCCGGGAAGGCCGTAGCTTTGTAGCCGGGACTTGTTTAAAAAGCTCTTGAAATCAGTTGCTTCCGCCCTTCCTGCGCAGGCAGTTAGAGCTTCAACAAACGACCAAGCTCCTACGGCGAGGATAGGTGTGTGGTGCTCTAGTTCGATTGAGCAAATTGAGTGATAGAGACTAATCAGCTTTTGATTAGCAAGATCTGCTAAAGCTTTTACAATTGTCTCATGGCTAACGACATGCGTAACTTTCTCGGGGCGTTTTGGGCGTCGTGAGATACTCACCTTCGGCTGAACGCCCGGCACTAACGGTTCTGACTGAATGCGCTCGACCGTTATTCCTCGCAGCGTGGAGAGCGGGCGAGCGTAGTCAATAATGTCCGTCTTGTTCATTCTTGAGTGAACTTTCTCTTTCCCAACAAGGTCTCTGATAAACTGTTTCACTAAAATGTCGAACTGTTGTTGTGGTCGATTTCTCCCGAGTTCGTTGGGATCGCTTTGATCGATTCCCAGTGTTTCCCTAAAAACGTCATTGGTCATAAAACGTTGGACTGTCGTCAGCTTGCCGGAGCGCTCTGCTTCAGTAAGCATGCCATTCTTTTGTGCGTAGTCGAGCAATGATTGTGCCGCCCGGTTCTTGTTTTCTCCATCAAAGCGAGCTTTTTGCTCCGAATTCCAGTCTTTGCGCCCAACCCCGTTTTGCGGGCCACTATGGATCCGATCCAGCCAAAGCCGAACGTCTTCAGCATCGTCGAAAACTGCGGCATGCACGGTTTTGATGGGCTTTCTGCCTTTGGCCAGTCTCTCAAATGATTGTCGAAGATTGACTGGGGCCAAGTCCGGATCGGCAAGAAGACGAAGAGCGCAAATCCTTCGGTTTCCTTCCGCTACAATAAATGTTTGTTGATCTGCTCTGGAGCCCGTTTTTGCCGGAATCAAAGCAAACCGCTCAAGGGGGTTCAACCCGTTTGCTACTATGTCTCGCGCGAGCTGGAAAACGTTCTCCTTTTCGCATAGTCGCGCGATTGCTTTTGCTTCAGTGTCAAATTGTGCGTGTCTTGGATTGTCTAGGGAAAGAAAGATACGATTGATTGGCACGTCATCCACAAGTCGCGGGTCTATTGGCATTGGAGGACCTCCCTTTTGGACCCGTCAAGCCGCTCTTCACGCCCCGACCTGAGTCGGGTATGATCTTAATCCTTTGTTGCTACCCGACAAGCTGACTTAGGAACGATCATGGAAAGCAAGGACAATGCGTCTCAAATCGACCGCTTCAAGGAAACCGCCCGCCAGCTAGGCTGTGACGAGGACGAGGCGGCGTTTGACGAGAGGCTGGGGAAGATCGCGCGGCATAAGCCGACAAACGTTAGCGAGACTGACGAAAAACATTGACGCACATTCTTAGTAGGGCTAACCTTCTCGGTTAGAGGGAAAAGGCGGCAGATATGGCACAAGGTGCGATCGCTACACAGGCGCTTAATGACGGCACCTCTAGGTCTCTCGTGCCGATAATCGGACTTGGGTGCCCGAACAAAGTTATTTGGCAGGACCAGAACGGCTCGCCTTGTGAGCCGCCTGACTCCATCGTTAAAGAATGGTCAGCTGTAATGCGATGGATTGCGCGTTTTAGCCAAACCTAAGCGCCTGCGGGGTGGTCTTCTAGTGCCTTCATTGCCCCAGCACGAATCTGAGAAGCTAGTGTAACCACCATATCCAACGCCTGCTTGACGGCGGCGTCTTGGTTTGGCGCATCTTTAATGTTCAAATCGATTTGCGTTACAAATCGGGCAGGAAATTCGTAGTCTCCGGTAAGGGTGATTGACACAACACCTTCGACCGGGCCTGCAGTGTTTGGAATGTTTGTGCTGATAACTTCGACAACTACCGCCATAACTCGCTCCTCCTAAGAAAGTTTGGTAATACCAAACGACGGTGGGTTTGGCAACTACCATATCCCCTTTTCAAAAAGGACTGCTTGCTTCCTTCGACACGATCAATACGCAAATCCACGTCAGAAAAGGTATCCGATGGACGACAGGCGTGACGCGGGCGGCTTTCCTGTCGCTGCCGGAATATTGTTCGGCCTCGGACTAGGCGGTTTCTTCGACGGGATCGTCCTGCACCAGATGTTGCAGTGGCATCACATGCTCAGCACTTGGTACCCGATCAAGGACGTCGCCAGCCTGAAGCTGAACACCCTCTGGGATGGTGTGTTCCACAGCAGCACCTACGTGTTCGTCGTGCTCGGGCTGTCCGTCCTGTGGCGCGCTGCGCACGAACGCCATCTCCCCTGGTCCAACAGGCTGTTGATCGGAACGCTTCTGCTCGGTTGGGGCGCGTTCAACCTTATGGAGGGCGTGGTCGACCACGAGTTGCTGGGCGTGCACCACGTCAACGAGCTGGTTCCACTCAGCCAGCGCGTCTCTTGGGACATGGGTTTCCTGGCATGGGGGGCCGGCATGGCGCTCGTTGGCTGGATCATCGTGCGGTCCGGTCGCCAACAGAGCGAGGCGTTTGCATGAGCGCGCTCAGCCCTCCCATCGGGCCGAGGGTGCGGAGGCTCCTGCCCCGGATCGTATTCGGCTTGGCGATGATCGTGGCGACCGAGCCTGTCTGGTGCATTCCGCTGCTCGGCTTCAACCCGACGCTGGATCAGCTTCTGTCGATCCGGTGCCTGTCGCACCCGTGACGGGTCCGGTGTCTGCGGGCGAGATCATGCACGCGAACAGGTGCCGCCCACCTGCGGCTAGAGCATCATCCGATCGAACGGGTTCACCCATCGGATTAAGATGCTCGTGAAATCTCGGTGACCAGGTGCTTTCGCATCCCGCTTTTCACCGTGTCCGGTATTTCGGCTGGGCGCCGTGTCTCCCGCCCGATCATCACCAGCGTGGTCACCGACGTCGCGGCACACCGGTCACCATGGAACACGCCGCTGCCGATGGTGAACGAGGTGGTGCCGATACGCAGCAGCACGGAGCCGATGTCGATCTCCGCGGGCCAGTGCAGTTCGGCGCGGTAGTCCAGCTCGAGGCGGCGCATCACCACGAGCACGCTGTCCGGCAGGCCCGCGACGACGCCGCTGCGGGTATAGTTGACGCGGCCGCTTTCGATGAAGGCGGCGAAGGCAACGTTGTTGATGTGGCCGACCATGTCCGTGTCGGAGAAGCGGAGTTTCTCCTGATACCAGTAGGTGTAGGTGGCGCGGCTGGCGAGGTCGGGTGAGGTCACGCGGGGATATGCCTTTCAGGGAAGGAAGCAGTCGCCCCGCCCGATGCTGCCGAACAGGTCCGCGACGGCGGAGTCACAAGTTTTTTGCTTCTTTTTTCAAAAAAGAAGGCCTTCCTTACTTGCCAACGATAACCGCGCAAGCCCGCGCCAACCAATCCCGCACCGCCGGCTGCAAATGCGCCGCCAGCTGCGCATGCACCTCGGCATGATACGCGTTCAGCCAGGCAAGCTCGGCGGCGGACAGCAAGGCGGGCTCGATCAGCAGGCGGTCGAACGGCGCCCAGGTCAGCGTTTCGAAGCGGTGGAAAGCCTTGCCGGTGGGGAAGGGCGCAGGCTGCACGAGGACGAGGTTTTCCAGGCGGATGCCGTATTCGCCCGGAAGGTAGAAGCCGGGTTCGTTGGAGAGGATCATGCCGTCTTCCAGCGTGGCGGCGCGCAGGTGCGGCGAGATGCTGACCGGGCCCTCGTGCACCGAGAGGTAGCTGCCCACGCCGTGGCCGGTGCCATGGTCGAAATCCAGGCCGGCTTGCCAGAGGGCCGCGCGGGCAAAGGAATCCAGGCGCACGCCGGCCACGTTGTCCGGAAAAATAAGCGTTGCGATGGCGATGTGGCCGCGCAGGACGCGGGTGTAGCGGTCGCGTATCTCGGCCGTGGGCAGGCTGGGGCCGGTCCAGATGGTCCGGGTGACGTCGGTGGTGCCGTCGGTATACTGGGCGCCGCTGTCGATGAGGTAGAGCTCGTCGGGCAGGATGGCGCGGTCGGTCTCCAGCGAGACGCGGTAGTGCATGATGGCGCCGTGCGCGCCGGCGGCGCTGATGGCGGGGAAGCTTTCGCCACGGAACCCGGGGTCTTCGGCGCGGAAGCGAACGAGCTGGGCGGCGGCGGAGAGTTCGGTTTCGTGGCCGGCCGCGTCCTGCACCCAGTGCAGGAAGCGGGCAAGGGCCAAAGCGTCGCGGTGCTGGGCGGCGCGGGCGCCCTGCTGCTCGGTGGCGTTCTTGCGGGCCTTGGGGACCAGGCAGGGGTCCTGGCTGGGGACGACTGTGGCGCCGGCTTGGCGCAGCGTGTCGGCCAGCCAGGCCGGGCTGCCCACGGTGTCCAGACGGACGCGCTTGCCGGACAGGGCGGCCAGGGCGGCCGGCAGGGCTTCGCGTGGCGCGGTGGCAACCTGGTTGCCCAAAGCTTCACGCACGGGCTGCGGCAGCTTCTCGGGCGGCATGAACAGCTCGACGGCGGCGTCGGCGTGCAGGATGGCGAAGCCCAGGGCCACGGGCACGTAGGCCAGGTCCTGGCCGCGTATGTTGAGCAGCCAGGCGATCGAGGCGGGGTCGCTGATCACGGCCGCGTCCTGTTTCGCGGCGCGCAGGGTGTCGGCCAGGCGGGCGCGCTTGGCGGCGGAGGGCTCGCCGGATTGCGCCTCCTCGTGCAGCGCGGCCGGTGCGGTCGGGGGTGCGGGGCGGTCCTGCCAGGCGGCATCCACGGGGTTGGTGGTGACCGCGGTGAGCGCCAGGCCGGCTTCGCGGTAGCGGGCGACCTGGTCCTCGCTCATCAGCCACGGGTCGTAGCCGATGCGGGCGCCCGGCTCGGTGTGGGCGGCGATGTAGCCGGGCGGCGGGGTGTCGGTGATGTGCTGGCGGTCCCACAGAGCCGGGTCGGTCTCGGTGGCGAGCTGGAGGACATAGCGGCCGTCACTGAAGACGGCGGCGCGGTCCGGGAAGACGACGGCCAGGCCGGCGGAGCCGGTGAAGCCGGTGAGCCAGGCCAGGCGCTCGGCGCTGGGCGGCACGTACTCGCCGAGGTGCTCGTCGGCGCGCGGGACGATGAAGGCGGCCAGGTTCTGGCGGGTGAGTTCGGCGCGTATCGCGGCCAGGCGTTCGGAGGAGTTCATGCGGAGCACCGTGGGGAGAAAGGAAGGAAGAAAGGCCTTCTTTTTTGAAAACAAGCAAAAAACTTTTTCTCCCGGGCGGCGGCTTTGACCCAGCGTGCGCGTCACATCCTTTCGCGACCGCCGCGCAGGACCAGGGTGGCCCATTGCCCTTCGGTCAGCGTGCGTTCCAGGCGCAGGCCCTGGCGGCGGTGGGCGTTCAGCACCAGGGGTATCTGCGTGGTCAGCAGGCCGGCCAGGATGACGGTGCCGCCCGGTCCCAGATGGGCGGCCAGCCGGGCGGACATCTGGCAGAGCGGGCGGGCCAGGATGTTCGCCAGGATCAGGTCGTAGCGGGCTGCCCCGGTGTTCTGCCACCCGTGGCCCAGGCGGGCGCGGACGAGACGATGCAGCCCGTTCTGGCGGGCGTTCTGGGCGGTGACGCGGACGGACCAGGGGTCGTTGTCTATGGCCAGGACGGGGCGGCGCAGGACGGCGGCGGCGGCCATGCCGAGGATGCCGGAGCCGCAGCCCATGTCGATGATACGGCGGGGCCGGCGATGGGCCACGCGTTCCAGGGCGAGCAGGCAGCCGCGGGTGCTGCCGTGTTCGCCGCTGCCGAAGGCAAGGCCCGCATCCACGGTGAGGGTAAGGCGGCTGGGGCGGCGCGGGGTGGCCAGATGGGTGCCGCGTATGGCGAAGCGGCGGCCGATGACCTGTTCGGGGAAGGCTTCGTAGGTGCGGACGAGCCAGCCTTCGGCTTCGGTGGGCTCGCGTTGCAGGGTGGCCTGGGTGTTGGTGATCAGCGCGGCGAGGGCAAGGCCTTGCTGCAGGGCGTCTTCGGACGCGTTGACGGGTTTTACACCCTCCACGCGCCAGGTTTTGTCTTCTTCGCTGGCGATGAAGAGGCCAACCGTAGTGCAGGCGAGCGCTATGGCGGATTCGTAGGCTGGGACAGCGGCTTCGGGGATGATTACGAATACCGTCTCCAGCGGCGTCGTACGCCTCATGTCTGTTGATGAGTCCGCGACAGCGGAGTCAAAAGTTTTTTGCTTCTTTTTTTCAAAAAAGAAGTGCTTGCCTTGCTTCTTCGCATCAGACCTTAGCCACAAACCGGTCCATAACCCGCTTGGCCCCAGCTTTTTCGAAATTGATATCGAGCCTGTCATCGTCAGCCGCGGTAACCTCGCCATACCCAAACTTCTCGTGGAACACGCGCTCGCCCACGGCGATTTTATCGGTGCGCGCTGGCCGGCCGGGGTTTTCCCAGGCTTCGGCGCGGCGGGCGATCAGCGGGCCGTTGTTGAACACGCTAGGGGCGGCGATCTGGGCGGTGCGCGCGAGGGCGGCGGAGCCGGCGCGGTCCGTGTGGGCTTCGGGCAGTTCGTCGATGAAGCGGCTGGGGATGCTGCTTTGCCAGTTGGCGTAGATGCGGCGGTTTGCGGCGTGGCTGACCACGGCGCGGCGGCGCGCGCGGGTGAGGCCCACATAGGCGAGGCGTCGTTCTTCCTCCAGGCCTTTGGTGCCGGACTCGTCCATGGTGCGCTGGCTGGGGAAGACGCCCTCTTCCCAGCCGGGCAGGAAGACGTGGTCGAACTCCAGGCCCTTGGCGGCGTGCAGGGTCATCATGCTGAGGCGGTCGGCGTCGGCCTGTTCCTCGTTTTCCATCACCAGGGAGACGTGGTCCAGGAAGCCCGAGAGGTTCTCAAAATCGGCCATGGCGCGGACGAGTTCCTTCAGGTTTTCCAGGCGGCCCGGCGCTTCGATGGATTTGTCCTGGCGCCACATTTCCGTGTAGCCGGATTCGTCCAGCATAGTGGCGATGGTGGTGACGTGGCCGTCGGACTCCAGCATCTGGCGCCAGCGGGCGAAGCCGGCGCCGAGTTCGCGTATGGCTTCGCGGGGGCGGCCTTTCAGGGCGCCGGCCTGGGCGAGCTGGAAGGCGGCGGTGGACAGCGCGATGGTCTGTTCGCGGGCGGCGGCGTGCATGGCGCGCAAGGCTACGTCGCCCACGCCGCGGCGGGGGAGGTTGACGATGCGTTCGAAGGCCAGGTCGTCCGACGGTTGGCGGAGGACGCGCATGTAGGCGATGGCGTCGCGGATTTCCGAACGTTCGTAGAAGCGCAGGCCGCCGACGACGCGGTAGGGGATGGCCAGCGTGATCATGCGCTCTTCAAACGAACGCGTCTGGAAACCGGCGCGCACGAGGATCGCCATGCCGGCAAGCTTGCAGCCTTCGCGGCGCCAGGCTTCCACGCGGTCGCCGACCATGCGGGCTTCCTCGTCGGAGTCCCACAGGCTGACGACGCTGACGCGGTCGCCGGCGGCGTCGGCGAGGCCGGAGCGCAGGGTTTTGCCGAGACGGCCGGCGTTGTTGGCGATCAGGCCGGCGGCGGCGGCGAGGATGGGCGCGGTGCTGCGGTAGTTGCGTTCCAGGCGGACGATCTTCGCGCCGGGGAAATCATGTTCGAAGCGCAGGATGTTTTCCACTTCGGCACCGCGCCAGGAGTAGATCGACTGGTCGTCGTCGCCGACGCAGCAGATGTTGCGGTGCTGTTGTGCGAGGAGGCGGAGCCAGAGGTATTGGACGACGTTGGTGTCCTGGTATTCGTCAACCAGGATGTAGCGGAAGCTGCGGTGGTATTGCGCCAGAACGTCCGGCTGCGTGCGCAGGATTTCCGTCGTGTGCAGCAGCAAGTCGCCGAAATCGGCGGCGTTGAGCGCGCGCAGGCGGGACTGGTACTGCGCGTACACCTCGCGCATGCGGCCGTGGGCGAACTCGCCCTCTTCGGTTTCCGGCACGCGGTCCGGGGTCTGGCCGCGGTCCTTCCAGCGTTGCAGGACGCCCATGACGGCCTGGGGCGTCCAGCGTTTCGGGTCGATCTTGAGGGCCTCCATCACCTGCTTCAGCAGCCGGGTCTGGTCGTCCGTGTCGAGGATGGAAAAGCTGGGGGTGAGGCCCACGTGCTCGGCGTGGCGGCGCAGCATGCGGGCGCACAGTGCGTGGAAGGTGCCGAGCCACAAGCCCTCGGCGGGGCGGCCGAGGAGCGCGCCCACGCGCTCGCGCATCTCGCGCGCGGCCTTGTTGGTGAAGGTGACGGCGAGCACCTGGTTGGGGAAGGCGCGGTTGGTGAGCAGGATGTGGGCGAAGCGGGTGGTGAGCACGCGGGTCTTGCCGGTGCCGGCGCCGGCCAGGACGAGGAGCGGGCCCTCGGTGGTCTCTACGGCCTGGCGCTGCTCTTCGTTGAGCTTGGTTAGGTAGTCGGTCATGGGATCGGGGGGTTATGGGGGAACGGGGGTGAGGAAGGAAGGCCTTCTTTTTTGAAAAAAAGAAGCAAAAAACTTTTCCTCCGCTGTCGCCGGCTGTTGCACCAGCCGAGTACCTGGTGAACGAATCCCGGCACCGCCGCGGCGTCAGAAACAAAAGTTTTTTGGTCCTTTTTTTCAAAAAAGGACTGCTTTCTTTCTTGAGGTGTTCCCGCGATGCGCACTCCCCTGCCCTTCCTGCTTGTGCTGGCACTGACCGCCTGCGGCAAAGGCCTGCCGGTGCAGCACTTCGCCGGAACAGCGCCGCCTTTCGATGCGGTTGCGTTCTGGACCGGGCATCACAGGAGCTGGGGCGTGCTGGAAAACCGCGGCGGGGCGCCCACGGATACGGTGATCACGGACTGCGTGGGCACGCCGGAGGGCGATGGCGGGCTGCATATGGTGCAGATGCTGACCCTGGGCGACGGGACGGTGCAGCACCGGGACTGGCATTTGCGGCGTTTGGGTGGCGGGCGATTCGTGGCGACGGCTAACGACATGGTGGGCGAGGCGGATGGCGAGGCGGCGGGGCGGGTG
>CAXUOA010000063.1:1284-11517 GCA_964252625.1 uncultured Acetobacteraceae bacterium | reverse complement strand
GCCAGACGTTTTGGGAATCCCAAGGCGAGTCATGTCGATGGGAAAGTGCTCTAACCGCCTCTCTAGCGTGACTCGGTAAATTTCACCGAAGGCGTGCTGCCGCCGGCAACCGTGCATTTTCCTAGTGTCAGGTTGTTCGTCTCGCCCGTCGTCCCGTCATCGCCGTCGCAAGCCGGAGCCGTGGTGCTGCCATCCTTCAGAGCGATCTCCACCGTGAGGGACGAACCCGCGTTGAACTTGGCGGCTGATCCGCCGCCGTCACCGACCACGTTGAACTCCGCGGCGTTCCAGGCATGCGCGAGGTTTACGACACTGTCCTTGCCCGTCGTGCTATAGGCGCTGCTTTCGGTCGTCATCACCATCGTGTCGTTGCCGCCGGACACCGCGGTGCCGCTGACCTTGAGGTAGCCGAGCTGGGTGATCGCCTGCGTCGGCACGGAGACGGCTGCGCTGTTGCGGTAACAGCTGCCCTCATAGGCCATCCAACCGCCAGACGGGCAATTGTTGCCGTAATCCAGCAGCCAATACTGCATGAACGCGCTACCGGAGTTGGAATAGACGAATTGCTGCCATCCCTGGCAGGACGATGGATCGGACGCCCCGTCGCAGACGGTGGTGGTGAAGAACTCTGAGTTGAGCTGGAGCGAGTAGGTGTTCACTGCGCCGTTGTAGCCGGTCTCGTGCGTGACGCCGGTGACGCTCGGATACGAGCCTACGGCCGAGGCGATGATGCCTGAGACCACGGCGGCGTAATCGTTACCGTTGCCAACGGTGTAGCCGCTGCGTCCGTGGCGCGGCAAATAAGGCCGCTTGGGCGCCGGCCTGCACTGTATTTTCGTCCAGCCCGGGTTTGGATACGATGCCGCAAAGCAGCCTTCCTCCGGCACGGGCGTGTGCGCGATGGACTGCCGCCACGTCTCTCGGGCCTGGGCGTCCGGTTTCGCGCTTGGCGCAGGCGCTGGAGCGGCCGAAGCTGGCCATGCACTGCAGAGGCAGGCTATCGCGAGAGCTGTCGCTTGTCTGACAGCGGAGTCCGGCGACTTCATGTCAGGTTCCCTTTCTTTTGCTCCTATTCAGTGAAGTCTGGCACGGAGGAATTTATTCTGTCCAGTAATAATGCCACCGGTTGGCAAGCCAACAAGCCCTGGCGGGAAATTGAGAAACACCGGGCGCCTCGTGTCTTGCCCGGCGGCGAAAACTGGATCTCATACCAACCAGTCTTGCGGCTGACGCAGTGAAAGCAAGCAGTCCTTTTTCGAAAAAGGACCAAAGAACTTATGCTTCCCGTCGCATCTGCGGCAGTTCGGTGCCTCCGGATTGATCGAAGCAACTAAGCCTGCGCAGGAAGCAAAAGTTTTTTGCTTCTTTTTTCAAGAAAGAAGGCCTTTCTTACTTGTCCAAGCGTCGATCTCAAAGCGGGTTGATATCGGCCCCAAACCCCGATCCATCGAAGCTGCCGGTATGAGGCCACGAAGACGACGGTCCCAAGTGTGTTCGAGGCATCACGCGAAAGATGTCCTGCGCACTACGCCCCTGGTGTTCCTCACAGATCGATCAAAACCCACCGCATGACCACACCAGCGATCGCATCAACCAGCCAGACAATCCTCACCCACGCTGCTGCAACCGGGCCAGAAGGAAATCCCGAAACACCGCCACGCGCTTGGAGTGCCGAAGCTCCTCCGGATACACGAAGAAGCAATCCACCTTGGGTCGCGGCACATCGGTCAGCACGCGCGTCAGGCCGTCCATCTCCACCGCCATCCATCCCGGCAGCGCACCGATACCCAGCCCGGCGCGCACGATCTGCGCCATGCTGGACATGTTGTTGACCTCCAGCACCGGACGCCTCGGCTGGCCCGGGCGGCGGCCGGCCAAGGCCAGCCAGTTCATGTCCGGCACGGGCGGGTGGTAATCGCCGAACAACACAAGCTTATGGCGGTCCAGATCCTCCAGCGTGGCCGGCGTGCCGGCCCGTGCCAGATACTCCGGCGAGGCACAGATGTGCCATTCGATCTCGAACAGATGCCGCTGGATCAGGTCCGGCTGCTTGGGCGGGTGCATGCGGATCGCCACGTCCGCCTCGCGCATCGCCAGATCCAGGTCGCCGTCATCCAGCAGCAGGCTCACCGTCACATCCTGGTGCAGTTCCAGAAACTGCACCAGGCGCGGCGCAAGCCAGTTGCTGCCGAACCCCACGGTGGTGGTGATCTTCAGCTTGCCCGCCGGCTTGTCGCGGCTTTCCGTCAGCAGCGCCTCGGTCATCGCCAGCTTGGCAAACACCTCACGCACCGTCTGGTTCAGGCTCTCGCCCTGCTCGGTCAGAATCAGGCCGCGCGCGTGGCGGTGGAACAGCGGCACCTGCAACGCCTCTTCCAGCGCGGAGATCTGCCGACTGACGGCGGACTGGCTCAGGTTCAGCGTGTCGCCCGCATGGGTGAAGCTGCCGGCTTCCGCGACGGCGTGGAAGACACGCAGCTTGTCCCAGTCCATGGTTCAGTCCTCTTCAGGCGCCGCCGCCGCGGTCCCCCCTGGAGTGACGCCGGCGGCGTCAGGCGTCTTCCAGCACGGGACTCGGCGCTACCTCAGTTAACCACTTTTCCGCTTCCAGCGCCGCCATGCAACCCGTTCCGGCCGCGGTGATCGCCTGGCGGAAGACTTTGTCCTGCACGTCGCCAGCGGCGAACACGCCTTCGACATTGGTGCGCGTGCTGCCGGTCACCGTGCGCACGTAGCCTTCGCTATCCAGCTCGACGTGCGCGCGGAACACCGTCGTGTTCGGCGTGTGGCCAATGGCGACGAACACGCCGTCCAGATCCAGCGTGCGCTCCACGCCGGTCTCGCGGTCGCTCAGCCGTATTCCGGTCACCACGGCGGGCGCCCCACCGCCCACGATCTCCTCGACGATGTGGTTCCAGATCACATCCACCTTCGGATGCTCGAACAGGCGGCGCTGCAGGATCTTCTCCGCACGCAGTGAACCGCGCCGGTGTATCAGCGTCACCCGGTCCGCATGGTGGGTGAGGTAGAGCGCCTCCTCCACCGCGCTGTTGCCGCCGCCGATCACCGCCACGCGACGGCCGCGGTAGAAGAAGCCGTCGCAGGTGGCGCAGGCCGAGACGCCGGCGCCCTGAAAGGCCTTCTCCGACGGCAGCCCCAGCCAGCGCGCCTGTGCGCCGGTGGCGATGACGACGGAGTCGGCGACGTAGGTATCGCCCGAATCCCCCACGCACCGGAACGGCCGGCGGCTGAAATCCACCTCCATCACCAGGTCGTTCATGATGCGGGTGCCCACGTGCTCCGCCTGCGCGGCCATCTGCTCCATCAGCCACGGACCCTGTATGGCGCCAGCGAAGCCGGGGTAGTTTTCCACGTCGGTGGTGATCATCAGCTGCCCGCCGGGCTGCAGGCCGGCCACCAGGATCGGCTCCAGGCTGGCGCGCGCGGCGTAGATGGCGGCGGTGTAGCCGGCCGGCCCGGCGCCTATCACCAGGAGTTTCGTGCGGTAGGTCTGGGGCATGGGCTGGCGCGGCTCGTTCGGTTGCAAAGCCGATATCGGTGGGCGGATGGCCTGGGGCAAGCGAGGAAGACAGCACTTCTTTTTTGAAAGAAGAAGCAGAAAACTGTTCCTCCGCGCATTTGCAGCAAAGTGGCCATATCTACGGCAAACCAAACACTTGCAGCAGCGTCAGGCGCAAAAGTTTTGTGCTTCTTTTTTTTAAAAAGAAGGCCTTCCTTGCCTTCGCTACCTGCACCCCCGCTTTATGCTATGACCGCTGCCTCTGCTACTCCGAGACGCTCAAGAAACATGACGACCAAGCAAGACGCGGCCATCCTGCCGGAGATAGACGCGATCGACCGGCGCATCCTGACCGAGCTGCAGGCGGACGGGCGGATGACCAACGTGGAGCTCGCCCGCCGCGCCGGCATCAGCGCGCCGCCCTGCCTGCGCCGGGTGCGCCGGCTGGAAGAGGCGGGTATCATACGCGGCTACCACGCGGATACGGACCCGCAGCTGCTCGGCTGGGAGGTCATGTTCTTCGTTATCGTCGGGCTGGAGAGCCAGAAGGAGGCGGCGCTGGCCGCTTTCGAGTCGCTGGTGAGCACCTGGCCAGAGGTGCGTGAGTGCCACATGATACGCGGCGGCGGGGACTTCCTGCTGCGTTTGGTGGCGCGCGGCACGGCGGCGGAGAACGAGCTGACGGCGCGGCTGACGGAGGCAGCGGGCGTGGCGCGGGTGCAGACTCTGCAGACGATACGGACGAGCATGAACCGGGCTGGCGTGCCGATCAGGGTTTAGGGAAGCGAGACCTTCTTTGAAGTGAGCAATGCGCCTGCCTTATTTTCTGCACACGTCTACGAAGCAAGCCGGTGCCGTGATCAAAGAAGCAATATGTGTTGGTGAAACCGAGCGGTAACTGCTCACCCCGGGTTTGTGAGTGGCTTTTGGCCAAGTGCGTCTGTCACGGCTTGGAGGATGGTTTTCCAGTTTGGCTAGCTGTGCTGGCGACAGTGCGGAAGGCAGCGTAGGTGTCGCTGCTCCACTTGGCCCGGAACCCGTTGGTGACCTTTCTGAATATCACGCTCGGCCGCAGGTGCCGCTCGGGATGTTCTAAACCAAACCGGATCCGCGATACCCAGGTGAGCAATTACCTTTTAGTTTTTGATTCGTCTTGAAGAAAAGCAGAAAAGCTTTGCTTCCTGCGCAGGCTCAGTTGCTCCGTTCGATTCGAAAGTAGCCGACTGCTCTGGATTTGGGGGAAAGGCAGAGCTTTGCAGTCTCCTTTCAAGGGAAACTACTTGCTCTATGCATCGGCCTTCAAGACTGATTGGAGTATACCAACCCTCTTGCGGCTGATCCGGGAAAGCAAGCAGTCCTTCTTTTGCCAGGGTCAAACTTTTGTCTCCGTCGGCCGCGCGCTGCTGAGACGGGCCGCTTCAGATATTAGCGAGAGAGTCATAAAAAGCTTTTTTGCTTTTTTTTTCGAAAAAGAAGGCCTCGCTTCCTGCCCTGCAAGTCGCCTGCAAAACGTGTTTCGCTCTTTCGTTCAAAGCAGGCTCTTCTTCCTCACCCCCTCGACAATACGCCGCACCAGCGCCTCCCCGGACCAGTGGCGGTGCAACGTCGCCCAGTGCAGCATCTGGCCGCCTTGCGCCAGCGTCAGCTTATACCGCTCAGCCCCCCCGAGCAGATCGTAGATACGTGCGCCGCCAGCCGCATAATGCGTGATGGCAAGCGTATGGCACACGAGACCGGGCTTCAGCCGTGCGTCCGCCGTTGTGGGAAATCCGCTCTGGTAGCTCGCAACAACGCCGTCCCGGATGAGCATGTAGAGCGTGCCGACATGCCGGCCGCCAGCCGTCACGCGTAGCAGGTCGGCTTCTCCCTTCGGCCACGCACGAGCGATCAGCATTGTGTGGAAGTGGCGCATCGCGTCTTCCGCAAAAGCCCCGGCCTGCCGCCGCCGCCGCCAGGAATCCTGGTGCACGGCCACCATTTCGGCAAAGAAATCCTGCGCCTGCGCAAGCGTGCCCGCCCGCGCCAGAGCGAGGTCCGGTCCGTATAGTCGCATCGACCGTCTGATCTGCGCCCGCGCGTTGGTGCTCAGGGTCTCCAGATAGGGCCGCTCTAACGTGTCCAGCCGCACGGCGGGCGCCCAGCGGCTTTGCTCCACCTGTAGCGCGCCTGCGTCGCCGGCTGCCGCCAGGGTGGCGTCATCCACGCCGGACAGAACCAGCCGCCCGCGCCCGCGTGCCGCTCGCAGCGCCGCGGTCGTGTCGACCCTGGCGTCATGCGCCGCAAGCAAGCCGTTATGCTCGATGAAGACCGCGTCCTGGTCTGCATCGCCGGTCTGGTTCAACCAGGTCCGGTGCCGCCCGGCGCCCAGCAGGGCCAGCGCCACGTCCACGCCGTCCTGCGTCACGGCCAGCAGCCTCGCTTGCGCAAACCGCTGTTCCGCAAGGCAGCCGATATGGGTCCAGCTCCGGAAGAAGCCGGCCTGTGCGCGCGACTCCAATGCCTGCCAGCGTTGCGCAAGGGTCGTGAGATCGCCGACTGGCGTGAGCGAGGTTCGTTGCAAGTTGCTCGACTATGTCACCAACTTGTCAAGCAAAAGTAAGGCAAGCAGTTCATTTTTAAAAAATAACCGAAGGACATCCGCTCGCCCTCGGGTGCCGGCTCGTTTGATGCGGAGGCCTTTTGCTTCTCGTCCCGATCGTGCACAGCCGTCTCATGTCGCTTGCCGATCTGCCGTCCCTGTTTCTTGTTCCGCCGCTCAACTGCCTGGTCGCAGCCTGCGCCGGCGCCGTGCTGCGCCGGCGCCGTTCCGGCCGGGTCCTGCTTGCCGCCGGCCTGACAGGCCTGGTCCTGTTCTCCCTCCCGCTCGTCTCCAGCCTGCTCATCCTCTCTCTGGAAGGCGGCCTGCCCACGCAGCCAGACCCCGCGGACCCGCCGCAAGCCATAATCATCCTCAGCGCGGACCTCACTCCGGTTGCCGTCCCGGGTGGGGTTGGCTTCACCGTCGGCCGTCTCACCTTGGAACGCGAGCGCGCAGGGGCTGCCCTGGCCAGGCATGTGGGCCTGCCGATCCTGGTCTCCGGCGGCCGGGTCCGCGCCGGCGCGCCCACGCTGGCCGCACTGATGGCACTCAGCCTGCACGATGATTTCGGCTACGCCCCGCAATGGCTGGAAGACCAGTCGCTCGACACCTGGCAGAACGCAGCGCGCTCGGCCGCGATCCTGCGCGCGGCCGGCATCGACAGCGCCTACGTCGTCACCAACGCCTGGCACATGCGCCGGGCGCTGATCGCGTTCCGTGCCGCCGGCTTCCGCGTGGTCGCGGCACCTGCCATGCCGGACGTGCCGCCAAGGTTCGCGCTGGCGAGCCTGCTGCCGCGCATCGGCGCCTGGCAGGAGAGCTACTGGGCCCTGCACGAGTGGATCGGCTGCGCCTGGTACGCGTGGCATGCCTGATCCCGCCGTCAGCATACGCTCTGTGGCGAGCGTCGACGCGCTGCCCCCGGAGGCGCAGGCGCTGTTCGGCCAGGACGCGTTCTCCACGCTTGCCTGGTATGGCGCCACGCTGGCGGCCGGGCTGCCCGACGCAGCGCAACCCGTCTTCCACATGGCCGAGGCTGGCGGCCAGGTCCTGGCGGTGATCCCCATGTGCCGTCTGGCAGGAACGCCAGGCGCGCTGGCCACGCCTTATACCTGCCTGTGGCAGCCACTTCTGGCGCCCGGTCTGACCGAAGCCAGACTGAACGCCATCGGCCGCGCGCTCGGCCGCGCCTGGCGACGGCACGGGATTGTCCGCCTGGAGGCGATGCCGGCAGACTGCGCCCGCCTGGACATGCTGCTCGCCGGCCTGCGGCAGGCCGGACTACGCCTGCTCGCCTTCGATCATTTCGGCAACTGGCATGAGAGCGTGGCCGGGCTGGAGTGGGATGCCTACCTTGCCGCCCGGCCACGGCGTCTGCGCACCGCCATCACGCGCCAGACGAGGCGCCTGCGTCAGCAGCCCGGCTTCGCCTTCACTATCGTGCAAAGCGAGGCCGGCCTGGCCGAGGCAATAGCCGCCTACGAAACCGTCTATGCCGCGAGCTGGAAAGAGCCTGAGCCGCATCCGGCCTTCAACCCCGCCTTGATGCGCGCTTGCGCGCAAGCGGGAACCTTGCGCCTCGGCCTCATCCACCTGGCCGCCGAGCCGGTCGCCGCGCAGTTCTGGATCCTGCACCACCGCTGGGCCGGCGTGCTGAAACTCGCCTATTGCGAGGCGCACAAGGCGCTGGCACCAGGCAACGTCCTGACGGGCATGATGATACGCCATCTGTTGGAGCACGACCGGGTCGCCGAAATCGATTTCGGCCGTGGCGACGACGAGTACAAGCAGCAATGGGCGCGCGAGCGGCGCCAGCGCGTGGGCGTCCTCGTTGCAAACCCCTGGCGCTTGTCGGGAGCTCTGGCGATTGTGCGGCACGCTGGCGGGAGCTTGAAAAGACATGGGTTGTTCGCAGCACGCTTTCGCTTGACGCCCTTGGATACTTGAGCCTTCTCACAGCGATCGCGCGTTGACATTTGCGCAAGTAAGCAAGGCCTTCTTTTTTGAAAAAAAGAAGCAAAAAACTTTTGCTTCCTGCGCGGGTTCAGATGCCTCGTTCAATCCAAAAGCACGTGGCTGGTGCAGATGCGGAGGAAGCAAAAGTTTTTTGGTCCTTTTTTTCAAAAAAGGACTGCTTGCTTTCTTTGCGTCAGTCGCACGACCGGCTGGTATAATTCAAAACCGTTTCGACATGAAGAACCGGCTGTGCGGTGCCGGGTAATCCGCAATCTCACCCAGAACCGTGTATCCGCGCCGCTCATAGAACGGCCGCGCCTGAAAAGAGAACGTGTCCAGCCAGGCGCCTATGCAGCCGCGCTGCGCCGCCTCCGTCTCCGCCTGCGCCAGCAGATCAGACCCCACGCCACGCCGTTGCAGCGGCTCCGGCACGATCAGCATGGCCACGAACATCCAGTCCCAGTAAGTGTCCGCCCATAATCCGCCGGTGATCTGGCCTGTGTGGTCGCGGACCAGGACAGCCAGGGACCGTACCGCCTCCTCGCGGCCGATCGTCCTGTCGTTCCACAAATCCAGCGCGGCGGCCAAGGCTTCGCGGTCGGAGCGGAGCGGGACACGGCGTAGGTCTACGCTGTAGGTGGGCATCGATGGTTAGCCTGAGAAAACAAAGCAAGGCCTTCTTTTTTGAAAAAAAGAAGCAAAAAACTTTTGACTCCGCTGTCGCGGACTCGCTGGACAGGCATTGCCGTCAGCCTTCGAGATAATGGTCCAGTTTTCCGAGCACTTCCGGCCACGCGTAGCCGCGTTCCATGGCGGTGCGTGCCGCCGCACCCAGACCGGGATGCGCGCCTTCCAGCACTTCGCAGACGCGTCGCACGAACGCGTCCGCGCCGTCCGCCACCAGCAACTCCGTCTCCGCCAGCGCGCGCACGCCCTCGAACGCGCCCGGCGAGGCGATCACCGGCCGGCCCATCGCCATGCCCTCCAGCACCTTGTTCTGTATGCCGCGCGCGATACGCAGCGGACACACGATCACCGACGCATGCGCCACGTAGGGCCGCACATCCTCCACCCGCCCCGTGACGAACACGCCGGCAAGCTCGGCCAGCGCGCGGACCTCCGCCGTCGGGTTCGCGCCGACCGCCCAGAATGTCACCCCCGGAACACGCGCGCGCAAGGGCGGCATCACCTCGCGCGCGAACCAGATGGCCGCGTCCGCATTCGGCCAGTAATCCATGTTGCCGGTGAACACCACGCGCGGCGCCGGATCACTGAACGGCGACACGTAGGAGTCCGCCGGAGAGAAGCGTTGCAGGTCCACGCCGTTCTCCAGGGCCGCGACCCGGCCGGCCACCTCCGGCGCCAGCTCCGCAAACCGGTCGGCTTCGGGCTGGGACACGAAGAACGTCCAATGGCACGCAGCGGCACAGGCCCGTTCATAGGCCAGCAGATTGCGTCCTTCGCGTGCCCAGACCAGCCGCATCGGGTATTTCGCATCGAGGGCGTATTCCGCCCATTTCTCCGAGTCGATGTCGGTGGCGTCGAGAATTTTCCGCGGATGGTCGATCCCGATCACATAGGGCGCCATCGCCACCGAGTAGATGTACACCACATCCATTCGCGTGCGCGCCATCGCCGTGTCCACCCAGCGTTGCAGCGCCGCCGAGAAATAGAAATCCGGCATCAAAGGCCGCCCCGGACGTGCACGCAGCAGGGCGCGCAGCTTTTGCATGCGCCTGTCCACCGGGAACGCGCCCACGCTGGCGCATATGTCTCGCATCTTCGCCACATGCGCCATGTCCGCCGGATCGTCCACCACGCAGCCGAGATGAATGCGGTAGTCGCGCGCAAGGTGCTCGACCACGTGCCAGCCGCGTATCTTCTCGCCCTTGTTCAGCGGCCAGGGGATGCGATGGCTGAGGAAAATCAGGTCGCGCTTGGTCATCTTGGTCATTTGTCCAGGGCGAAGATCAGGGAAGCAAGAACGTTTTGGCCGCCGCCGGTCCGCCGCGGAGCTGGTCCGGAAGCGTCCAACCGGGTGCGAATGGCGGGAGACGCAAGATTCCGGTCCGCCTCGAAAAAGGACGGCTTGCCTTCCCCCCCCCCCCCCCCCAAAGCCCCCAGCCAGATCAATGAAAGCCCCCGCCCCCCACTCCCCCACTGCCGCATCCTAACCGGC
>CAXUOA010000063.1:0-1274 GCA_964252625.1 uncultured Acetobacteraceae bacterium | reverse complement strand
GGCCTGGCGGGCCCGGCCGCCCAGCCGCCCAGTCCCTTGTTCCCCGTCGCCGGACGCCCTTTCATCGCCTGGCTGATGCGCGAGATGCTCCGTTTCGGCGTGGACGATTTCCTCATCCTGGCACCCCGGATCGATCCCGCCGTGCAATCCGCCGTCCTGACCGCCGGTGACGCGCTACCGAAGCGTGTCACGGTCCGTTTCGCCCTGCACCCCGAAGCGGCCGGCACGGGTGGCGCCGTGCACCATGCCGCGTCCCTGCTGTCAGAACGCTTCCTGCTGTGCCATGGCGCCTCCCTCTTCGCCTGCAACATCGCCGCTTTGCTGGCAGCGTTCGCGGCGGACCCCGAAAGCGTCCTCGCTCGCATGGTGGTCCGCCAGAGCCCCCGCGGTGCGCTGACGCTCGAGGGCGACCGCGTATCCGCGCTGAGCGAAGGCACAGCCGCCTCGGGGCTGGCCGATGCCGGCATATACGCAATGGACAGGCGCATTCTCGCTCAGCTGACGGCCTCCTGCTCGCTGGAAGACGGCCTTCTGCCAGCTCTCGTGCAGGGCGGCACCCTGCGCGCGACCCAGCAGCACGGCTGGTTTGCCGACCTCGCCGAACCAGCCGACCTGGCCCACGCGCGCCGCGAGCTCGCATCCTGCATGGACCGGCCGGCGCTGTTCCTGGACCGCGACGGGGTGCTGAACCACGATCACGGCTATGTCGGCAGCCAGGACCGCTGGGAATGGGTGGACGGGGCGCGCGAAGCCGTGGCTACCGCCACCTCCCACGGCTGGCACGTCTTCATCGTCACGAACCAGGCCGGCATCGCCCGCGGTCTGTATGGCGAGCCGGAAGTGGGCGCCCTGCAGCTGTGGGTGGCGGACGAATTGCGGCGGGCGGGCGGTACGCTGGATGATTGGCGCTTCTGCCCCTATCACACCGAGGGGAAAATAGAGGCCTATCGCCGCGACAGCGACTGGCGCAAGCCGGCCCCGGGCATGTTGAACGATCTGGTGCGCGCCTGGGAGCTGAATCCGCGCCATTGCGTGATGGTCGGCGACAAGGACACCGACGTTCAGGCGGGCGTGGCGGCGGGGATGCGCAGCCTGCTGTTTCCCGGCGGAGACCTGGCGGCGTTCCTAGCCGGCAACGATGTGTTCTGACGCCGGGGCTAGGGGGCTATGCCTAAAGAGCGCGAACTTCGGGCACATGCAAGGAAGGCCTTCTTTTTTGAAAAAAAGAAGCAAAAAACTTTTGCGTCCTGCGCAGGCTCAGATGCCTCGATCTA
>CAXUOA010000062.1:9268-11720 GCA_964252625.1 uncultured Acetobacteraceae bacterium | reverse complement strand
GTGCTGCCACCCGCCGAAGTGAGCGTGCTGCTGCCAAGGTTCATCGCCTGACCGGCGGCCTGGGCAGACTGGGTGAGGCTGCTTTGCGTGGTGCCGGCGAACGTCTGGGTGACCGATGTCAGCAGCCCGGACCCTTTTCCGGTCAGCGGACCGTTGACGTATTGCAGCACCGGCTGCGCCTGGTCGGTGACCGGGTGGAAGCTGATGTCCTTCATGCCCTGCTTGGCGGCCATGATGGGGGCTGCGACCATGTTTCCGGGAAACGGCATCCAGCGCTACCGGGCCCGCGTGACGGTGACGGACAGGCGCATGCGGGCGGCGCTCACGAGTTCAGCCATATGTTCGGCCCGTTCTGCCGTATGCCCTGGTCACCCATCTCTATCGTGGTGCCGCCAGCCGAGCCTGCTTCGGCCAGTACCGCCTGGCCGCGTATGTCCACGCCCTGCGGCACGACGGAGACGTGGTTGTCGGCGGAACCGTCCGTGCCGCCCTGGGAGGCTTCCACCTTTGCCACGGAATGCAAATGGACGCCGTCCTTATCGAGCTGCAAAACATGGCCGGAGCCGAAATTGATCCTGACGCAGTCGGCGTCGAGGTAGATCTGGCTGTTCTGGTGCTTGATCAGGATGTGCGCCTGGGTCTGTTCGATGACGCTGTCATGCACGGAGCTGAGCCACAGTGTCTCGGTCGCCTGCGCACTGACGTTGCCGACCGTGGTGACGGAGTTGTTGCCGATTATCTGGGAGAAATCCTTCTGCGCGTGCAGGAATACCTCTTCCGAGTTCGCCTTGTCCTCCAGGGTGAGTTCATTGAAGCCGCCGCCGCCGGGGCTGCTGCTCGTGCGGAAGCCGGTGCGCTCCTTTTCGTCGGGCAGTTTCAGCGACGGGATGG
The DNA here is from genome assembly GCA_964252625.1 of uncultured Acetobacteraceae bacterium. GTDB lineage: Bacteria > Pseudomonadota > Alphaproteobacteria > Acetobacterales > Acetobacteraceae > BOG-908. Next base: position 10,829 of record CAXUOA010000062.1, on the reverse strand, counting down.
TGTTGGCGTTCGGCATGCAGCAGACGACGACGGGATGGTCCGGATCGCCCTCCATGAAGCTGACGCCCACCTCCATGCCGATGCGCGGGATGGTCTGCGCGCCGAAGCCGCGGCCGGCCCAGGGTTGTGCGACGCGCATCCAGCAGGAGCTCGTCTCATCGGACTTCCCCTTGCGATCCCAGTGGAACTTGATCTTTATCCTGCCGTAGCGATCGGTGTAGATTTCCTAGCCGGCCGTGCCCGTCACAACCGCGCTCTGCATGCCGGGGATGATCGGTTTCTCCGAGCGCTGCTCGGGCACGAAATCCACGTTGGCAGGCAGGCAGGTGAAGGTGTTCTGGTATTTCGGCGCACCTTTGGCCACGCTGTCGAACGTCGGATCCGTCGCGTGATGCACGACGGAGACGATGACATATTTCTGGTTTTCGCCGTCGACCGGGTGGGCTTCGAGCTGGAATCGTCCGGCCGGCTGCAGCGTGCGCGCGCTGCTGGCGGCTGAAATCGTGTTCTGGCCTTTCTCGTGCGCGCCGATCAGGCGTGAGCTCACGCCCTCCCCGCGTTCGCGCTGCGTGTAGCGGCCGGGATAATCGAAGATCTCGAACTTGTCGGCCTGCGGGATCGGCGAGAGGCCGTTGGTGCTGGTGACCAGCGAGTTGCCCGGGTTCTGGAAGTCGTAATCCGTCGTCGTGCTCTTGCCGGAGCGGAACGCCATGTGGTGCGTCCAGGCGGTGACGCCGTTGTGGAAGATGCCCGGCGGGTTGTAGGGCAGCGAGCCGTCGGGGATGTCCTTGTAGGCATGCGCGCCGTCGGCCAGCATCAGGATATGGCGGCCCTGCTGGTGCTGGAAGTAGTAGAATATCCCCTCTTCCTCGAACAGGCGGGAGACGAAGTTGAAATCCGTCTCGCGATACTGCACGCAATACAACCGCGGCTTGTATTCTTGGGCCAGACCGCTGGCGTCGAAATCCTTGAAGCCCAGTTCGGTGAAGATCTGCTCGGCAATCTGGACCACGGTGTTGTTCTGGAACACCCGGCTGTCCTGCCTGTGCTGCAGGAACCACAGCCAGGGCACCACATTGAGCACGTAGGAGCGCTGGCCGCGCGCCATCGCCTCGCCGCCGGAATAGGTGGCAACGCAGCCGTTGAACTGGCGCAAGCCGCCGCCATCAAGCGAGATCTGCCAGTCGACCGATTTGGTGATGAGCTGGGACGGGTCGATCGCGTCGTTGAACGCGCGGACGCGTAGCGCATAGCCGAACAGCGACGACAGGGCCTCGGCGCCGTCGAGCGCCTCCAGCAGCAGGACGTTGTCGCCGAGCGGGGTCTGGATGGACAGCTGCCGGTTTGCTTGGGAGTAGTTTGGCGACCCGTCCATCACTCATGTTCCAGCGCGGGCTTTGGCCGGCCGTTCTCTCACACACAGATGTGCCCGGCGTCGGGGGAGCTGGGCAAGAGAAATTTCGATAACGCAACCAATGACGTGAAGGCTGCCGGAGGTCGCTGATGCGGGTTGCGACTGTCCGCTGGTCCGCGATTTCAGGATTAGGCTGTTGTCCTCCTG
>CAXUOA010000062.1:0-9258 GCA_964252625.1 uncultured Acetobacteraceae bacterium | reverse complement strand
GTCCTCCTGCGTCCTCATCCCGCCAACCCGCTTGGCAGCAGCACGACGGATACCTGGCCGGCGTCGATCGCCAGGGCGGCGACCGCGCCGCCCAGCCGCGTAAGCAGATCCGCGCTCACGGGCAGCCTGACCGCGGCCGGGCTGGCTTGCCGGTGACCGCGGCCGGATGCGCCGAGGCCGGAACTCGCGACATGCCGGCTCGGATTCGGCCGCCAGTTCTGCTGTTCGGAGAGCATTATCTGCTGCTGGCCGCGCGCGGCTTCAGCGCTGCGCACAACGAGCAGGCCGCCGTTCGGCAGGTGGGCGAAGGCCTGCTCCAGCAGCACGCCGCTCGACAGCGCGGTCGCATCCCCCGACTCGTTGGGATCCATGTCCAGGAATATCTCGGTCTGCACGTTCGTGCCCTGGACAGCCTGGCTGGAGGTGCCGGCCAGTTGCGCGGAGCCGATGGCGATGCCGTCAACGCCCCCGCCACCAGCGCTACCGGCAGCCTGTATGTTCAGGCGTATCCAGGCGTCGGTACCCGCACGGGCTGTGCGTAACGCCGCAATCTTCTCGGCACCGGGGGCCGACGCCAAGACCACCGACAAGCCGCCGCCGTAGCGGCCGTGCAGGACCGCCTCGAAGGCCGAGTCTGTCCCGTCCAGCAGGCTTTGGACTTGGTCGGCGGTAAGCGTTTCGGCCATTCTCGCACCTGGTTGAAGGCCGGGGAATTTCTATTCCCCGCCAGGTGCCTGTTTGGCTGGCACCCGACAGGGAGCAGAAGTTTTCTCATGCTTTTGTTAAGAAAAAACTGATGTCCTCGCTTAAGTCGCCTGGGCGCTGGCCTGGTTGTAGCTGGCGCGCGAGACGGTCGGGCTGCCGTTGGCATCTTCCTTGGTGTAGTTCACGTTCTTCTGCGTGAAGTTCAGCGTCACCGTCTCGGTCGGACGGTCGCCGCTGGAGCCGGCGGTGAAGCCGGAGACGATCGTGTTCTGCAGCACGTACTGGCAGTAGGTCTTGCCGGGGTTACCGGTGTTGACGAGGTCGATCGTGGCCACCATCGGCTGCTTGCCCGTGGTGGCGGCCTGATACAGCGCGGCGTGCGAGCTGTCGCTGATCTTGGTCAGCGTCACTTCGCTGAGGTTTGGCTCGGAGGCTTCACGGTTGGACGCCGCACCGACAGTGGTGCTGACGCTGCGGTTGACCGACCAGTGCATGGAGGTGATATCCATCCAGCCGATGTGGTCGGTCTGGGTCGCGTCGCCGGTGATGGGCTGTTCGCCGCCCGTAAGCTGCAGGTATATGGGCATGGTTGAAATCCTTCCGTCTGGGTCTCGCCGATGTGGCTGGCGTACTGACATTTTGGCGGGTGCGCGAGGGTGGTCTCAGGCCTCCGCCGGTTCTACGAGCGCTTCAGACGCCTGCGCTGGCCGGATGCTTTCATCCGGCGCAGCATGCGTCCCCTCACCGAGGGCGAGGCGCCCGTCATCATCGAGCGACACGGTCAAGGTGCTGAGGCGCACCTTGTCGCCGAGCCGCTCAAGGAAATGTCGCGACAGGAGCGGCAACAGCTCCCGAGCGATGATCTGTTCCACGGCGCGCGCTCCGATCTCCGTTCCGCGGGCGCGTTGGCCGATCTGATTCACCAACGTTTCGGCGAACAGAAGTTCCACGCCGTACGTCTCTTCCGCACGCGCCCGCACGCGCTCCAGCTGCAGGCCCACGACTTTCGCGAACGTCTCGTCCGACAACGGCAGATACGGCACAATCGTTACGCGGCCGAGAAACGCCGGCTTGAACACTTTCAGCAGTTCCGGGCGCAGCACGGCTTCCAGCCCGGCCGCGTCCGGCATGGTGTCCGGGTCAGCAGCCAGCGAGGCGATCAGGTCCGAGCCGGCATTGGCGGTGAGCAGGATGGTGGTGTGGCGGAAATCAATGTCGCGGCCCTCGCCGTCACGCAATATGCCGCGGTCGAACACCTGGTAGAACACGTCCTGCACGCCGGGATGGGCTTTCTCCACCTCGTCGAGCAGCAGCACGCCGTGCGGGCGGCGGCGCACCGCCTCGGTCAGCACGCCGCCTTCGCCATAGCCGACATAGCCGGGTGGCGAGCCCACCAGCATGCTGACCTTGTGCTCCTCCTTGAACTCCGAAAGGTTCACCGTGGTCAGGCTCTGCGCGCCGCCGTAGAGCTGCTCGGCGAGCGCCACCGCGGTCTCCGTCTTGCCGACGCCGCTGGTCCCCACTAGCAGGAACACGCCCACCGGCTTGCGCGGGTCGGCCAGGTTGGCGCGGCTGATCTGCACGGCGTCCGCGATAGCGCGCAAGGCATGGTCCTGGCCAATGACGCGCCGGCGCAGGGCGTCTTCAAGGGACAGCACGCTATCGATGTCGGAGGCCAGCATGCGGCCCACGGGAATGCCGGTCCAGCGGGTGACGATGCCGGCGACCGCGTCGCGATCGACGCGCCGCGGCACCATCGGGCTCTCGCCCTGCAACTCGGCGAGGCGCACGCGCAAGCCTTCGGTCTCTCCGCTATCGGCAGACTGCTCGGCGGCTTCCAGCCGGGCGGTAAGGTCGCATTCCGCGACCCATTGCTGGCGCAACGTCTCGGCCTGCGCGGTGGCCTGCGTGATCTCCGCGTCCACGCTGGCACGCCGCGCGGCCAGCCCTTCGCGGGTGACGGAGGCGAGCTCGGCTTGCAGACGTTCCAGCCGGCGTTCCACGTCTTCCAGGGCGGCCGGCGGTGTGCTGCGTGCGATGGCCACCGACGCGCAGGCGGTGTCGAGCAGGCTCACGCATTTGTCCGGCAGCTGGCGCGCGGGAATGTAGCGGGCGGACAGGCGCACGGCGGCGTCCAGCGCTTCCTCGGTGATCGTCACCCCGTGATGCTTCTCCAGCACGGGCACCAGGCCGCGCATCATCGCCACTGCGATCTCGTGTTCCGGCTCGTCGACCTTTACGGTTTGGAAACGCCGGGTGAGGGCCGCGTCGCGTTCGAAGTACTTCTTGTATTCCGCCCAGGTGGTGGCAGCGATGGTGCGCAGCTCGCCGCGCGCGAGTTCCGGCTTAATCAGGTTGGCCGCATCGCCCTGCCCGGCCTGGCCGCCGGCGCCGATCAGCGTGTGCGCCTCGTCGATGAACAGGATGATCGGGATAGGCGACGCCTTGACGTCCGATATCACGCCCTTCAGCCGTGTCTCGAACTCGCCGCGCGCGCTCGCGCCTGCCTGCAGAAGCCCGAGGTCGAGCGTGCGCACGGCGATGCCACGCAACGCCGGCGGCACGTCGCCTGCGGCCACGCGCAGCGCGAAGCCTTCCACGATGGCCGTCTTGCCGACACCCGCCTCGCCCACGAGTATCGGATTGTTCTGCCGGCGGCGCGAGAGGATGTCGATCACCTGGCGTATCTCGCCGTCCCGACCGACGATCGGGTCGATCTTGCCGGCGCGCGCCATGGCGGTGAGGTCTATCGTATAGGTCTCGAGCCCGCTTTGCTTGCCGGGCTGTGCCGAAGCCTGCGGTGCGGCACCGTCCTGTAAGCCTGCCCCGGGGGCCGCCCAGCTGGCGGCGGCCGCTTCCAGCCGCTGGATGTCGACATGGCGAAACTGCGCCGAGAGGTCGTTGGCCACGGCGCGCAAAGTGGAGTCGGCCAGAAGGGCGCTCAGCAGGTCCAGCTCGCCAATCGCCGAACGGCCGCCTTGCAAGGAGGCAACGATCCAGGCTTCGCGCATCCAGTTCACCAGCACCGGCTCGAGGGCGGGCGCGCCGGAGCTGCCGCGTGGCAGGCGATCGAGGGCCTGCGTCAGGTCGGCACTCAGCCGGCCGAGTTCCGCCTGCTGCCCGAGCTCGACCGCCAGCGGACCCCGTGCTTCCACCAGCTTGGTCAGCCAGTGTGCGACGCCCACGGAAGAATGCGTGTTGGCCAGCGCCAGGCCGGCCGCGGCCTCCAGGGCTGAGCGGGCGGGCGCCTCCAGGCTTGCAACGAGGCGACGCAGATCAAGGGCCACCAGTCATCTCCAAACGCCGGCGCCGGGATTCCGCGCCGGCCGCGAACGCTACGATGACCACACCATTGGCGGCAATATTGCAACAAGCGATTTTCATAACAAAAAATTAATAACGTATCACTATCGTTCTCGCGGGAGGGGGTGGGGGGAGTCAGCGGTGTAGCGAGGAACAGGAATGTGCGGTATTGCTCCAGCCGAACGGCAGGATTGCCATCGCCGGGCCGGTTCGGTCCCGGCGCGCAAGACGGACGCGGATGGTGATCGCTTGATCGATGTGGACATGATCCTGGCACCGATTTCACCCGAGCTGCCGGCCGGGATGAACCTGCGCGCCGATGAGGCCGGAAGTCTCGCCTATTACCGCATAAAGGACGCGCGCTCGGCCGCCAGGAACGCCGAGCGGCAGGCCGATGCCGAGCAGGAGCGGGGCGCGCTGGCGGGCGAGTGGCGGGTGGTGTTCGACGAGGCGCAAGCAGTTCTGTGCCAGCGCAGCAAGGACCTCGAGATTGCCGCCTGGCTGACCGAGGCCGCCATTCGCATCGACGGCTTCGCCGGGCTTCGCCCTGCTTTCGCGGCACTCGACGGGCTGGTGGAGCGGTATTGGGAAACGCTGCATTCCGGTGACGCGGAAGACGTGGCAGACAAGGTGGCGCCGCTCGCCGGGCTGAACGGCACCAACGCGGAAGGCTCGCTCATCCAGCCGCTTCGCCTGGCTCCGCTGACGGCGGCACATTCGGGCGAAGCGGGAACGTTGTGGCACTATATGGTCAAACGCCGCAAAGGCGCAGCCAGCCGTGAAGCGGTCCTGCTGGGCGAAGCGGTCACCGCCACGGACAGCGCGGTGTTCATCGGCATCTACCGCGACATCGCCGCCGCACTGGAGATCTTCAGCACCCTGTCCCGCCGCCTTGATGCGCTGTGCGGCCATGACGCGCCGCCGTCATCGACGATACGCAACACGCTCATCGAAGCGCAGGATGCGCTGCGGGATTTCTCCAACCTGCCGGCGGGCGCTTTCGACGAGCCGAAAGCCGAGGAGCACGTCGAATACGCGCAGGAGGACCAGGCGGCCGGATCACCGGCCGTGGCGTCCGGCGTAGCGCCGGCCGGACCGGCCGAGCTACGCACGCGCGAGGACGCCCTTCGCGAACTTGGCCGCATCGCAACATTTTTCCGTGAACATGAACCGAACTCCCCCACCGCCTATACGCTCCAGACTCTCATTCGGCGTGCCCGTCTGCCTCTGGCCGATTTGTTACAGGAGTTGATCACGGACGAGGCGGTGCGCCGGGCCTATCTGAATGTTGCCGGCATCGGACCGGAAATATCGGAAAAGTAGCCGTGCGGTGGCGCGCCGTTTGCAATCCGTCTAGGGTCGGGAAGCGAAAGCCAGGGATCGGATGCGGAAGTTTTGGTTCTTTCTTCAAAAAGAACGCCTTGCCTCCTAACGAGCCGACCAGAAGCGAAGGTTGATCAGACATCATGGCCAGCATCCACGACAAACTGGAACGGGTCCGCCGCCCTCGGGTCCACATCAAATACGAGGTCGAGACCGAGGGCGCGCAGGTCGAGAAGGAGTTGCCCTTCGTGGTCGGCGTGCTCGGCGATTTCTCCGGCCAGCCGACCGAGCCGCTGAAGCCGATGAAGGACCGCAAGTTCGTCCAGATCGACCGCGACAATTTCGACGATGTACTGGCGCGCATGACGCCTGGCCTGCGGTTCCGTGTCGCCAACACGCTGAAGGACGACGGCAGCGAGTTCGGCGTCGACCTGAAGTTCCGCAGCATGGAGGATTTCGAGCCCGGCCGGGTGGCCGACCAGATCCCCGCTCTGCGCAGCCTGTTGGAGAAGCGCAATCAGCTGCGTGACCTGCTGGCCAAGGCGGACCGCTCCGAGGAGCTGGAAAGCCTGCTGGAGCGCATCCTGCAGAGCGACGACGACATGAAGCGCCTCGCTGCCGAGTTTGCCGCCCGCGGCCACGCGCCGGCCGGCGGCGGAGAAGCACCATGAGCGGCGCCTGGACGCGTACCGACGCGGCACCGCTGGCCGGCACCGTTGCCGACGGGCAGTCTCTGCTCGACCAGGCCATCGCGGCCACGCACCAGACCGAGCCGGACCGGGCGGAGGTGCTGCTGCGCACGCTGACGGAAGAGGCGCTGTCGGGCACCGTCAGCTACAACCGCAACCTGACGATCACCATCAACAAGGCGATCGCGTTGCTGGACGCAAAGATGTCCCGCCAACTGGCGGCAATCATGCACAGCCAGGAGTTCGTCAAGCTGGAAGGCAGCTGGCGCGGGCTGAAATATCTGGTGATGAACAGCGAGACCAGCGCCAACCTGAAGATACGCGTGCTCAACGTCAGCAAGAAGGAACTCGGCCGCGACCTGGCAAAGGCCACCGAGTTCGACCAGAGCCTGATCTTCAAGACGGTGTACGAGAACGAGTTCGGCACGCCCGGCGGCGAGCCCTACGGCGCGCTGATCGGCGACTATGAGTTTTCCAAGCATCAGGAGGATGTGGACCTGCTGCGCGGCATGGCGAGCGTGGCGGCGGCAGGGTTCTGCCCGTTCATCTCGGCTGCCAGCCCGACCCTGTTCGGGTTCAACGACTATTCCCAGCTGGCCAAGCCGCGGGACCTGGAAAAGATCTTCGACACCATCGAATACGCCGGCTGGCGCGGCTACCGCGACAGCGAGGATTCCCGGTTCGTGACGCTGGTGCTGCCGCGCGTCCTGGCGCGCCTGCCTTACGGGCGCGAAACCAAGCCGATCGACGAGTTCGATTACGAGGAGGGTGCGACAGGTGCCAACGGCGCGGTCACCGCCTTGCCGCACGAAGAGTATTGCTGGATGAACGCAGCCTTCGTGATGGGCACGAAGCTGACCGATGCCTTTGCCAAGAACGGCTGGTGCACGGCCATACGCGGTGCGGAAAACGGCGGCAAGGTGGAATCTCTGCCGATGCACGTCTTCAGCAGCGACGACGGCGACGCCGACCTGAAATGCCCGACCGAGGTGGGCATCACCGACCGGCGCGACAACGAACTGGCCAAACTCGGCTTCCTGCCGCTGTGCCATTACAAGAATACCGATTACGCGGTGTTCTTCGGCGCGCAGACCACGCACAAGCCGAAGAAATACGACCGCACCGAGGCCACGGAAAACGCCGCGATCTCCGCACGGCTGCCGTATCTGATGGCCACCTCGCGTTTCGCCCACTACCTGAAGGTTATCGGGCGCGACAAGATAGGCTCCTTCATGGAGGCCAGCGAGTGCGAGAGCTGGCTGAATCGCTGGATCCAGAACTACGCCAATTCCAACCAGAACCCCGGCACCGCAATGAAGCTGCAATATCCGTTGCGCGAGGCGAAGGTGACGGTGCGCGAAGTGGCGGGCCGGCCCGGGTCGTACAATGCGGTGGCCTGGCTGCGGCCCTGGCTGCAGCTGGAGGAGCTGACGACGTCGATGCGGCTGGTGGCACGCATCCCGAAGGCGAACTAGGCATAGCAAGGCTTTCTTTTTTGGAAGAAGAAGCAACAAACCCTTGCTCTGTTCTCTTAACCAACGACCTGCGCCTGCCTGCCGGCTGTCGCGGGTACATCGAACGCGACAAGACAGGTGTTTTTTGCGGCTCATTTTCAGACGACAAGGCCTTGCTCGCCTGCCATGACTCCCACACAAACTGCCGAGACGCTGATCGCCCACATAGACGCCGCCTTGTCCCGTCAGGTGGACGCCGTAATCCACGCGCCGCAGTTCCAGGCGTTGGAAGCCGTCTGGCGCGGCCTGCTTCTGCTGGCGCAGACGGTGGCGCGCACCCGGCTGGTGCGGCTGCGCGTCCTGGATTTGACGTGGCCGGAAGTATGCCGCGACATCGAGCATGCCGTGGAGTTCGACCAGAGCGTGCTGTTCCGGCTGATCTACAGCGACGAGATCGGCACGCCTGGCGGCCAGCCGATCGGCTTGCTGGTGGGCGACTACCAGGTGGCCCACAAGGCGGGGCTCGGGCGCACGGATGACATTTCGGCGCTGCGCGGTCTGGCGGCGATCGCTGCCGCCGCTTTCTGTCCCCTCGTCCTGGGTGCGGCGCCGTCGCTGCTCGGCCTGAAGCGCTTTGCCGAGATGGGGTCCGGCCTCGACCTGGCGGACGCTTTCGAGAGCGAACAATACCTGCGCTGGCGGTCGTTGCGCCAGCAGGAAGACACCCGGTTCCTCGGCGTGGTGCTGCCTCGCGTGCTCCTGCGTCACGCCTGGACGCCGGTCGACAGGCGCCGGCGTGACGGGTTCCGCTACGAGGAGGACATCGGTGCCGATGGCGGCGGGCTGCTCTGGGGTAACGCCGCGTTCGTCTTCGCCGTGGCGGTGATACGCCGGTTCGACCAGAGCGGCTGGTTTGCCGACCTGCGCGGCGCCCCGCAGGACCGCGAGGCGGGCGGGCTGGTGCGCGACCTGCCGCCTTACGTGTTCGAGACGGACTGCCACGGCATCGCAGCACAGCCACCGCTGGAAGTGCGGGTCAGCGGCGGCCAGGAGCAGAGCCTGAGCGAACTGGGCCTGCTGCCGCTGTCGGCCGCTCCCTACACCACGGCGCTGCTGTTCAACACGAACGCCTCGCTGCACGCGCCGCCGTCCTATGACAAGGCGGAGGCGACCTGGAACGCGCGCATCTCCTCGATGCTGCAATACATGCTGTGCGTGTCCCGCTTCGCGCATTTCCTGCTGATGATGATGCGCGACCGGGTGGGCAGCTACGCCGGTGCGGCGGACGTGCAGCGATCGCTGAACACCTGGATCGCGGCGTATTGCCTGGGCTCGGATGGGGCGACCGACGAGATGCGCGCGCGCTTTCCGTTGCGCGACGCGGGCATCGAGGTGGCCGAGATCGCCGGCCGTCCAGGCGCCTTGAGCTGCATGATTCGCCTGCAGCCGCATTTCCAGCTCGACAGCATCGCCACCAGCTTCCGGCTGGTGACCGAGCTCGCCGTGCAAAATCGTTAGGGGCGCGCATTGGCAGACACCCACACCGACATCGCCGCCATGCTGGACGGGGGCCAGTTGTCCGAAGCCATCCAGACGCTCGGGGCCAGGCTCCGCACGGCGCCCTCCGACCACGCCGCGCGCACGCTGCTGGCTGAGCTGCTGTGCCTGGCCGGCGCGTTCGACCGCGCCGAGGCGCAGTTCGCCGTGCTGGCCCAGCAGACGGTGGACCGGCCGGTGGCCATCGCCAGGCGGGTCGCCAGCACGGAGTTGCAGCCGTGGGCGAT
>CAXUOA010000061.1:0-11747 GCA_964252625.1 uncultured Acetobacteraceae bacterium | reverse complement strand
CGCAACCACACCCTCTCAGCCCAGCCCCGGAGGGACAACCTCCATAGCAGCGACAGCTAGAGCGGGACGGTGTCGTCTTCGGCCAGCGTGGCCAGCAGGTGTTGCACGCTCATGCCGGTCACGGGATGGCGCCAAAGCGGCGCCACATCGCGCAGCGGGTGGAGCACGAAGCCGCGCAGATGCGCCCGGGCGTGGGGCAGGGTCAGCATCGCATTCCGGCGCGTCAGGCCGCCCGCGTCGATGATGTCCAGATCCAGCGTCCTGGCCGCATCCGGCACGCTTCGCTCGCGTCCAGCCCGCCGCTCGATTGCTTGCAGCGCGGCCAGCAACCCTTCCGGCGCAAGCGTGCACGCCGCCCGTAACACCCCGTTCACGTAGCGCGGCTGCCCTGACGGCGGCACCGGCGCGCTGGAAAACCAGCGGGAGCGGACCACGCGTGAGACGCCTTCCAGCGTCGCCACCGTCCGGGTCGCCCACGCGCAGGTCTGTAGCGGCGAAGCACCATCGCGCCCAGGTAGATTAGCCCCGACGCCTATTATCACGTAAATGTGAGCTTCTTCCTTGCGTTGGGATACCGAAATGACCTATGGAACGATACCTCAACCGGCATCGATCAAGCCGGCTTTCAGGGCGTTTTGAAAGACCCATCATGCACTTTCTGCCAACCGAGCGCGTCTGCCTGTTCATCGACGGCGCCAACCTCTATTCCGCCAGCCGCAATCTTGGCTTCGACGTCGATTACCGCAACATGCTGGAGTTCTTCCGCAGGCAAGCCCATGTGGTTCGCGCCTACTACTACTCCGCCGTGCTGGAGACCGAGGAATATTCGCCGCTGAAGCCGCTGACCGACTGGCTTGCCTATAACGGCTACACGCTTGTCACCAAGCCGGCGCGCGAGTTCACCGACGCCACCGGGCGCCGGCGCGTAAAGGGCAACATGGACATCGAGCTGGCCATCGACATGCTGGAACTGGCCGACAAGATGGACCACGCCATCCTGTTCAGCGGCGACAGCGACTTTCGCCGGCTGGTCGAGGCGGTGCAGCGGCGCGGCGTGCGGGTCAGCGTTGTCAGTTCGATCCGCACGACGCCGCCCATGGTGGCAGACGAGCTTCGGCGCCAGGCGGACCAGTTCCTCGAACTGGCCGAGATCGCACCCGAGTTCACCCGCAGGCAGATGGAGCCTCGGCTGCGGGTGAGCCGTGCCGAGATGCTGGAACCGCACGAACACCTGTAATACCGGCGACCTTCGACCTTTGAAGCCGGGGCCAGGAGGGGTGTTGTGCACGGCAGGCTTCGCGTGACGCTCCTGGGCCCGCTCGGGAAAGGTCATCCTTGCAACTGTATTTGCCGCCGATTTACGCGGCGTTCACCCAGTCGTGGTGAGGTGAGGATATTTCTGGAGCCAGGCTGAATGTCCGCGGCGACTTGCGACTATTCCGGTTTTCAGAGCGCGCCGAGTGACACCGCGTGCCTTGTCAACGGCGCTGGGACCGTGCTGGCCGACCAAGACGCCCTGCTCCTGGCGGTGTTTGGAACGGACACCGCGGGCGTGACCGAGACGGACGCGGCCACTGGGCGTTTTCTGCGTGTCAACCAGCGTTTTTGCGAGATGAGCGGCCGCACCGAGGCGGAGTTGCTGGGCGGGTTGCGGCCGGAAGACATCGTTCGCCCGGATTTCCGTTCCGCCGCCGGCGTGGAGCGCCGGGCTGCCGTACTCGCCCTTGGACGGTGGGATGCGGAAATATGCTATGTTCGCCCGGACGGCAGCACGATGTGGGCGCGTGTGGGTGTCATCGTCTGCAGCCGTGGTGCCGCCGGCGAGCCGCTACGCTTGTTCGCCTTCGTTCAGGACATTACCGCAAGCCGCGTGGCCGAAGAGCGGCTGCATGAGAGCGAGGCGTTTCTGCGCCTCAGCATGCAAGCCGGCCACATCGGCACCTTCCGCCATAACTTCGTGGACGGGATGATCGAGTGCGGCCCGGACGCGCGCATCCTGCACGCGCTTCCCGCAGGCGAAGCACCGGTCACCAACGAGGTCTGGATCAACACCATCCTGCCCCTGGACAGGGCGCGGCTTCGCGCCGAAGCGGCGGAAGCGTTTGCGCTCGGCGTGTTGGACATCACGTACTACTACCGCATCCATCACCCGGTGCTCGGCCAGGTTCGCCATCTGGAGGTCCGTACCCGCTACAGCTACGGCGCAGGCGGACGGCCGCTGGCATCGATCGGCGTGGTCATAGACGTGACCGAAAGCCGGGAATCGCAGGCGCTGCTCAGTCTCAGCCTGGAAATCGGAGGCATCGGCGATTTTCGCCACGATCTGGTGGCCGACCTGGTCTATATCGGCGCAGGCACGCGCGCATTGTACGGGTTTGCGCCCACGCTGGGTGTCATCACCGGGCGGGAATGGTTTGCGCAAATGCTGCCCGAAGAGCTTCCGCGCGTCACCGCACACTTCAAGCAGGTGTTGGCGCGCGCCGAGCAGCATGCAGCTGCCGATTATCGCCTTCTGGTCGACGGACAGGTGCGGCACGTTCAGGCCCGTGCAAGGGTCGAGTACGGACTGGACGGTACTCCGCTGCGCGCGATCGGCGTTGTGATCGATGTGACCGAGCAGCGTGAGGCGGAAGCAAAGATCGCGCACATCGCGCACCACGACGCGCTGACCGGCCTGCCGAACCGCCTCCTCTTCAGCAAGGGAGTTGAGGCGTTTGTCGCCCGTGCACGCCAGGATGCCAGCGGAGCCAGCGGTTTTGCGATACTCTGCCTCGATCTCGACCGCTTCAAGGAAGTCAACGATACGCTCGGGCACCAGACAGGCGATGCTTTGCTGTGCGAGGTCAGCAAGCGGCTGCAAGGTGCCGTTCGCAAGGCGGACCTGCTCGCCCGGTTGGGCGGTGACGAGTTCGCCGTTGTCGCCGCATGCGCCGACGCGGAGCACGACATCGGTCATCTTGCGGAAAGGCTGGTGCGCGTGCTGGCCGCGCCGTTCGAGATCGACGGCCAGCTGTTGGCGATCGGCGTCAGCATCGGCATCGCGGTTGCCCCGCAAGACAGCCTGGACGCGGACATATTGCTGAGGTCGGCGGACCTGGCGCTGTATCGGGCGAAAGCGGAGGGAAGGGGCTGCTGGTTGTTCTTCCGGCCGGAGATGAGTGCGCAATTGCGGCTCCGCCGCCAGCTGGAGCTGGATCTGCGCCGTGCGCTGGCGGAGGGCGAGTTCGAGCTGTTCTATCAGCCTATCGTGGACATCCAGACACTGCGTGTGAGCGGATTCGAGGCGCTGGTCCGCTGGCGGCATCCCGAACGCGGCCTGATCCCGCCGGACCGGTTCATTCCTCTGGCCGAGGAGATCGGTTTGATTGTTCCGATAGGAGAGTGGGTTTTAAAGCAGGCCTGCCTGCAGGCGGCTTGCTGGCCCGGCGGAAAAAAGATCGCCGTCAATCTCTCGCCCGTCCAGTTTGCCAGCCACAGCCTGGTGCCTGCCGTGGCGGCTGCGCTGTGCGACTCCGGTCTTGCTGCGGCCCGACTGGAACTGGAGATCACGGAGTCGGTGATGCTGCAGGATACGGAGGAGACGCTCGCCACGCTGCACCGGCTCAAGGCGCTCGGGACGCGGATTGCGATGGACGATTTCGGCACGGGGTACTCGTCCCTGAACTACTTGCAACGCTTTCCTTTTGACAAGGTGAAGATCGACCGGTGTTTTACGCAGGAACTTGGCCTCTCCCGCCAGAGCGAGCCGATTGTTCGCGCCGTGGTCAGCCTGTGTGCCGGGCTGGACATGGTGACGACAGCCGAGGGCGTCGAGACCGACGACCAGCTCTCAAGACTTGCCGAGGCGGGATGCCGGGAAGCTCAGGGCTATCTGTTCAGCAAGCCCCAGCCGGCCGCCGAAATAGAGGACATGATCCGGCGGATCGAGCAACCGGCACGGCTGGGGGCGATGGGCATTGCGCCGCTGACGGATACGGCGGCGCGGCGATGGCCGTTGCGCGCTTAGAGCATCATCCGATCAACCGGGGTCACCTGTTGGATAAAGATGCTCGCAACATCAGATAGCCGGAGCATTTGCAGTGAGCCCTTGCGAACGGAAAATGCTCTGGCGGCGATGCGAAAGCCAGCAAAAGGATTGCCTGCCTCGCCGTATACCGACCAGTCTTGAGACTGACGCAGTGACAGCAAGCAGTCCTTTTTAAAAAAGGGACCAAACACTTTTGCTTCCCGTCGCATTTGCAGCAGCTTGGTGCCTCCGGATTGATGGAGGCATTCGAGCCTGCGCAAAAAGCAAAAGTTTTCTGCTTCTTTTTTCAAAAACACGGCCCGCTTGCTTGCCCAATCGCCGATCTCAAAGCGGTTGATATTACCTCCTGTCCAGCATGGGCAGATTGAGATCGAATCGTCGGGCGCATTCGATAGCGCGTTCGTAGCCCGCGTCCGCGTGGCGCATGACGCCGGTGGCGGGGTCGTTCCACAACACGCGTTCGAGGCGGCGGTCGGCGTCTTCGGTACCGTCGCAGACGATGACCATGCCGCTGTGCTGGCTGTAGCCCATGCCGACGCCGCCGCCGTGGTGCAGCGAGACCCAGGTGGCGCCGCTGGCGGTGTTGAGCAGGGCGTTGAGCAGGGGCCAGTCGCTGACCGCGTCCGAGCCGTCTGCCATGGACTCGGTTTCCCGGTTGGGGCTGGCGACGCTGCCGCTGTCCAGGTGGTCCCGGCCGATGACGAGGGGTGCGCGGACGCGGCCGGTGCGGACCAGGTGGTTGAAGGCGAGCCCCACGCGGTGGCGGTCGCCCAGGCCTAACCAGCAGATGCGGGCGGGCAGGCCCTGGAAGCGTATGCGGGCGCCGGCGTGGGCCAACCAGGTGTGCAAGGCGGTGTCGTTGGGCATCAGGGCGGCGACGGTCTCGTCGGTGACGCGTATGTCGTCCGGGTCGCCGGAGAGGGCGACCCAGCGGAAGGGGCCGCGGCCTTCGCAGAAGAGCGGGCGGATGTAGGCGGGAACGAAGCCCGGGAAATCGAAGGCTTGGGCGAGGCCCGCGTCCTTGGCGACCTGGCGGATGTTGTTGCCGTAATCGACGGTGGGGATGCCGGCGCGGTGGAAGCCCAGCATGGCCTCGACATGGCGGCGCATGGAGGCTTTCGCGGCTTGCGCCACCGCAGCGGGGTCGGTTTGCCGGCGGTGTTCCCATTCGGCGACGGTCCAGCCGGCGGGGAGGTAGCCGTTCGCGGGGTCGTGGGCGGAGGTCTGGTCGGTGACCACGTCCGGGCGGATGCCGCGTGCGAGGATTTCGGGGAAGAGGTCCGCGGCGTTGCCTTGCAGGCCGATGGAGATCGGTCTGCCGTTGGTGCGGGCCTGGGCCAGCATTTTGAGGGCTTCGTCCAGCGTCTGCGCCTGTGCGTCGAGGTAGGCGGTCTCCAGGCGTTTCTCGATGCGGCTTTGCTGGGCTTCGATGGCGAGCATGGAGGCGCCGGCCAGGGTGGCGGCCAGCGGCTGGGCGCCGCCCATGCCGCCCAGGCCGGCGGTGAGGATCCATCGGCCGGCGAGCGAGCCGCCAAAATGCTGGCGGCCGATTTCGACAAAGGTCTCGTAGGTGCCTTGGACGATGCCCTGGCTGCCGATGTAGATCCAGGAGCCGGCGGTCATCTGGCCATACATCATCAGGCCGAGGCGATCGAGGTGGGAGAAGTGCTCCCAGGTGGCCCAGTGCGGGACAAGGTTAGAGTTGGCGATCAGCACGCGGGGGGCGTTTGCGTGCGTGCGGAAGACGCCCACGGGTTTGCCGGACTGGACGAGGAGGGTTTCCTCCTCGGAGAGGGTGGTGAGGGCGGCGACAATGGCGTCATAGCAGGGCCAGTTGCGGGCGGCGCGGCCGATGCCGCCATAGACGACGAGGTCCTCCGGGCGTTCGGCCACGTCGGGGTCCAGGTTGTTCATCAGCATGCGCAGCGGCGCTTCGGTCTGCCAGGAGCGTGCGGTGAGCCGCGTGCCGGTGGCGGCGCGTATCTGGCGCAGGTTCTTCATTGCGCGTGCGGCCTGGCGGGGGCGAGGGCGGGTTTTCTCATGGCGTCCAATACAGCTTGCACCTGGCTGGTGCGCTCCGCCCGCTCAGATGACAAGCAGCAGCACGGGCACGGCGGCACCGGCGGCAAGAAGCACGACGGTGGCGGTCCTGCCACGCGGCTTGGTCAGGGCGATCCAGATGCCAAACGCGGTCGATACGACGAGACCCAGCGCCACGACGAGGAAAAACCATTTCAGGACGGTGGTGGCGACCGCCGGCTGGTCATCGTCGTCGGGCTTGGGCTGGCTTGTCGCAGGGCGGGGACTGGCTTCTGCGGGTGGCGACGGATGGTCGTGGTCCAGCGCGAAGACCTGATCCTTGTGCAGGCGGCCCAGTTTCTCGATGATCTGGGCAGGATGGTAGCCGCCATGCGGCTCGTGCAGGTTGAACAGTTGCAACGCGCCGGTGAGCGCGAAGAAGATGACGCTCGGCGCTATGAAGGCGCCGAGGTAGCCGTGCCACTGACGCAGCAGCAATGGGTTCATGTGTGGTTACTCCAATCAGTCTTGCGACTGACGCAGTGAAGCAAGCAGCCCTTTTTTGAAAAAAGAAGGCCTTGCTTACTTGCCCGGGCGTCAATCTCAAAGCGGCTCGCTGTAAGCGTCCTCAGACTGCGAGCACCGCGCGCCAGGAGGCAAACATCTGCCCTTGCCCGTAAGCCGTGCGTGCCTTCTCCCTGTTCGCGTCGGCGATCGCAGCGCGGTCGGCCGATACCAGGCAGGCCAGCCCCGACGCGAAAGCGCGGTCCTCCACCGCCGTCACGAACGGCGCGTTTGCCGGCGCCAGCATGGCGCGCACGTCACCCACATCCGTGCACACCGCCGGCAGGCCGGACGCCATGGCTTCCAGCAGGGAGAGCGGCATCTGCTCGGTATCCGACGAGAGCGCGAACACATCGAACCCCGCGAGCCAGCGTTCCGACATCGTGCTGTGCCCGGCGAAATGCGTGTCGGCCGTAATGCCAAGTGCCGCCGCCAGCGCTTCCAGCCCGGCCCGCTCCGGCCCGTCGCCCACCACCACCAGCCGGGCAGGGTGCCGGGCCCGTAGCGCGGCAAAGGCGCGCAGCAGCCGGCCGATGTTCTTCTCCGGGCGCAGTGCCGCGATCGTGCCTATCACGGGACCCTCGCCAGGCGTGGCCGTCAGGGCGGCGGCACCGGAGAAGCGCGCCAGGTCTATCCCGTTGGGAATGACATGCAGCACGCGCTCCGGCAGCCGCCACTGGCTGCGCGCGATCGCGGCCAGTGTCTGCGAGGGTAGAACCACCTTGCTGCCACGCAACACGAGCCGTCGCGTCCGCACGCGGCGGGCGATCTGCATCGTGCGCTCTTCCGGGCCGAAGCCGTCTTCCGAGTGCACATGGCGTATTCCGGCAAGGCGGGCGCCGACAGCCCATTCGATAGCGCCCCAGTTGCTGGTGATCACGCAATCCGGCCGGGCCTGCTGCAGGAAGCGGCGCGCATGCAGCACCGAGCCCAGCATACGCCCGCGGACATGGCCTGATTCCGGCAGGCAGACATCGAGCCCGGCATCCAGTTTCTCGGTGCAGCCGGCATCTCCGTTCAACGACACCACCGTATGCCGGTAGGCGCTGCCAAGATGGTTGGCCAGCGCCGCGAAGCGCACCTGCGCACCGCCCACCCCGAACCCCGGGAACACCCAGAGCAGATGCGGTGCCACATCGCCCTTCACGAGCAGCGCCACGCCTTCGGGCACGCTTGCACCAGCAGGCGCAACAATCTCCTGCTTCTCTCTTTCAGAACAGCAGGCCTTTCTGTTCGCCTCATGCCGTCAGCACGGCTTGCGCAGCCGGAACCGCCAAGGGTGTCTCCGCCAGGGCCGCCAGGAAGCCCTCGAACGCCAGAAGCAGCCAGATGATCTGCGCATGGTCGCGTGCGCCGAATTCATGGGCATCCAGCAGCCTGCCGATGGCGGCTTCATCGAACAGCCCGCTCTCCAGCATGACAGGGCCCAGCACCAGGCGCCGCACACGCGCCATCTGGGTGCGGAACAGCGGCGCCAGGTCGCTCGTGAAGCCCTGTTTCGGCCGGTACAGGATGTCGTGCGGCAGCAGCGGCTCCAGCGCTTTCTTCAGTATGTGCTTGCCGCCGCCCGAGCCGATCTTCAGGCTGGTCGGTAGGCGCAGCCCCCAGCTCAGGAACTCGTGGTCCAGGAAGGGCGCCCGCACTTCCAGCGAGGCCGCCATGCTGGCCCTGTCCACCTTGGTCAGTATGTCGCCCGGCAGCCAGGTCGCCAGATCGGTCAACTGCGCCTGCAGCAGCGGGTCCGCCTCGTGCGCGCCGTCCATCACGGCGCGGACCGGGGTAAAGGGATCGTGCCCCGCGATCTGCGCGCGCAGGGCCGGGCTGAACAGCGCGTGGCGGTCCGCCTCCTGGGTGCGGGTGATTGTGCGGGCGTAGCCCAGCACCGAATCCAGGCTCAGCTCGGTCAGCGTGTGCTTGGCGCGCAGGAAACGCGGCGCGCGGTCCAGCTTGGGATAGAGGGCGGCGAGCGTGCCGACCGCGTGGCGACGCACGCCGGCAGGCAGGTGCCGGCGCACGCCGCTGACCAGATTGTGCCAGCGGTAGCGCCGGTAGCCGCCGAACACCTCGTCGCCGCCGTCGCCGGACAGCGCCACGGTGGCGTGCTGGCGGGCCAGGCGGCAGACCGTCATCGTCGGCACGGCGGAGCTGTCGCCGAACGGCTCGCCGAACACGCGGGCCTGCAGCCGGGCGGCCGCGATCATGTCGGTCGCCGCGGCGCGGTCGTTATGCTGTGTCGTGGCATAGCGCTCCGCCACCTGGCGGGCGAACGGCGTCTCGTCCTCCGCGCCGTCGAAGCCCACGGTAAAGGTGTCCAGCTTCGTGCTCCGCTGCAGGGCGGCCGCGGCGACCACCGCGCTGCTGTCCACGCCGCCGGAGAGAAAGGCGCCCAGCGGCACGTCCGAGACGAGGCAGCGGCCGACGGCCTGCGTCAGCCGCTCACGCAGCAGCGCTGCTGTCTGCGCCGCTTCAGCCGGTTCGGTATGCTCCGGCGGTGACCAGTAGCGTTCGATGCGCGGCGGCCTGCCGCTCCTGTCGAGCAGAAGCGTGTGCGCCGCGGGCAGCTTCATCACGCCTTCGAAGATGGTTCCGGGCTCCGGCACGTAACCGTAGGCGAAAAAATCGTCGACAGCCTCCGGCCGCAGAGTACGGGGCGTGCCGGGATAGGCGGCAAGCGCCGCTATCTCCGATCCGAAGACAAAGGCGCCATCGACGTGAGTGTAGTAGAACGGCTTCTCTCCCGTACGGTCGCGGGCACAGAAGAGCGCCTGCCTGTTGCTGTCCCACAACGCGAAGGCGAACTGGCCCGAGAGCCTGGACACGCAGTCCGCACCCCAGCTTTCCCAGGCGTGCACGATCGCCTCGGTATCGCAGCGGTTTTCGAAGACATGCCCCAGACCGGCCAACTCTTCCCGTACCGTCTCAAAGTTGAATATCTCGCCGTTGAACACGATGGCGATCGAGCGGTCCTCATTGAACATCGGCTGGTGTCCGCCGGCCGGGTCGATGATAGCCAGGCGGCGATGACCGAGAGCCAGGCCGGGCTGCAGGAAAAACCCTTCGCCGTCCGGCCCGCGATGGCTGATGGCGTCAGTCATTCTTCTGATGACGCTTTCTGGGCTGTCCCCGCGATTCGGATGAAAGACCCCGGCTATCCCACACATCGCATCGTTCCGTTTGCAGAAGGCACCATAGTCCTACCCGACGGGCGGGAACAAGGAAACCGTCAGGCCGATAAATGATATTGCGACGCTTGATGGTCTCAATTTTGCTCGCGGCCGGTAAATTGGTTGCGCTACCGTATCTCACATGTTAGTGATGCAGCAACGGCCGCACCCGGCGGTTGAGGAGTGTGTATGATGCGCTTACGAAAGGTAATCCGAGCCGCGGCGTTCAGCTCGCTGCTTGCCGCAACCGCGGCCCACGCCGCCCCTGTCACGTTTGCACAGGTGACGGACACCAACTCGAGCGACGGTATCAGTTTCACGAACTACGGCAACGGCACGGCCCTGCTCAACACCGACGTGGCGACGGGGGACATGGTAATGTTCCAGTATGAGAACGTAGCCGGTGTGACGAGCTCTCTGTCCGGTCCGCTTTCCGCCATCGAGACGATCAACAATGGCAGCGGAGCCCTGACCAGCCTTTCCGCCCAGTCGTTCATGGGCGCGGATTTCCAGTCGATCAACAGCGCCCTGACGATCAGCTACAAGCTGGCCGGGGCGGCGGCGGGGGCGAACAACCTGCTCACCATCACGATAGTCCCGAATGCCGCCACCAGCGCCGGCCTGATTTTCAGCGGTTCGGATGGCGGCACCGGCGGATCTTCCAGCACGTCGAACACCGGTTCGCAATCGGCGTCCTACACGGAGACGTTCAGCTCGGATTTCCTGAAGTTCACGTCCGGATCGACGCTTACTGCGGGCTATGCCTTCTCGGCGTTGTTGCCGGGCGTGGCCATTGCCAATGACGGTCTGCTCGCGAGCTTCGGCGCGGATCTGACGGGGACGTTCTCCTCCGACCCGCCGCCGCAATTCGTCCCCGAGCCCGGCTCGCTGGCCATCGTCGGGCTGGCACTGGCCGGCCTGTCCGTGATCGTGCGCCGCCGTTCGGTCTAGAGGCCGCCTGTGTTGACCTGTGTCCGGCCCGTCTGGGTGACCACGCTGCTCTGCGTGGCGGCCTTTTCGCCTGGCGTGTCTGCCAAGACCCTTGAGGTGGGCGCAGGTCGCGCGTTCGCGATGCCGTCCGCCGCGGCCGCGGCCGCCGGCCCGGGCGACCGCATCGTCATCTACCCGGGCCAGTATTTCGACTGTGCGACCCTGGCGGCAAACCACCTCACCGTAGAAGGTGCCGGCGACCCGGCTGCGGTCGTGCTGACGGACAAGACCTGCGGCGGCAAGGCCCTGCTCATCGCCGGCGGCGACGACATCACCATACGCAACCTGACTCTCACGCGCGCCCGGGTGGCGGACGGCAACGGCGCGGGCATACGCGCCGAAGGCGGAAACCTGACCGTGGACAGCGTGCGCTTCATCAACAACCAGGACGGCATACTGACGAACGCCAACCCGTCCATGGTGCTGACCGTCCGCCACAGCCAGTTCACCCGAAACGGCGTCTGTCTGGACGCCTGCGCGCATGCGATCTACGCCGGCAAGATTGCCGGTCTGATCGTGCAGGACAGCATCTTCCGCGACACCCGCCAGGGCCACGACATCAAGTCCCGCGCCGCGCGCACCGAGGTGACGGGCTGCGACATCCAGGACGGCCAGACGGGCACAGCGAGCTACCTCATCGAGGCGCCGAACGGCGGTGCGGTGATCGTGCGCAACAACACGCTGGAGAAAGGCCCGCTCTCCGGCAACCACACCGCCGCCATCTCCGTGGGGGCGGAGGGCGTGGACCAAGCGACCCCCGAGATCACCGTAGAGCACAACCGGTTTACCAACGACGGCAACTACCGCACCGCGCTAGTCTATAACGGAAGTGCCACCGAAGCGACGCTGCGCGACAACACGCTGACCGGCTCCATCGACCCGCTCAGAGGCGACGGCAGCAGCCAGTAAGCAAGCCCTGTCAAACTCCCCGACAGGGAGCAAAAGTTTTTTGCTTCTTTTTTTCAAAAAAGAAGGCCTTGCTT
>CAXUOA010000060.1:0-12008 GCA_964252625.1 uncultured Acetobacteraceae bacterium | reverse complement strand
GGCGCGCGCGCGACGAGCGCCCAGGCCGAAGCCGCCGCGCCCAACGAGCGCGAGACGCTGCTGACCGCCGCCCGCATCGCGCTCGCGGCCAACGACCTGGATGGCGCCTCCGACCGTACGCGGAAGATTCTGCAAGCCGAGCCGAACCAGCCCGAAGCGGTGCTGCTGGGCGCGGAGGTCGCCATGCGCCGCAACGACGCAGCCGGGGCGCTGGCAGCTGCGCAGCAGGTACTGGCCGGCAATCCGAACCGGCTGGACGCGCGCATGATCGAAGCGCGCGCGCTGGCCGCATTGAACCGCACCGAGGCCGCCCGCGCCTCGGTGCAGAAAGTTCTGCACGGAACACCGAAGAACGTGGGCGCCAACTACCTGGAAGCGATGATGGCGATCCAGATGGGAGACTACCCGGCCGCCGACACGGCACTGACCGCCATCGCCACCCTGGTCGGCAAGCTGCCGCACGGCTTCTACTTCCTGGCCGTGACCAAACTGGGGATGAACCAGCCGGCGCAGGCCGAGGAGGCGGCGACCAAGTTCCTCGCCGAACATCCCGACGATCCCGGCGGGCTGAAGCTGATGGCGTTCATCGACCTGGCCCGCCGGCACCCGGACCGCATGCTGGCGCTGCTGCGCGACAGCAAGCTGGCCGTCAACCCGGATGCCGACACGCTGGACCTGCAGGGCCGGGCGCTCGCCATGGCAGGCGATGTCAGGGGAGCAAGGCAAAGCTTCGAGGACGCGAGCAGGCTGGCGCCGAAGGACGTGCAGATACTCAACCGGCTTGCCGCGGCCGAGCTCAGCATGGGCGATGCGGCGAGCGCCGAGACCGAACTGAAGCACTCGCTGGCACTCTCCCCCGGCCAGCGGCTCGCCGGCGAGGCGATCGTGCAGGCGGACCTGGCGCGCGGCGACATACCGGCGGCCATCGCCGATGTGGAGCGGCTGCGCCAGCGCATCGGCGACGCGGAGGAGGTGGGCGTGCTGGCGGCGCAGGTGCGCATCGCCGGGCTGGACATGGAAGCCGCCGAGAAGCAGCTGCACGACGTGCTGGACCGCTTCCCGGACAGCAGGCCCGCCAAGCTGAACCTGGTGCGCCTCTATGGCCTGCGCGGGGACGCCCCCGCGGCCGAGAAGCTTCTCGAGGACATGCTGCGCCGCCACCCCCACGACGAAGGTGCGCTGGAAGTGCTGCTGCCAGCCTTGTTCGCGCGCAAGCAGGTGGAGCGTGCCGTGACCGTGGCCGAAGCCGCGCACGAGGCGGCGCCGGACAACCCGGGGATCACCGCGGCGCTGGCCGGCACCTACGTGCGCGCCCGCCAGACCTCGCGCGCCGTGGCGCTGCTGGACCGCGCGAGCGCCGAGAACAACCCGCAGCTCGACCTCCTGCGCGCGCGCGTGCTGACTGCCGATGGCAAGCCGGACCTGGCGGAACAGGCCTACCGCGCCGCCATACGCCAGGTGCCGGGCAATCTGCGCGCGCGCACGGACCTGGCCGGCCTGCTGGTGGCGGCCAGGCGCTACGACGATGCACGCACGGTCTTGCGCGAAGGGCTGGAACACACGCCGGGCAATGAGGGCCTGCTGGGCGCCCTGGTGGGCGTGGAGTTACGCGAACATGGCATACAGGACGCGCTGGCGAGCGCTGCCGCCCTGCGCGCCGACCCGCAGAACCAGCCCGGCGCCAACGCGCTCGCCGGTGATGCATGGCTGACCGAAGGCGACCCCCGCCAGGCTGCCGCGGCGTTCCTGGCGGCCTTCAAGGCGGCGCCCTCCTCGGAGCTGGTCACCAAGGCCGGCAACGCCCTGTCGCGCAGCGGCGGCAACGACCAGGCCATGACCCTGCTTTCCACCTGGGTGGCCAGGCATCCGGACGACATACCCGCGCAGTCCGTGCTGAGCTCGCTCGACCTGAACGCAAACAAGCTGGACGAGGCCGAACAGCACCTCAATGCGGTGCTCGCCGTGCGTCACACCGATCCGTCCTCTCTGAACAACCTGGCCTGGATTAAGCAACAGCAGGGCGACAACGCCGCCGCGAAAAGCCTGGCCGAGCGCGCCTACTTCCAGGAGCCGACGCCGGAGGTGGCGGACACGCTGGGCTGGATACTGGCGAAGCAGGGCGATACGCCGACGGCGCTGCCTTTGCTGTCGGAGGCGGTAACGAACCTGCCGGAAGGCAAGCCGGGTTCGGGCGAGGCGGCGGCCAGGGCATCGGCGGCGTATCATTACGGCTGGGCGCTGAACGCGAGCGGCCGTACGACGGATGCGCGGACGCAGTTGCAGGCGGCGTTGGGATCTTCGGCGGAGTTTGCCGGCAAGGCGGACGCGCAGCGTCTGCTGTCCTCGTTGAAATGAGGAGCAGCTTTCCTTCCGTGGGAAAAGGGACCGGCAGCTTCCTGCTGCTCGCACGTGTACAGGTCTGCCACCTCAGAACAGCAAGCGCCGCTTACGGCGGGGAACAAAAGTTTTTTGCTTCTTTTTTGCAAAAAAGAAGGCCTTGCCTGCCTTGCTGAACCTTCTCGTGTTCTCCACCCTTTTCCCAAACCCCACACAACCCAACCACGGCGTATTCGTGGAAAACCGCCTGCGCCACCTGCTGGCCGCAGGCCAGGCCAAAGCCACAGTCCTGGCGCCGGTCGTGCGTTTTCCGGGCAGGAGCGTCCATGCGCCCCTGGAAGAGCGGCGCCACGGCCTGCGTGTGCTGCACCCGCGCTGGGTATCCGTCCCCGCGATCGGCATGCGTGTCGCACCGTGGCTCCTGTACCGGGCAGCCGCGCGGGCGCTGGCCCGGCTTCTCGCCCAAGGCGAGCGGTTCGACGTGATCGACGCGCATTATTTCTATCCCGACGGTGTTGCGGCAACTTGGCTGGGCCGGCGCTTCGGCCTGCCCGTGGTGATCACGGCGCGTGGCTCGGACATCACGCAGTTCCCGGATTATCCGGCGCCACGCCGCATGATCCTGCAGGCGGCACGCGAGGCGGCCGCCGTGATCACGGTCAGCGGCGGATTGCGTGACGCGCTGGTGGCGCTCGGCGCGGACCCGGGCAAGATCACCGTGTTGCGCAACGGCGTGGACCTGTCCGTGTTCCGGCCGCTGGACCGGGTGGCGGCACGCCGAACGCTGGGGATCGAAGGCAGGACGCTCGTCTCTGTCGGCGCACTCATTGCGCGCAAGGGGCATGAGCTGACGATCGACGCGCTCACCCACCTTCCCGGCTGGCGGCTGGTGATCGCCGGACAGGGGCCGGAGCGGGCGCGGCTGGAAGCACGCGCGGCCCGGCTCGGCGTGGCCGGGCGGGTCAGGCTGCTGGGTAGCGTGCCGCATGCGGAACTGGCCGTACTCTACAGTGCCGCGGACCTGTCCGTGCTGTCGTCGGCGCGCGAGGGCTGGGCAAACGTGCTGCTCGAATCGATGGCGTGCGGCACAGCCGTGGTGGCGAGCCCCATTCCCGGCAACCCCGAAGTGGTGGCAGCGCCGCAAGCGGGCTTCATCGCGGCCGGCAGGTCAGGCGAGGCGATCGCCGCGCGCGTGCAGGCCTGGGAGGCCGACCCGATCGACCGGAATGCCACGCGCGCCTACGCGGAGCGGTATAGTTGGGATGAAACGAGCGCCGGGCAGATGGCCGTGTTCCAGCGGGCTGTAGCGCGCCCGGGCTGAGCCTTGGGCCGCGGTGGTCGAATTAAGGGAAGCAAGCAGTCCTTTTTTGAAAAAAAGGACCAAAAAACTTTTGCTTCCTACGCATTCGCACCAGCCGAGTGCTTTTGGATCAAACGAGGCAGCTGAACCTGCGCCGGGGTAAAAGTTTTTTGCTGCTTTTTTCCAAAAAAGAAGGCCTTTCTTGCTTACGCAAACGCAAGCCTCGTAGCGGTTAAGCAATAGTTCGAACCGTAGTGAGGATTGCGAACACCACCGGATGCCTGGTTACTGCATCCGGCGTGTCATTGACCCTAGCTCAATACTTACCTGAAACGGCTACTTACCGCTTCGGCTCCTTCCCGCCACCGCCATGCGGTGGCGCCGCAGGGCGCGGGGCCGGCGCATGCGGAGCGGCAGCCGGCCGAGGTGCGAAGCCACCCGGACGGGCGACTGCTGCGGGCCGCGCTTCACGCGGTGCAGCTTCGCGCGGCTGGACCTCGCGCGCCGGTGCATGAACGGCAGGGGTGCGCGCTGACCGTTCGGCTGCCGTATTGGCACGCGCACCGGCCACGTTGGCGCGTTCACCGGCGTTGTTGACGCGCTCGCCGGTCGTGTTCGCCCGCTCGCCGGCAATGTTCGCGCGCTCGCCGTGAATGTTGGCGCGCTCGCCTGTGGTGTTGGCCCGTTCGGCCGCCGTGTTCGCCCGGGTCTGGTTGGTGTTGGCACGGGTCTCCGCCGCATTGGCGCGCGTCTCCGCGGTGTTGGCACGCGTCTCCGCCGCATTGGCACGCACCACGCCGGCGCCGCTGAACTGGCCCGGCCGCTGGGACGCGGCAACTGCCGGCGTTCCGTGGTTTGCCGAGAAGCGCTGCTGCGGATTGGCCGCGGCGGCTTCGCGCTGCTGAGTCTGCGCGGCGGTGGCCGGCACGTGCTGTTCACGCTGGAAGGCTGCATCCTGCGCCGTGGGACGTGCAGCGATGCCACCCGGGCCGTTGAAGCTGGTGCGGGTGATGTTGGTGTTGTTGATGACCGTATTGTTCACATACGTGTTGTGCACGTTGTTGAAGATGCCGCCACCACCGCCACCGAACGCCGCGGTGTTGTAGAAGAAGCCGCCGCCGCGCCACTCGCCGCCGCCGAAGCCGATGCCGCCATACCCGAAGCCGTAATTGATGCCGCCGTAGAAGCCGACATGCGAGCCCCAGTAGCCGGCATTGAAGCCGTAGATTCCGCCGGAGTAGCCCCAGTAGCCAGGTGTCCACAGCAGGCCCACGGTGGGCGGCTGCACCCACACGCCGGGCACCCAGTAATAGCCTGCCTCACCGTAGTTCCAGTAACCCGGGGTGAAGATGTAACCCGGGGCGGGAAGCGGCGGCGGCACATAGACGGGCAGCGCCGGCGGGGCAATGGTGATGTTCAGGCCGATGCCGATCTGCGCGCTGGCGCGCGTGGGCGCCAGCACGAGGGGCGCTGCGAGCATGGACAGCGCCATGGCGGAGGCGAGGACGGGAGTCCACGTCGAAGTTTTGAGAGCATTACGAAACGCGCGCATGGTCGTATCCTTGTCGATATCACCCGAGATTGGTGCGGACTTTGGCTTGTTACAATGAGACTTCGCCGAACGAAGTGTGTCTGATTGCCGCTTTCGTATCAAGACGTTACGTTTGAAGGGAACGCGCTTGGCGCCAATGTGGCAACAAAGTGGCACTGCCCCTGAAAGACAGTGTCACGATCCAGTGATAAGCCCCGGTGTGCGCCGCCTTGCCGGGAGCCGTGCTGCAAGGCCGCGTAGTTCCGCCCGTTCCCCCGGGCGCAGGTAAGCCAGCCAGGACACCGCCAGGAAACCCGCGAAGAGCAGCGAGTCCAGCGCCAGGCCGGCGACACGGCCATGCACCGGCAGCAACACCCTGCCCCACAGGCATCCGCCAGAGAGGAGCAGGATGAACGTCAGCGGCCAGGGATGCATGGCGACGCGATGCTGGCGCCATGCACCGGTCCAGCAGACCGCGCAGTAGGCCGCCCAGGTGCCGAAGGTGGCCCAGGCGGCACCCCAGATCCCGTAGGAGGGGATCAGTGCCGCGTTCAGGGCCAAATTGAGGACGGCGCTGGCTGCGGCGATGCGCCCGACATTGCCGGAACCCGCGCCGATCAGCAGCATGGAGTTGAAGAAATCGCCGACCTCGCGGATGAAATAGCCGAACACGAGCAGCGGCAGTAGCAGCGCCGGTGGGTCGTAGCTGGCCGGCACCATGAGTACGAGCACGTCACGCCCGAACAGCGAGATGCCGATCGCGCCCGCGCCCAGCACGAAGACGAGCCAGCGGCCGACCTGGACGAAACGGTCCTGCCAACCCTCGCCGGATGCCAGGCTGTAGAACGACACGCCCCACACCTTGCTGAAACTGTCACCGAAGATGGTGCTGATCAGGAAGGCGAAATTGTAGGCCAGCGCGTAGACGCCGACTTCCGCCCGGCTGACGCGTGCCAGGAACAGCCGGTCTGAGAAATGAATGGC
The DNA here is from genome assembly GCA_964252625.1 of uncultured Acetobacteraceae bacterium. GTDB lineage: Bacteria > Pseudomonadota > Alphaproteobacteria > Acetobacterales > Acetobacteraceae > BOG-908. The sequence goes on along the minus strand of CAXUOA010000060.1, from coordinate 5,856 downwards.
GAAGTAGCACGCGGCGGAGACGATGAGCGGGCTGCCGAACCGGATGAGTGCGCGTGCGAGATCGGGCCGCCAGACCGCACCCACGCTGCGTATCGTGCGCACGGCCAGGACGACCGAGCCACAGGAGGCGGTCACGAGCTTGCTGAGCACGAAACCTTCCACGCCGAGCCGCGCCACGCCGATCAGCAGGATGTTGAGCGCCAGCGAGATGACGAGCACTGTCGTGGTGTACGTCAGGTAGAAGCGCACGCGGTTCTGCATGCGTTCATGGATGAGCACGATCTCTATGATGCTGCTGAAGAACATGGCGAGGAACGCGAGACGCAACACGCCCACTTTCGCGCCCAGGTTGATCGCCGACGCGATGGGACCGGCCGCCGCGATTGCGAGCAGCGACACCACGCCTGCGAGCACCACCGTGCAGATCAGCGTGGTGGACATGGTGGCGCGGCGGTCGGCAGCATCGGTCTGGTCGTTTGCGATGCGGGTGAGCGACTGCCCGAAACTCTGGATGCCGAAGCTTATGCTGACCAGCGTGATCGCCAGCTCGATGAGGTTCGCAGCGCCGTACTCCTCGGTGGAGAGGTATCGCGCGTAGAACGGTATCATCAGGAAGCCGATGGCCTTGGCGGCCAGGTTGCCCGCAAGATAGAGGGTGGAGTTGCGGACCAGGTTCTGCACCGGCCGCGGTTCGGCATCCGGAATGACGGAGACGTCCATGTCTATAGCCATTCCGCCCTCGTCGCTGCGTTTCGGCGCCAATCCTACCCAAACTGCCTGATGCCACAGCGAAGCGTTCAGCGAAAGGAGGCAGGCAGTCCCTTTTGTAAAAACAGTATCAGAATGACCCTATCTACCCCGCCCTTGTCAGCAGACAACCAGTTCTGGGCTAAGGTGAGGCCTAAAAACCAGCAATGAAGCAAAAGTTTTTTGCTTCTTTTTTTCAAAAAAGAAGGCCTTTCTTCCTTTCCCAAGCTACAAGCACCCGCCAACCATGCAGAAAGCACAATGACAGTCCAAACCCCGCCCCCAAGCAACAAGCCCCGCATGCTGACGGTGCTGACCGGCGGCGGGTTCACTTTCGAAACGTCTGTCCTGCTGCGTGACCTCGCGGCCGATTTCGAGCTGGTGTTCCTGCGCACGCAATGGGGCGGCGTGCCCGGGCAGGACGGGCTTCCTCCCGGCCGGGCCTACGACGTGCCGTCTTTCGCCTCCGTCACCCGTCCCTCGCGCCGGCAAAGCGCGCAGGCCTTTGCACGGACATTCCGGCGCAGCCTGCAGGTTCTGCGCGCCGAACGGATCGGCCTGGTGGCCGTAGTGGGTTGCAGCCATGCGGTGCCGATCCTGCTGGCGTGCAGGCTCCTGCGCGTGCGCAGCGTGTTCGTGGAAAGCATCACGCGCTTCGACCGGCTGTCCAACACGGGGCGGCTCGTGCTGCGGCTGCGGCTCGCGTCGCGCTGCGTGGTGCAATGGCCGGCGTTGCAAGCCGCCAATCCCGGCACAATGCTGGGGACGATACTTTGATACTGGTCACGGCCGGCACGACGATGCCGTTCGACGAACTGCTGGAACAGGCAGACAGGCTGGCTGTACAGGGCCTGTTTGGCGGCGAGGCCCTGGAGATACAATCCGGCCAGTCCGCCTACCGCATGACGCACGGCAACCAGTTCCGGTCGCGTCCGTCCCTGGCCCAGACGATCGCCGAGGCCTCGCTGGTCATCACCCATGGCGGCGCCACGGTGATACAGCTGCTGCTCGCCGGAAAGCCGTTCGTGGCGTTTCCGAACCCGCGCGGCGCCGGTGACCACCAGAGGGGCTTTCTGAACGGCCTGGCGGAGGTCGCGGACATCTCGTGGAGCGCGGAGGTGGCCGACATGGGCCGCCTTGTGGTGGAGCGGCGCACCTTGGGCAAGGCGGTGATGCGGGCCAAATGGCCGCGCGCGGCTGACGTCATCCGGCGGGAGAAGCAGACGCTGTTTCCCTGAACCGGGAACGCCGCACCTGGGTCCGGCTGCCGGCTTTGCGTCACGCCCGCAGCCGCTTCAGCAGCGGCTTCTCGATCCACCAGGACGCAAGCACGCCGCCGCCTACGGCGCACACGGCAAGTATGAGGAACAGCGCGGTAACCGTCATACGATGGTCGAGGCCGCTTCGCCTGATCGCTTGCCAGACAAGGCCGATGAAGACGAACTGAAACAGGTAGATGGCGTAGGACGCGCTGCCGATCCTGCTTGCCCAAGCAGGAGCAAAACAGATGCCGGCCTGGTTGAGAGATGCCAGCCCGAGTATGAGCATGGCCGCGGGTATGCTGTAGAGCAGCCTGGCCGACACGCCGGACGTGTCCGATAAATGGGCGACGATAACCAGCGCGGCGAACAGGCAGACAAGGCCTGCGCTGGCGAGGATCCCGGGCCGGCGTATCCGAACGCTGGCAAGACAGTGAGCGCTGAGCATGCCCACGAAAAACTCGAGACCGTATGCGCCGGTGATTTGGGGCGGCAACACGGCCAGGTTCACGCCGGACACATGGCAGGCGATGCAGACGAACCACGCAGCCAGCACGGCCGAGCCGAGTGCGCGGCTCACTATGAGCAACGCGAACGCCGCGTAGAACAGCACTTCGAATTGCAGCGTCCACGCGACACCGAGGAGCGGTTCCTGGTGCGACGGCAGCAGGAATACGGAGAACACCAGCCGCCCGAATTCGGGCAGGCTGCGGGAGGCGGCCGAGCCCATGACGACGGTGGCCGCCAGTGCGAGCCAATAAAGCGGAAACAGGCGAGTGAAACGCCGGCCCAGGTAATGCGCCAGACGGGCCGGACGTCCGATATCCTTGCCATGCACGTGCAAAATGATGAAACCGCTCAGCGTGAAGAACACGTCGACGCCGGCCTGGCCGGGCCCAAGCAGAGCGGCCAGGCCAGGTGCTCCGAACGCTTTGTCCACGTGGCGTGACGCGTGGTAGGCCACGACCGCTACAGCCGCCAGACCCCGTAATGCCTCAATGCCTGAAAGCTTCGCCTTCGGCAGCGGCAACCGGGACGAACCGGAAAGCACCGGAGCCGGTTCCTTCGAGGAGATGGGCCTCGCACAGATATCGGCCGCGCTAGACAAAGGCGGGGTGCCCCTGACCGGCCACCGCCGCATCGGCCGGCATGTCCCACATCTCGGTTCGTTCCGGCTGCATGGCGGCCAGGGCTTGCGAGACGATGCGCCGGCAGCGGGAGAGAACAGCCACCAGAACGTAGAACAGCTCGAAATATCCCATGCTCAGGGCAGCGCCGGTTACCAGGTAGATCACCAGACTGATTTGCGAAAGCCGTGCCAGGTCGCGCGCCCAAGCCAGGTCAGGCAGGTTGCGTGTCTTGCGGACGATCCAGTGGCAGTTCCACAGGGACGCGCCGGCGACACTGAGAAACAGGAGCAGGCCGCCGAACCCCTGGTCGCCCAATATCTCGAAATAGATGCTGTGCGCGGCGTGCGGAAACACATCCGCCGGTGGTGTGGTGACGAAATCCACCGTCGGCAGCAGCGGCTTGAACGTGTTCCACACGGACAGGTTCTGCACCGCGTGCGGACCTCCACCGAAGAACGGGTGGCTGCAAGCGATCAACAGGCTCATCTTCCAGGCCACCACGCGGCCCATGAACGAGCTGTCGTTATCGGCGTCCTGGATGGTGCTCAGCCGCTCGAACCAGGCATCGGGGGCGAGCACGTAGATCAGCACACAGGTCAGAGCGACGACGGTCAGGCTGGCCATCTTGTTGCGGCTGTTCTTGATGATGAAGCCGCCCAGCAGCATCAGCCCGACGAAGCCGCCGCGCGAGAACGTCATGATGATCGTCACCACCGCCAGTGCGACCGCGCCGAGCAGGCAGATCCTGACGGCGCGCACCGCGGAGTAGCGCGCCAGATAGAACATCAGCGGGATGACCATCAGCAGCGCGGTCGCCAGCGAGTTGTTGTCGCCGATACTGCCCGAGCCGAGTATCCGGTGTCCGCCGATCGTGAGGATGGAGATCAGGCCCTCCTTGACCGCAAGGAAGCCAAGCGACAGCACGATCGTCAGGACCAGAAGATGCACGCGGTGACGCGTCGTCATCACCGCGGTGATGACGAAGACGAGCACGATCTCCTTGAGCAGCTTCTGGTAGAGGTCGTTGGCGGCATCGCTCGGCGCCAGGGCACCGTACCAGGAGATGGTAGCCGACAGCGCGAACAGCAGAAGCAGCACGAGCGCACGGTCGAGATAGGCGTCTTTCTTCTCGCGGCTCAGAACCAGCAGGCTGAGCGTGGACAGCGCCACGATCTTGTTGAACGGCACGCTGGACAGGAAGCCGGTCAGCAACTCGTTCGGTGAGAGCAGGGCCACCCAGACCCAGAGCAGGACGCCGATATGGGCGGACATCAGGCTGAGCGGCAGCAGCGCCATCCAGACGAACGCGAACATCGCGTCCCTCACGGCGCGGAACTCCCGGGCCGCTCCCAATCCGCCCAGCTCGGGCCCTCCGCCGGCCCGGGCGCTACGGCCGCACCGCCGTGGGACTTGGTGAGAGCCTCGGCCGGCTCGTCACGCATACGAAACAGGCTGGTGTGCGGCGCACCGGGCGGCCTGCGGTCATCCCGCAACCCCATGAACACCATCAACACGATCGCGATCGAGTTGAGCATGAACAGCAGCGCTTCCACGGTCGTCCGCCTTTAGATACGCAATCGAGTCTAACGGCTGGGAACGGCCAAGTGAAGCGCTTCTTTTATAGACTGCGCCGGCAAGGCTGCGGCCCCTGGCTGCAACGTGCACTGTCTGCAACGCCGCCCAGGCCGCGCCCATCAGCCGAAATGCGTCACCCCCACCAGCTGAACCTGTGCCCCGCCGGCGAAACTCAGCCAGTCGGACCCGCCGGAGACGGTCTGCGAGACGACGGCGGGCGCGGACTGCCCAGGCGTCATCAGGCTGTCCTGGGCGGACCAGTTGTCGATGACCAGCGTGCCCGCCGCCGCCTGCGGCACCACGAAAACATCCGAGGAGCCGCCCTGCACCGTGAGCAGGCCGGCGCCGAGGCTGACCGTGTCGTTGCCGCCGAGCATGATCTCCGCCTGGCCGCTGCCGCCGGCAAAGCTGTCCTGCCCGGCGGCGCCGAACAGCGTGACGTTGCCTGACCCGGCACTGACGGTGTCGCCCGCCGCAAACGTGGCGGACAGGCCGGCATAGCTGCCGGCGGCGGCGGCGATGGTGGCCGCTCCGCCGGTCACCGACAGGGAAGCCAGTCCGCCGGGCAGGCTTTCGCTAACGCAGACAGCGCCGCCTGCCAGCTTGTCGATGCCCTGGTCGTCCAGCCCCGCCGAGGCGATGGTGACATTCGCGGCGCCACCCACGGTCACCGCGCTGGCGCCGGCGCTGGCCAGGCTGTCGGCGCCGTCCAGCACGTAGCTGTCGAAGCCAGCGGCGGCGCTGATGCTGGCGGCACCCGTCACGGTGACCTGGTTGTAGGCACCGGCCACGCTGATCTGGTCGGTGCCCTGGCTGAGCAGCATGCTCTGGCCGGACAGGCTGACGCGGTCGGTGGCGGCCTGCGCGGTGGTGACCGTGTCGTAGCCGCCCGACAGGACAGCGATCAGGCCGCCGGAGCCGCCGGTGATCGAGTCGCCGCCCACCTGATCGGTGACCGTCAACAGTCCCATGCTGCCTTGCACCGCGTTGTTGCCGGCGAGCAGGGCGACGTTTGCCGTTCCGCCCTCGGTGATCTGGTTGGCGTAGCCGGACACCGTCACCTGATCGGTGCCGGCGGCCGTCAACGTGTCCCTGCGGGAGAGCGTCACCTGGTTGGTAGAGCCGGCCTGGGTGCTGACCACATC
>CAXUOA010000059.1:0-12026 GCA_964252625.1 uncultured Acetobacteraceae bacterium | reverse complement strand
ACGCCGCGCAAATGCGCCTCGTCCGCCAGCAACCGCCTTGTCTCCGTGGCGATCGGCCCCAGGCGTGCCACCAGCAGCCCGGCCAGCGCGTCCTTGAACGGGCCGAAGCCGCGTCCGCCGTGCTCGGCCAGCACCGCGGCGGCGTCCGTGCCGGCCATGGCGGCGTAGATGTCGACCAGGTTGCGGGCCTCCGGGCGCTCCGCCAGGCCGGCCGGCTCGCCCGGCAGCGGCTCGGGGTCCGTCTTGGCGCGGCGTATCTTCTGTACCACCGCGTCCGCGTCGTCCGTCAGGTTGATCCGGCTCTGGTCGGAGGGATCGGACTTGCTCATCTTGCGCGTGCCGTCGCGCAGGCTCATCACCCGCGCCGCGTGGCCCAGGATCAGCGGCTCGATGCGCGGGAAGAAATCCACCCCGTAATCGTGGTTGAACTTCTCGCAGATGTCGTTGGCCAGTTCGAGGTGCTGGCGCTGGTCGTCGCCCACCGGGACGCGGGTGGCGCGGTAGGCGGCGATGTCGGCCGCCATCAGGTTCGGGTACACGTATAGGCCGGCCGAGGCCGCTTCCCGGTCGCGGCCGGCCTTGTCCTTGAACTGCGTCATCCGGTTCAGCCAGCCGAGCCGGGCGACGCAGTTGAAGATCCAGCCCAGGCGGACGTGGGCGTGCACGGCGGATTGCGCGAACAGCGTGCTGCGCGCCGGGTCTATGCCGCAGGCGAGCAGGGTGGCGGCCATCTCCAGGGTCTGGGCGCGCAGGCGCGCAGGGTCCTGGAAGCTGGTGATGGCGTGCAGGTCCACCACGCAGAACAGGCACTCGTGGGTGTCCTGTAACGCCACCCACTGGCGTATGGCGCCGAGGTAGTTGCCGATGGTGGGTATGCCGGAGGGCTGGATGCCGGAGAGGACGCGCTGCATTTGGGGTGAATGGCGCGGAAAGTGGGAAAAAGGAAGCAAGGCCTTCTTTTTTGAAAAAAAGAAGCAAAAAACTTTTGTCTCTCCGCCTGCACCACGGCCACGGCTCGCAGTGCCAATGCGCGTGTTGGCAGAACCGGCGCGCGCCTCCGTGCAGGCGGGGAGATAAAAGTTTTTTGGTCCTTTTTTCAAAAAAGGACTGCTTGCTTTGCCTTGCCTTCCCACCTAATTCCCATGCGCAAAACCCCGACAGTCATCGCCTTCTGCGCGGTGCTAGCCGTCATGCTCGGCATCACCTCCTACTCCGTCACCCTCTACCGCCTGTTCTGCCAGGTGACCGGCGCCGGCGGCACCACGCAGCGCGTGGCCACCGGCAGCACCACCCAGACCGACCGCGTGGTGACGGTGTATTTCGACACCTCGGTGGCGCCGAACCTGCCCTGGGCGTTCGAGCCGTCGCAGCGCTCGGTTCGCGTCCATCTCGGGCAGGACGCGCTGGCCTTCTTCGAGGCGACCAACCAGTCGGGCCACGATATCGTGGGCCACGCCACGTTCAACGTGACGCCGGACAAGGTGGGGCCGTATTTCAAGAAGGTGCAGTGCTTCTGCTTCAACGAGGAGCGGCTGCGCGCCGGCGAGCACGTGCAGATGCCGGTGACGTTCTTCGTCGATCCGGCGATGGCCAAGGACCCGGACGCGGGCGACGTGCACGAGATCACGCTGCACTACACGTTCTTCCAGTCCAAGCGGCCGGAGGACGCGGTCGACCTCTCGCGGTTCGCCCGGAAATCTTGACCGCGGTCTACGTGGACGGCGACGCCTGTCCGGTGCGCGAGGAGGTGTATCGCGTGGCGGGCCGGCTGGGCGTCGGCGTGGTTGTGGTGTCCAACGGCTCCCGGCCGATACGGCCGCCCGGGCTGGCCTTCGTCCGCATGGTGACGGTGGCCGAAGGGCCGGACGCCGCCGATGACTGGATCGCCGAACGCATCACCGCGGCCGACATCTGCGTCACCTCGGACATCCCGCTGGCGGGGCGCTGCCTGGCGGCGGGCGCGCGGGCGCTGTCCTCTCACGGGCGGATCTGGACGGACGACAACATCGGCACGGCCCTGGCAGGGCGGGCCGTATCGGCGCACCTGCGCGAGATCGGGATGACGACAGGCGGGCCGGCCGCGATGACAGCGGCCGACCGCTCGCGCTTCCTGCAGTCGCTCGACACGGTGGTTCAGAAAGCTGTCAGAGCGGCTTGCTGAGGCAAGCAGGCGAAGGCGCGGTCAGATCGAAGCGCCGACATGCGAGAACAGCGTGGTCAGCGTCTTGCCGAGGTTGCCGAATATGGTGACCAGCACCAACCCCAGTATGCTTGCGATGATCCCGTATTCCAGGGCGGTCACGGCCCGGCGGTCTGCCCGCCATGTGGTAAGCTGCGCGACTATGCCGTACACGGGGGCGGCTCCTCGATCCGATGCTGCTGACCTTGCGGCCAGGCGTATGCAACAACTTCCATACGTAACAGCAACGATACAGATTTGTATCATTTTTGGCAATCCAAAAATTTATAGCGGTCCACTATTTTATTTTATCAACGGCTCTGTGGTTGACATTTACGTAAGCAAGGAAGGCCTTCTTTTTTGAAAAAAAGAAGCAAAAAACTTTTGCTTCCTGCGCAGGCTCAGATGCCTCGATCGATCCGGAGGCACCCGGCTGCTCCAAATGCGACGGGAAGCAAAAGTTTTTTGGTCCTTTTTTTTCAAAAAAGGACTGCTTGCTTGCTTTCACCGCGTCAGCCGCAAGCCGCGTTGCGTATGCCGCGGACTTCCGCGCGGACCGCTTCGATGACGGCGGCCGGCAGCGTATCGACAAGTTCGTTGCGGTCATACTCGTCGAACTCCGCCAGCTTGCGTATGGCCACGTCGCTGGGGTAGCCGCGCTTCAGCTTGGCCAGCCAGTGTGCCCGGGAACGGGTGAAATAATGGTTGACCCGCGCCGTGGTGTAATCCGGCACGTCCAGGCCGACACCCGGCAGGATGCCGCCTAGCTCCGGCGCAGGCCACCAGTGCATGGCCTTCTGCTTCGGGGTGGCGTAGCTGCCGAGGCGGTGGCCGCGCAGGTCGAAGCAATGCGGGTTCAGGCAGCGTTCGGCGAAGCCGGGGCGTATGATGGATTTCACGTGCCGGGTGGGGAAGAAATCCGGCCGTGCGCGCCGGGTGAAACTCTCCAGCACCAGGCCGTCGGGAAACGCGGTATGTCCGTCCGAACCGTAGATCGCCCAGTTCAACGCCACGCCGCTCCAGCCCTCGAAGCGCGCCAGGTAGCCGTTCACCGTCTCGCCGCCGGTGATCACCACGAACTCGTCGGAGTCGACGAAAGCGATCCAGTCGAACTCCAGCCTGTAGGCGGCGCAGGTGGCTTCATAGGCCAGCACCTGGCTGTCCGGGCCGGAATGCGGCCAGTGGTGGTAGCGCACGTCCAGCCGGGTGGCGGCCGCCTTGACGATCTGCGTGGTCCCGTCGTCGGATCGGTTGTCGAAGATGATCTGCGTGTCGAATCCGGCTACCTTGTGGAAGGCGATCCACTCGGCGATGTCGCGGGCCTCGTTGCGCACGATCAGGCAGACGGCGGATTTCATGGCGGTGTCTTCAAGGCGTCCGGAGGTGTGTGATGGCTGACGCCGCAAAGGTCCAGGCAGCCCAGATATTGGGCCGGTCCCAGGCATGGGCGCCGCCGGATGGCCAGCGCGCACCGCTGATACAGGTATCCCCCATGGGCAATCTGGGCAACAGGATGATCCAGTACATGGCCGCCCTGAGCCTGGCCGCGCGCGTGCCCGGGGCGCGCCTGGTGCAGGTGCACCTGCCGGAATGGGGTATCCAGATCCCGCCTTGCGCCACCGACGTGCCGCGCAGCCTGGTGGTGGAGGACCCCGCCTTGCCGTTGGACCGGCTGGCGGACGCGCTGCAGCAGGGCGCGCTGGACCGGGTGGACATACGCACCTACGCCCAGCGCATGGCCAACTTCCTGCCGCCCGGCGACTATCGCGGCACTTTTCGCACGCCTTCGGTCAGCGGCGCAGGGTCGGGCGAACTGCTGTGCAACATACGCCAGGGTGACATCCTGGACGCCCACCACCCTGACTACGTGCTGATCCCGCTCGATTTCTATGCGAGCCTAATGGAGGACACCGGCCTGTCTCCGGTCTTCCTGGGGCAGCTCGACGACACGCCATACATGGCCGCCTTACGCCAGCGGTTCCGCACGGCGCGCTACGTGCCGAGCCAGGGTGCGGTCGCCGATTTCGCCTACATACGCGCCAGCTGCCACATCGTGCCTGCCATCAGCACGTTCAGCTGGCTTGCCGCCTGGCTGTCAGAGGCCGAGACGGTGCATCTGCCCGTGCTGGGCCTGTTCAACCCGGCGCAGTCGCCGTCGACGGACCTGCTGCCGTTTGACGACCCGCGCTACCGCTTCACCCAGTTTCCGCACCATTACGCGGTGCCGGTGGCAGGCTTTGCAGCCGCGCATGGCGCCATCGACAGGCTCTGGCGGAGCATGAAACCGGCCGAATTGCGCGCGTTGATGACGCGGGTGCCGCCGCCGCGTGATCGCGCCGACACGCTGGCCGCATTCGACGAGGCTTTCTACCTGCGCCGATACGCCGACATCGCCAGCACCGTCGCAAGCGGCGACATGCCGGACGGCCGCCATCATTTCGAGCATTACGGCTTCAACGAAGGGCGTGTCGCGTTCGGCATCGATGCCGCGTGGTACTGTACCACGTATCCAATCGCGGCAATCGAGCTGGGCGAGCGTTACACGGCCGACCCGGCGGACCACTGGGTCCGGTACGGCAAGGCCCGCGGCTATAAAAGAAGCGCCAGAGAAAGTCGCCTCATGAGACCGCCTAGCCTTGCAGCGCAACCGAGGACATGATCCCGGTCGAAGCGATGACGCGACCTAGGATGCCATCCGACGCGAATCTTGGCGGTAGCTCTCGGTTCCAGACGGCGACGGCTATACCGCCGCCGTCCTCGACTCAGTTCCGGATGCGGCGGTGGTCGCCGGCATGGTCGTCCTGGTCGTGGCCAGCCGACTGGTGCCGCTCGCTGTGGTGCAGGCCGGGTGGCGTGTTGCGCGACCAGTCGTGGCTGTGGACCAGGCCGTCATCGTAGAAATCGGTCGGGGCAGAGTGGGTCATGGCGCCGGGTCTCCATCGCGTTTGCGTTGCAGCAATTACGCATGGAGACGGCGCTGTTTCACCGCTGAACCGTCGCAGCGCCATGAATGCTGTAAATTCGTACACCGGGCAGCTTGTAAAGACTGAAAGCCTGTAAAGCCGCCTGGCCGGCATTTGCGTGCGCCTGGTGGAAAAACGCCTTGGGGAGCAGGACGGCGAGGAAGCACGTCTGTTCGTCAGTTCGGTAAAAGAGGGCCAGGGCAGAGCCCCTGGCCCTGGTCTTTCTTCCTTTACGGGAGCGGCTTCGAACTACCGGCCGCCCGCCTCCATTGCCAAGGCCTGCGCCACGCGCGTGCCGTCGATGGCGGCCGAGAGGATGCCGCCGGCATAGCCTGCGCCTTCGCCGGCGGGGTAGAGGCCGGCGGTGTTGAGGCTCTGGAAATCGGCGCCGCGGGTGATCCGTATGGGCGACGAGGTGCGTGTCTCCACGCCGGTCATCACGGCGTCCGCCATGTCGAACCCGGGGATCTGGCGGGCGAAGACGGGCAGCGCCTCGCGCAGGGTGGCCAGCACGAAGCCGGGCAGGCAGGCGGCCAGGTCGGTGGGGGTGACGCCCGGCTTGTAGGAGGGGATCACGGCGCCCAGGGACGTGCTGGCGCGGCCGGCGAGAAAGTCGCCCACGCGCTGGGCAGGGGCGGCGTAGGTGCCGCCGCCGGCGGTGAAGGCGGCGGACTCCAGGCGGCGCTGGAAGGCGATGCCGGCGAGCGGGTCGCCGGCGTCCTCGGGGGCGAAGTCGGCGGGACCCACGCCCACCACCAGCCCGGCGTTGGCGTTGCGCTCGGCGCGGGAATACTGGCTCATGCCGTTGGTCACCACGCGGCCCGGCTCGCTGGTGGCGGCGACGACGGTGCCGCCGGGGCACATGCAGAAGCTGTAGGCGGACCGGCCGCCGCTTGCGTGGTGGACGAGCTTGTAGTCGGCGGCACCCAGGCGCGCGTGGCCGGCGAAGGCGCCGAAGCGGGCGCGGTCTATGACGGATTGCGGGTGTTCGATGCGCACGCCCACCGAGAAGGGTTTGGGTTCCACGTGGACGCCGGCTTCCACCAGGCTGGCGAAGAGGTCCCGGGCGGAGTGGCCGGGCGCGAGGATCACGTGGCGGGCCGGCAGGGTTTCGCCGTGGGCGAGTTCGAGCGCCTCGATGCGCCTGGCGCCGCCGGGGGCGCGGCCGGTGATGAAACCGGCCACCCGGGTGCCGAAGCGGTATTCGCCGCCCAGGGCTTCGATCTCCGCGCGCAGGCTTTCCACCACGGTGACCAGGCGGAAGGTGCCGATATGAGGCTTGCTGGCGACGAGGATTTCCGCGGGCGCACCGGCGCGCACGAAGGTTTCCAGCACGCGGCGGCCGAGATAGGCGGGATCTCGCACGCCGGACCACAGCTTGCCGTCGGAAAAGGTGCCGGCGCCGCCTTCGCCGAACTGGACGTTGGATTCGGCCGTGAGGACGGATTTGCGCCACAGGGCGAAGGTGTCCGCGGTGCGCGCGCGCACCACGCGGCCGCGTTCGAGGATAATGGGGCGGAAGCCCATCTGGGCGAGCGCCAGGGCGGCGAACAGGCCGCAGGGGCCGGCGCCGATGACCACGGGGCGGTCATGCAGGGGGGTGGGCGCGCGCGCGGCGTGGCGGAAGGTGGTGTCCGGCGTGCGTGTTACGTGGTTGTCGGCGTCGGCGCGCGCGAGGATGGCGGCCTCGTCGGGCATGTCCACGTCCAGCGGGTAGATGAGGGCGATGGCGCGGCGGTTGCGGCCATCGGTGGCGCGGCGGACGACGTGGATGGCGGTCGGGGGGGCGCCCAGCCTGGCTTCCGCAGCCTGGGCCAGGGCTGCGGAATCGTGGTCCAAGGGGAGCTTGAGTTCTGTCAGTCGGAGCACGGCGGGGGAGGTGGTCCTGTGGGCAATGGGGCCCTCGGTATGGGCAGGATCTAGTATATGGGCTCGCGCAGCTGCGGCACGATAGCAGCAGCCGGTCTTGCGGCCGACGCGAGGCAAGCAAGCAGTCCTTGTCGGAGAAGGAGCAGAAAACTTCTGCTTTCCCTCGCATTTGCAGCAGCCGGACCTTTCGGATCGATCAAGGCATCTGAGCCGCCGGCAGGCGAGGCGGAACGAATACGGCGCCGCACCGTTACGCTCTGTCATGGAAAGCGAGAAGACAAGCGGCGGCCGGTTCCACCCTTTGCCGATCGCCACCTGCGGCGTCGAGTCCTGGCACCTCAACCGGTTTCGCATCGCGTTCCGTAGCCCGCAGAAACCGATCGCGTTGGCGCAGCAGTTCATCCACAGCTTTTGCGCCGTCCTGGACAGCCCTGCCGCCACGGTGGAGGCGTTCGACGGCGACCATTACAAGTTCAACGGCAAGATTTCCCTGACCCGCGACTACGCCACATGGCAGCCGCATTACGACGACTGGGTGATGCGGATCACCGGCCCCGCCGAGTTCATGAACGGGTTCACGGTGCAGACGCTCAAGCGCGACTCGGTCGCTGCCGACGACATCATCCCCGGTCTGGCCGGCGCGGCCGCCGGCGGTTTTATCGGCCTCAAGGTCGGCTCGCTGGCCGGGCCGCCGGGCGCCGCTGCCGGTGGCGTCATTGGCGTGGTGGCCGGCGCCGCCTTGGCCGTTAACATCAACCGGCACCACTTCCTCGCCGGGCGGCGCGCCTGGCGAATTGATCACGCCCGCAACTTCGTGCCCGACGGCTTGCCCAGCCCGTTTCCGGACGACGCCTATATTCTGGAGACCTCCGCCATGGAGCGGTTCTCCGAACACCTGTTCTGGCTGGCCAAACCGCTGCTGGACCACTCCGTGGTGTTCGTATGGTGCAACCTGCTCGGCAATTTCGCGCGGATGTTCCAGGCCCGCGCGCTGTCTCCGTCGGAGTGGCCGCTCGAGGCCGGCTGGCAGATCGACGGGCGCACCGGGTCACACTGGATGCGCAACGAGGGCGCGGAAGGGCAGGTCAAGGGGTCTCGGGATTTTTCGGAGCTGAGGCGGCTCTATCCTCGGCTGACGGATTAGGGCGCGCGACAGCGGTGACTTCGACGAGCCGGTTCTGGCCCAAACTCCGCTGAGGCCGCGAGCCCCAGGCCTGTCAAACCGCCGTATCGAAATACACCTCCGGCTTTGCGGGCGTTAGACGGCGGCTTGTTACGGAAGCGGTGACGCGTCTGCTTTCCGTTCAAGTCGGGAGCCCTTGCCGCGCCTATCCAAAACCCCCGTCAATAACCTATAGCCGCCTCCGTAACCGCCCAAGGACGCGAGATGCCCGAGCAAGCCCCCCCAGGATTCCGCATGGAGAAGGACGCCATGGGGGCGCTGCCGGTGCCGGCGGACCGGCTGTGGGGGGCGCAGACGCAGCGCTCCATCCAGAACTTCCCCATCGGCGTCGACCGCTTCCGCTTCACCCGTCCGGTGATACGCGCCATGGGGCTGCTGAAAAAGGCGGCCGCTTTGGCCAATGGCGAGTTGGGCGAGCTGCCGGCCGAGCGGGTGAACCTGATCATACGCGCCGCCAACGAGGTGATCGATGGCGACCTGGACGCCGAGTTTCCGCTGGTGGTGTTCCAGACCGGGTCCGGCACGCAGACGAACATGAATGCCAACGAGGTGATCGCCAACCGCGCCATACAACTGGCCGGCGGCACCGTGGGCGCGAAATCGCCCGTCCACCCCAATGACGACGTGAATCACTGCCAGTCCAGCAACGACACGTTTCCGACCGCCATGCACATCGCCGCAATGGAGCAGATAGAGCACCGGCTGCTGCCGGCGGTGGCGCAATTGCGCGCCACGCTGCACGCCAAGGCGCAGGCGTATGCCCACGTGGTGATGATCGGGCGCACGCATTTGCAGGACGCCACGCCGGTGACGTTGGGCCAGGTGATGGGCGGCTGGGTGGCGCAGCTGGACAATGCGGTGCGCTCCGTACGCGCGGAAGTGCCCGGGCTGCTGGAGCTGGCGATCGGCGGCACCGCAGTGGGGACGGGGCTGAACGCGCATCCGCAGTTCGGCGCGTCCGTGGCGCGCCACATCGCCGCGGAGACGGGGTTCGCCTTCGTCACCGCGCCGGACAAGTTCGCAGCCCTGTCCGCGCATGATGCCATGGTGACGGTGAGCGCCACGCTGCGCACGCTGGCCGGCGCGCTGATGAAGATCGCCAACGACGTGCGCTGGTACGCGTGCGGGCCGCGCGCGGGCTTTGCCGAGTTGCGCATCCCGGAGAACGAACCCGGCAGCTCCATCATGCCGGGCAAGGTGAACCCCACGCAAAGCGAGGCGCTGACGATGGTGGCCGTGCAGGTGTTCGGCAACGACGCCGCGGTGGCGTTCGGCGGCAGCCAGGGCAACTTCCAGCTCAACGTGTTCAAGCCGGTGATGCTGCACAACCTGCTGGAATCGGTGGCGTTGTTGGCCGACGGATGCCTGGCGTTCGACGTGGGCTGCGCGCAGGGCATTGCGCCGGACGAGAAACGCATCGCGGCGAACGTCGCCGGCTCGCTGATGCTGGTGACCGCGCTCAATCCGCATATCGGCTACGAGAAATCGGCGCAGATCGCGCTGAAGGCGCATCGCGAGGAGACGAGCTTGAAAGAGGCGGCTTTGGCTCTGGGCTTTCTCAGCGCGGAGGATTTCGATGCCTGGGTGCGGCCTGAGGAGATGACGGGGCCGCTCTCGCGATAAGTAAGAAAGCAAGGCCTTCTTTTTTGAAAAAAAGAAGCAAAAAACTTTTGCTCCGCTGTCGCGGGTTTGTCCTTCAGCCGCCGACAGGGAGCAGAAGTTTTTTGGTCCTTTTTTTCAAAAAAGGACTGCTTTCTTTCTAAGGGACCAGCGATGCACATCCCTCCAGAGCCGTTCCAGGCAATCGCCATCAGCCGCCTGGCGCACGCGCTGAAGGCGGAGGGCCGCTCCATCCTGCACATGGAGTTCGGCCAGCCTTCCACCGGCGCGCCACGCGCAGCGGTCGCCGCCGCACACCAGGTACTGGACTCGGACGGCATGGGCTATTGGGAGAGCGCGCCGCTGAAGGCGCGGCTGGTGCGGCTGTATCGGGAGCGTTACGGCGTCAGCATCGGCGCCGGGCAGATCATCCTCACATGCGGCGCCTCGCCGGCGCTGGTGCTGGCGCTCAGCTCCAATTTCCGCCCGGGCGAGCGCGTGGCGATGGCGCGGCCGGGCTACGTCGCGTATCGCAACACGCTGCGCGCGCTGCACATGGTGCCACAGGAGATCGGCTGCGGGGCGGAGACGCGTTTCCAGCTGACCGCCGCGCATCTGGCCGCACTCGATCCGGCGCCGGCCGGCGTGATCATCGCGAGCCCGGGCAATCCCACCGGCACCATCATCCCTGCCGGCGAGATGGCGGCCATCGCCGCGCTGTGCGCCGAACGCGGCATCAGGATGCTGTCCGACGAGATATATCACGGCCTGAGCTACGGGGCGCCCACGCATTCGATGCTCGAGTTTGCGCCGGACGCCATGGTGATCAGCAGCTTCTCGAAATATTTCAGCATGGCCGGCTGGCGTCTCGGCTGGCTGGTGGTGCCGTCCGGCCGTGTCGAACTGACAAGTGCATATGCGGGGAACATGTTCCTGACACCGCCCTCGCTGAGCCAGCACGCGGCGCTGGTTGCGATGGACTGCACGCAGGAGCTCGACTCGCATGTGGCCGTGTATGCGGAAAACCGCAGGCAGCTGCTGGCGGTGTTACCCGCCCTCGGCCTGGGTGCGATCGCACCGCCGGACGGCGCGTTCTATGTCTACGCCGATGTCGGGCATCTGACCGGTGACAGCGTGGGTTTCTGCAGGCGCATGCTGGAGGAGACAGGTGTGGCGATCGCACCCGGCGTGGATTTCGATCCCGTGGAGGGGCGGCATTTCATACGCATGAGCTTCGCCGTCAGCACGGCGGAGGTGCACGAGGCGATCGCGCGGCTGGTACCGTGGTTCGCGAAGATGGGTAGGTGACGCCGGCCGTTATGCGGATGGTAGTTCGGGGCTTTGCCCCCGACAGCCAAAAAGATGACTGTCCGGGGCGCGTCACACGAGAGCGTGCTGTGCAGGACGCTCCGAGTGTCAAACCTCGCCAGCCAGCCACCCCTCGCAACACCCCTTCGCCAGGCTCCTTACGCGTCCGATATAGCTAGCCCGCTCGGACACGCTGATGACGCCGCGCGCGTCCAGCAGGTTGAAGAGGTGGCTGGCTTTGATGCACTGGTCGTAGGCCGGCAGCGGCAAGGCGCGCGCGAGCAGGGCGGCGCATTCGGCTTCCGCGTCGGCGAAATGCCCGGTCAGCATGGACGTGTCGGCCGCCTCGAAATTATACGCGCTGTACTCGCGTTCGGCGCGTAGGAACACGTCGCCGTAGGTCACGCCGGCGCCGTTGAAATCGAGGTCGTACACGCTCTCGCGGCCCTGCACGTACATGGCCAGGCGTTCCAGGCCGTAGGTGAACTCGGCAGAGGGTGTGACCACGGCGATGCCGCCCACCTGCTGGAAATAGGTGAACTGCGTCACCTCCATGCCGTCGCACCACACCTCCCAGCCAAGGCCCCAGGCGCCGAGCGTCGGGCTCTCCCAATCGTCCTCGACGAAGCGGAAATCGTGCAGCGACGTGTCTATGCCTATGGCGCGATAGCTTTCCAGCACCAGCGCCTGGGCGTCCGCCGGGCTGGGCTTCATGATCACCTGGTACTGGTAGTAGTGCTGCAGGCGGTTGGGGTTCTCGCCGTAGCGGCCGTCACTGGGGCGGCGGCAGGGCTGCACGTAGGCGGCGCGCCATGGTTTGGGGCCGAGCGCGCGCAGGGTGGTGGCAGGGTGGAAGGTGCCGGCGCCCATTTCCAGGTCATAGGGCTGCAGGATCACGCAGCCTTGCGCCGCCCAGTAGGCGTGC
>CAXUOA010000058.1:0-12046 GCA_964252625.1 uncultured Acetobacteraceae bacterium | reverse complement strand
AGACGTCCAGGCCGCGGGCGCGCAGGGCTTCCAGCGAAAGCAGCGTGTGGTTGATGGTGCCCAGCGCCGTCCTGGCGACGAGAAGCACGGGCAGGCCGAGCTCCACCATCAGGTCGGCCATGAGGGCACCGCCGCCCAGCGGCACCAGCACACCGCCCGCGCCCTCCACGACGACCGGCGCGCGGCCTGCGGGCAGGCTGAAATCGGTCAGTGCGAGCGCGGCCCCCTCGGCGGCCGCGGCGGCTTCCGGGGAAAGCGGCGCCTGGAACACGTGGCGCGGCGCGTGTATCCGGCCAGCGGAGGCGTCCGCCAGATGCGCGACCGTCAGGCTGTCCGCCGTGTCTTCGGCCAGGCCGGTCTGCACAGGTTTCCAGTAATCGGCACCCCAGCGACGCACCAGGCAGGCGGACACCATTGTCTTGCCCACGGCCGTGTCCGTGCCGGTGACGAACACGCCAGCACGCATCGCGTCAGGCCGCCCGCGCCAGCGCCGGCCAGGCATCGGCCAGAGCGTCGACCAGGTGGCCGATCTCGGCATGCGTGTGCGCGGCGGACAGCGCCAGGCGCAGACGGCTGGTGCCGGCAGGCACGGTCGGGGGCCGGATGGCCACGGCCAGCACGCCTGCCGTGCGCAGCCGCTCGGACAACGCCAGCGTCAGCGCTTCCGGGCCGACGATTGCCGGCACGATCTGCGTGCTGGACGGGCCGTGGCAGATGCCGAGTGACGCCAATGCGCCGCGCACGCGCGCGGCATGGCTGCAGAGGCGCGCGCGCTCGGCATCCATGCCGGGCACCAGCGTCAACGCGGCATCCATGGCGCCGAGCACGGCGGGTGGCAGCGCGGTCGTGTGTATGAAGCCGGACGCGCGGTTGACCAGCCACTCGCACAGCGCGCGGCTGCCTGCGACATAGGCGCCGAAGCCGCCGAGCGCCTTGCTGAACGTGCCCATCGCCAGGTCCACGCCGCCGGGCATGCTGCCGGACAGGCCCATCCCGCGCGGGCCGAGCACGCCCGTGGCATGCGCCTCGTCCAGATAGAGGAACGCGCCGTGCCGGTCCGCCAGAGCGCGCAGCGCCGGCAGGTCGGCGGTGTCGCCGTCCATCGAGAACACGCTCTCGGTCACGATGAAGCGGCGCGCATGGGCACCCTCATGCGCGGTCAGCAGGCGGGCGAGGTGGGCCATGTCATTGTGCCGGAAGACAATCTGGCTGCGGCCGGCGGCGCGGCAGCCGTGGTGCAGGCTGGCATGGTTCAGCGCGTCGCAGAACACCAGCGGCGGCGGCCCCGGCAGGCGCAGCAGCGCCGCGAGGACGGAGGCGTTGGCCTGCCAGCCGGAGGCGAACAGCAGTGCCGCCTGCGTGCCCTTCAGCGCCGCCAGCCGCTCCTCTATCGCCTCGTGGGCGGGCAGCGTGCCGGTGACCAGGCGGGACGCGCCCGCGCCCGCGCCGTATTCCGCGGCCCAGGCGGCTGCCTGCGCCTTGAGAAGCGGGTGCTGCGACAGGCCCAGATAGTCGTTGCCGGAGACGTTGAGCAGGCCCGGCGGCAGCGTTCGCACGGCACGCCGCAGGCCGCGTGCCGCGAGGCCGTCGAGAGCTTCGGTGAAGTCTGCGTCGAAGCGGGACATGAGGTCTGGTCGGTCAGGCGAGGTTGGCTGTCAAGCCTGCCAGGGCCGTAAACCAATTGGCAAGGCTGGAACCGTAAATTGCGCAGGCGGGCAAAATTCCGCCCTTCTTATCATTTGCTGGAGACACGTAAATGGCGGCCATACCGAATTTGGAGATCTATCAGGGCACCGGCGCGAATGCGGTGTGGAACACCGCTAGCAACTGGTCCGGCGGCTATGTGCCGGGTGCGGCGGACACCGCGCTGTTCACGCACAGCGCCGTGCTGACCGGTCCCATTGCGGTTGGCACGCTCATGCTGATCGGCAGCGAGACGATGTCGATCAACGGCGCGATCCAGACCGAGTCCACGAACACCTGCGAGAGCTTCATGGTGTGCCAGGATTCCAATGTCACGTTCAACGCCGGCTCCAGCCTGAGCGATGCCGGCGGGTTCGAGGTGGGCGTGCACGGCGTGGGCAGCGTGACAGTCGCCGCGGCGTCCGGCAGCACGGCCGCCGCGAACCTGCATATGCAGGACATCAAGATCGGCCAGTTCGAGAGCGGCGTCGGTACGCTCACTCTGGCAGGCGGTACCGTCGGCGTGGTGGCTCCCTGCCTGGTCGGGCTGGACGGGCAGGGCACGCTGAACATGAGCGGCACCTCCACTCTCACCGCACTGGGGCTGGGCCTGGGCACGGACGTGACTGGCGCAGGGCAGCTGAACATGAGCGGCAACGCCAGCCTGACTGCCTCGAGCTGGATGCAGATCGGCACTGCGGTGCAAGGCGGCGTCGGCGGCACGGGTACGGTCACGCTGGCCGGCAATTCCACCCTGACTGCAAAGAGCATGGTCTCGATCGGCGCCGGCAGCTCGGTCACCATGGCGGGCGGCACGTTCAACATCGGCGTGGGCGGCGCCGGGCTGGTCATCGACCAGGGTGGCACGGTGTCCGGCAACGGCACGGTCGCGAGCGCCAGCCATGGGGTCATGGATAACGGTGCGCTGGAGTCGGCCGGCGGCACGCTTGTGGTCACCGGAAACCTGGTCGGCATGGGGAGCGTGCAGATCGGCGCCGGAAGCACGCTGGATCTCGTATCCAGCAAGATTTCGGTGCCGACGCTCTCCTTTATGGGCAGCACCGGCACGCTGGAACTGGCGCCCGAAGTCGGCGGCACGTTCCACATCGCCGGATTTCAGGCGGGCGACCAGTTGCTCGTGGCCGGCATCGACCACGCGAGCTGGAACGGCTCGACGGACGTGCTGAGTCTCAGCGAGAACGGGCAGGTGCTGGACAAGCTGACCCTGACGGGTGTGGCGGCCGGCTCCTCTTTCAGCGTGACGCCCGGCATTGGCGGGAGTGTCATCGCGCTGGTGCCGGCCCACCACTAGGCTGCAACCCGGCACCTCTCATACCGACCAGCCGTGAGCCTTACGCACAGAAAGCAGGCAGCCGTTTTTAAAAAAAAGGATCAAAATACCGCTTTCCGTCGCGTCTGCAGCAGCCAGTTGCCTCAGGATCAATCGAGGCATCTGAGCCTGCGCAGGACGCAAAAGTTTTTTGCTTCTTTTTTGCAAAAAAGAAGGCCTTCCTTCCTGCCTTAAGTGTCACAGCTCAGAGCGGATCGGCATCAGACGACGCAAAGGACCTAAGCGTCTTGCCGGGTGCCCAGCGTTTGGACGCCCGGCCGCTCTCTCACGCTTGCGCAATCGCGATGTTGAATGCGCGGACGACGGCTGCCGGCGCCTCGGCGCGCCATACCGCGGCGCAGGCGGCCACGAAGTTCGCGCCGGCGCGCACCAGCGGCGTACAATTGTCCGGCGTGAGGCCGCCTACGGCCACGACGGGCAGCTCCATCAACTCGGCCCACCAGGATACCAGTTCCATCCCAGGCTGGGACTCGGCGGTCTTTGTCGTGCTCGGGAAGAACGCGCCGAACGACACGTAGTCGGCAGCCGCCTCGCCGGCACGCAGGGCCCGGTCCCGGCTGTTGTAGCAGGAGACGCCAAGCTGCAGCTTTGGTCCAAGCAGGCGCCGCGCTTCGGCGGGCGGAACGTCGGCAGCACCCACATGCGCGCCGTCACAGCCGGTCTGCACCGCCAGGTCAGGCCTGTTGTTCAGTATCAGCGCCACGCCACGTGCCTGGGTGACAGGCCGCACCGCATCGACAGCACGGCGGACGGCGTCCTCGTCCGCATCCGTCAGGCGTAGCTGCAGGGCGGCCACATCACCGCAATCCAGCACCCCGGCCAGGATCTCGGGGAACTTCTCCGGCAGGGTCGGGGGTGTCAGCAGATAGAGGCGGCAGTCGTGCGGCATGGGAAGAAAAGGCCTTCTTTTCTGAAGAAAAGAAGCAGAAGACTCTGCCCCCTGTCGGCGTTCCATCCGGCTTGTGCCCGGCAGGGAGCAAAGGGTGAGGGTTGTCCTACTGCGGCGTGGACGCCGGCTTGCGATAAATCTCGATGATTCTCGCCAGCAGCTCCAGGGCCTCCACGCGGGGGCGCTGGAACGTGTTGCGGCCGATGATGGCGCCGTTTGCGCCGCCGTCGCGTATGCCCTGTATGGTGGCCAGGAACGCCGCCGTGTCCTTGTTGTTCTCGCCGCCGGAGAACACCACGATGCGGCGGCCCGCAAAGCAGCTCTGCACCACGTGGCGCACGCGCTCGGCCATCGTCGCGCGCGGGATGTTCTGCTCCTCGTACACCTTCTTAGCGGCCGGCAGGCTGAGATGCTCGGTGGGCGGCTTCACCTTGATGATGTGTGCGCCCATCAGCGCGGCCATGTGCGCCGCATACGCGCAGATGTCGAACGCGGTCTCACCTTCCTTGTCCAGCATCGGTCCGCGCGGATAGCTCCAGACGACCACGGCGAGGCCGGCGGCCTTGGCTTCCTCGGAAAGCTCCCGCAACTCGTTCATCTGCTTGAAGCAGTATTCGCTGCCGGGATAGATGGTGAAGCCAATGGCCGAGCAGCCGAGGCGCAGCGCGTCGGAGACCGACCCGGTGACCGCCTGGTCCTTTTCCGTGGCCAGCGCGTTGCTGGAGTTCAGCTTCAGGATGAGCGGGATCTGGCCGGCAAAGCTGCTGGCGCCGCATTCCAGCATGCCCAGCGGTGCGGCGAAGGCGGACAGGCCGGCGTCTATGGCGAGCTGGAAATGGTAATGCGGGTCGTAGGCGGCCATGTTGGCGGCGAAGCTGCGGGCCGGCCCGTGTTCGAAGCCCTGATCGACGGGCAGGATGACGAGCCGGCCAGTGCCGCGCAGCTTGCCTTCCATCAGTATGCGGACGAGGTTGGCTTTCGTTCCGGGATTGTCGCTCTCGTAGTTCTTCAGGATCCTGCGGACTTCTGGTGTCACGTTCATCTCTGTGTCTCCGGGCCGGGGCCGACGCCCCGGGACTGACGCAAGGGGGGGGCGGATGCGGCTTAGACGATGCCAACGCGCGTGTCACCCGCGCAAAGGCTGCCAAACCAGAGCTTTTGGCGGACAAAGCCTGCGGTCCGGACTGTTTTTCCGGCCGGAACCGGGCGTAGCCTACGCCGCTCAGCCATCGAGCCAGGAATCCAGGCCGCGGCCGGCCCGGCCATCCGCCAGGTCCAGCGACGGTGGCGCGTTCGCCCAGAGCGTGGCGCCCAGGCCGGCAGCGCGCCGGGCCATGTCATCCCAGACAACCGGGCCGGCGCGCAGCACCAGCAGCCTCTGCCCCGCCCGCAACGCCTCCAGCGCGCGCCCTGTCGCATTGCCGCAATCGAGCACGTCACAGAAATCGGCGCCGGGCGCCGCGAGGGCGGCAGCCGCTACCAGGGCCTGCCACCAGGCCACGCCCGCATAGGCACCGGCACCCTCGCCGGAGAGCAGCGTGACCCGACGCCCCGCAGCTGCGGCCAGCGCCGCCTGTGCCATGCCCAGCCCGTGCACGATGATTGCCGGCGGTAGCTTCATGCTTGACGTTCAAGCCCGCGGCGGCTTTCTGTTCAACCCTGAACGAGGACGCTGTGCGGGTGTCCGGAAATGTCCGGAGGTGCGGATGGCCGATTGCGGTGTGGATGAGACAGCCCGGCTGGAAGCGGCGCTGGGCCGTATCGCCCGCGCCAGGCCCAAGGCAGGGGGCCTGTCGGCCGGCCCGGGCAATGCGGCACTTGCCGCGCGGCTGGACGTGCTGATAGCAGAACTTCGCAGCGTGCTGGGGCGGGATTCGAGTGACTGATGCCGGAAAGGCAGGCAGTCCGCGTCCCAGGGACCAACGAGCCTTCGATCCTGCATTTGCACCGGCCCGTGCCTGTGGATACGCCTAGGTACCAGGCCGCAAGCATTCTGCCGTGATACATCGCCGCAAACGAAAGATACTGCCGTGGCTCAGCTCACCATCAAGATCAACGGCTACGCCTACACCGTCGGCTGCGACGACGGGCAGGAACGCCACCTGCTTCAGATGGCGTCCGACGTGGAAGCCCGGATCGACAGCATAAAGGCGCTCGGCGGTCAAAGTGGCGAGAGCCGGCTGCTGGTGCTGGCCGCCCTGCTGATGGCGGACGAACTGCACGACCAGAGGACGTTGCTGGCCAACCTGCAATCGGAGCTCTCGCGCCAGCCGCAGGCGGAGGCGGAGTCCCGCCGCCGGCTCGCCCGCCTGGCCGATCGCGCCGAAGAGATTGCACAGGGGCTCGAGCAGACCTAGATTGGTAGGGCGGAGCTGCTGGGTGCGTCAGGCAATTCATCCCCGGGGCCGATAAGCACTCCCTCGGGGGCTGGCGCTGTCGCGGTCTTGGCCGCGGTATCTGGTTCCCACCTGCACAAGCAGGCTCTGGGGGGTGAGCACGCCAACGGCTTTGGCGGCTCCGTACTGTCCCGAAGGACAACGGGCGGTTTTCGTCAGGCAGACAAGGGTGTCTCCGTATTTGCCCCGGCCTGGAATGCCCGGCGCGGAAGTCTGTTGCAGCTGCACAAAGCGCTGGGTTTGAGCCAGCCGGCGTTTCCTGAGGGATGTGCCTGCTTGCTTTCCGAAGCAATTCTCCCCAGCCTTCGTTACGCCGTGGTTCTGGAAGCCGGCATGCCGCGCTTTTGCTGCAACCGAAGCGGTCCGGCCGGTTTTGCCCTGAGCAGTCAGCTCCGACGGGGTATCACATGAGTCTTCCGAAAAATCGTGATCAAGGGCAGAGCATGGCAGGCCGCCGGTGGCGACTGTCTTGTGTCGGGAGTGGGTTGCTGGTTATGGCGGGTTTGCTGTCCGGCTGCGAGACGCCACAGCAGGCTGTCACGCAGCGGGAAGACAGCCTTGCCGCTGCCGGTTTCATCATTCGGCCGGCAAACACGCCGGAGCGTCAGGCGATGCTGAACAAGCTTCCACCGCACCATTTCGTGCAGCGCGTGCACGGGGATGACGTCCATTACGTCTACGCCGATCCGCTGGTGTGCAACTGCCTGTATGTCGGCAGCCAGCAAGCCTACGGTGCCTTCAAGCTGCATCAGCAGCAGCGGAATATCGCCAACGAGCAGGAGTTGACAGCCGCCCAATACAGCGACGCGTCGTGGAACTGGGGAGCCTGGGGACCAGATGCCGGTTTTGGGGTTGGCTTTGGGCCGGGATTTGGCTGGTAAAAGTTTCGGTCTAGATTGTGCAATGTGAAGCAAGCCCAGGAGCGTCGTGCGTTTGCACGCTCTCAAGTAATGCCCCTGGTCACCGCTCGGGCAAATTGTTTTCAAAACTTCATTGCTGGCGTCTAACACCAACCAGCTTTAAGATTGAGGTTCAGGCGGGCAAGAAAGGGACTTCTTTTTTAAAAAAGAAGCAAAACTTTTGCTTTCTACGCAGGCTCAACTCCCTTGATTAATCCTGAAAAAGGTAGCTGCTGCCAACGCAACGGAAGCAAAAGTTTCTTGGTCTCTTTTTAAAAAGGACTGCTTACTTTCTATGCGTCGATCTCAACACTGGTCGGTACAATAGATAGAGGTCTGGAGCCTTTAGGCTTTCACGGGGCTTAAGGCACAGCCTAACAGGCACTGATACCAACCAGCTTTGCGGTTGATACGGTAAAAGCAAATAGTTGTTCTTGAACCTACAATTTTCGCCTCCTTTCGCATTTGCAGCAGCCACCTGCCTTTGGATTGATCGGGGCATTTGAGCCTGCACAGGAAGCAAAAGTTTTTTGCCTCATTTTTTCAAAAAAGAACGCCTTGCTTCTTTGCATAAATGTCAACCTCATAGCGCATTGGCCTAAGAGCTGTAGCTACAAGCAAGGCAGCATCCTGACCGCCTCGAACCGGGTTGTGGGCGGCTGAGGCACGATGCTAAGCAACCAGGCGGCGCCGACGGTATCTACTTCCGGAAAGCAAACGCCGCCTCATCCCCAAAACGGCGACGCGCGTGTGAACCTGGCCCAAGCGCGCTGCAGCTTGGCCGCCGTCCGCCGCCCGCGTGCGGCGCCGTACCCCTGCACCCCGCCCGCGGCGAAGGCGCGGTCCGCCCCGCCGGCGAGCTGCTCCATAAGGTTCGCCGCGACTGCGGTATCGTTCACCGTGCCCAGCACCGCCTGCAGGTCCGCCAGCCTCGACGCGTATTTGCGCGCCGCCTTCTCGGCGAACAGCGAGGCGAAGAACTCGGTGGCGTAGCGCAGCCGTTTGGCCTCCTTGCGGCGGTCGTGCAGTTCGTCCGCCTGCAGTCCGGACAGGTGGGTGTGCGGCGCAAGCAGGTGCTTCAACCGGCGGTCCAGCGCCTGGGCGGCATAAAGGCGGGCAGGAGCGGCGAGCAGGCCTTGCTTGCCGCTTTTGTCCCAGGGCCGGCTAGTCGGCAGCAGGGCCAGTCTGAGCGAAAGCCCGGCCCAGTCCTCGCCGGCCAGGAAGGCGCCAAGGCCGGCATAGGCCGCGCTGCGTTTGCGGCTGGCGGCGGCGAGCAGGAGCGTGATGCGCCTGTCGGCCGGGAACACCGCCTGGATCTCGGCGCCTGTCTCGCCGATGAACACGTCCCAGTCGCGCGCGCCGCCCAGCCGGGCGGCAAGGTCGCGCAGCGCGGCCGAGAGATCGGGCAGCCAGTCCGATCCGTCCGCCGCGCTGCCGGCCGCCGGCCGGCACACGGAGAGCGCGGCGCGCAGGCGGCGGCCGGCGACACGCATCTGGTGAACCGGCTCCGGCGTGGCCGCATGTGGCACGCGGTCCGACCAGTACAGGATCACCGCAGCCAAATCGGCGGTGATGCAGGCGAGGGCATCCGACGTGCTGAGACCGGGTGGCAAGGCAGGCGTTCCGGCCCGATGCAGACCAGGCTCGCGGCCGCGGGCGAGTGCAAGGGCCGAGGCGGCAAGGCTCTGGCGCGGCACACGCAGTTTTACAAAGGCGGCCAGCTCCATGACAAGACCGGCGGCATCCGTGGCCGAACCGGTGAGCATCATGCGGCAGGCAGGCTGGTCTTCCGCCACGCCGCGTATCGTGCCGTCCAATATCTCGATCCCACCCGGGCCGCCATCGAGGTGCAGGCCCATGCTCCGGCATTTGCCGGTAAAGGCCGCGGCGGGCACAACTCTGCCCGCCGGCATTCTTCCGAGCGCCTCGAGGCTGTCTGCCTGCGCAAGTACTGGCGGACAGGTGGCAGGCAACCACTCCAGCGGGCTTGCCGGCGTGAGGCGTTCCAGATGCCAGATGCCGTTCCGGCCTGTCGTGTGGCAGAGTGCCAGGCCGTGCGCCGCCAGCGAGCCCTCGGCGTCGTCGTGCCAGACCTGGTGTATGGAGGCGTTGCGCAACGGGCCCATGCGCCTGGCCTGCAGCAAGGGCAGCCGCAGCAGCCGGGCGGCATCCTGAGCGCCGAGTTCGAAGCTGAGCGTGACTTCGGGCAGGCGCGGCAGCGCAGCGAAGCCGGCTTCGGATTGCACCGGGTCTGCCTGGCTTTCGGTCTCGGGCGGCAGCGCGTTCAGTTGAGCTCTACTCCGACAGGTCTTGCGGCCTCACGAAACGAACCAGGCGCCCGTAGCTCTGAGCCGGGCCGTGACGCGGACCGAGTGCCTGCCAGCTGTCTGCCACAGTGAACTCCGCCAGCCCGCCGGCGGGAAAACCCTCGGTAAGCTGGCGGGCCATGTGACCGTTTGATGACGTAGCATGGGCGCCGGCCAGTGTCATGGCAAGCTCGTGCAGCCCGGGATTGTGGCCTACCACCATGAGGCTGCGCACCGTCTCCGCAACGCCGGAAACGATCGCAAGTACCTGCTCCGGCGTCGCGAGGTAGAGGCCGTCCATCGGCTCGACAATCGGCGTCTCGTCCCACGGCGCCAGCGCGTCCAGCGTCTGCCGTGTGCGCCTGGCCGAGGAGACGAGAACCACGTCCGGCACCAGGCGCAAACTGCGAAAGACGGCACGCATCGCCGCCGCGGCCGCGCGGCCGCGCGGGTTCAACGGGCGCGCGTGATCGGATTGGACGGCGTCATCCCAGGACGAATCCGCATGGCGGAGGAGGAGGAGCTGACGCATGGCCGGAAGGGTACCCTATCACCGAACAAGGAAGGCGTCTTTGCCAAAAGAAGCAAACTTTTTGGCCGCCGGGCTTTCTGGCAACGGGCCCGCGCCTGTTGAACAGGGCGGGACGCCCCATGTCCGGGCCGGTCGTCTGGAGTGAATGCATGCGCGAGCCAGGTGGAACGTTGCGAATGATCCTGGGCGACCAGCTGAGCCCTGGCATCTCCAGCCTGAGCGACCTCGATCCTGCGCGCGACGTGGTGTTGATGGCCGAGGTGCAGGCCGAGTGCACGTATGTGCGCCATCATGCCAAGAAGATCGTGCTCGTGCTGTCCGGCATGCGGCATTTCGCGAAGGCCTTGCGCGCCCGCGGCGTGCAGGTGGAGTACGTGACGCTGGATGACCCGGCGAACACGCACAGCCTGCGCGGGGAAATGCTGCGCGCACTAGCGCGGCATGGCTGCGCGCAGGTGGTGGTGACCGAGCCTGGCGAGTGGCGGCTGGCGGAAGACTTCCGGCACTGGCAGGCGATAGCCGGAATCGAAGTGGACGTCCGCGACGACACGCGTTTCTTCGCGCGCATACAGGATTTCATCGCCTGGGCACGCGACCGGCGCGGCTTGCGCATGGAGTTTTTCTATCGCGACATGCGGCGGCGGCACGGCTTCCTGATGGACGGCGACAAGCCCGAGGGCGGCGCGTGGAACTACGACGTGGAGAACCGTGCCAGCCTGCCCAAGAAGGTGGCCAACCCGCCAGTGCTGAGCTTTCCGCCGGACGCCATCACGCGCGAGGTGATGGCCCTGGTGGAAGCCTCGTTCCCCAACCATGCCGGCAGCGCGGCGGATTTTGCATTGCCGGTGACGGGGCAACAGGCACGCCAGGCGCTGGCCGATTTCATCGCCAACCGGCTGCCGAGTTTCGGGACGTTCCAGGATGCCATGAAAGCCGGCGAGCCGGTGCTGTTCCACGCGCTGGTGTCCACGTCGCTGAACCTCGGCCTGCTCGAGCCGCACGAGATCTGCGCGGCGGCGGAGGCGGCGTACCGGGCAGGACACGTCAGGCTGAACGCCGCGGAAGGCTTCATCCGGCAGATACTGGGGTGGCGGGAGTTCGTGCGCGGCATCTACTGGGCCAACATGCCGGAATACGCCGGCAAGAACATGCTGCAGGCGACGCTGCGCATGCCGTGGTTCTACTGGACGGGGCAGACGCGGATGAACTGCCTGCATCATGCGATCACCGACACGCTGGCCCATGCCTATGCGCACCACATCCAGCGTTTGATGATCACCGGCAATTTCGCATTGCTGGCCGGGCTGCATCCCGACGATGTCGACGAGTGGTACCTCATCGTGTATGCGGACGCGTATCAATGGGTGGAGCTGCCGAACGTACGCGGCATGGCGCTGTTCGCCGATGGCGGGATCATCGGGTCCAAGCCGTATGCGGCATCCGGCGCCTACATCAACCGCATGAGCGACTACTGCAAAGGTTGTCTGTACGACGTGAAAGATGCGGTGGGCGCCAACGCCTGTCCGTTCAACTACCTGTACTGGGATTTCTTCGCGCGCCACGAGAAGCTGCTGGCCGGGAACATACGCCTGGCAATGCCATTGCGCACGCTGGCGAAGATGGAACCGGGGAAGCTTGCCGCGATGCGACGCAATGCGGCGGCCTTCCTGGAAAGCCGGGAGATGCGATCTACGGCGTGAGCGCGGCGTTGCTTATCGGATGGGCATGGGTTTGATACCAACCCGCTTTGAGATTGACTCTTGGCCAGCAAGGAAGGCCTTCTTTTTTGAAAAAAGAGGCAAAAACTTTTGCTCCCCGCGCAGGTTCAGCGGCCTCGATCAACCCGAAACCATTTGGCTGGTGCAAAAGCAAGGGAGGAAATACAGGTTATGGTCTTGTCAAAAAAGGACTGCTTGCTTTCGCTGTCTCAGTCTCGAGACTAGTTGGTATGACACTGGCAAGATTGGGGCTCTACCCCAAACCCCGCTGG
>CAXUOA010000057.1:0-12071 GCA_964252625.1 uncultured Acetobacteraceae bacterium | reverse complement strand
GGACAGAAGGTTTTTGCTGCTTTTTTTCAAAAAAGCAGGCCTTCCTTCCTCATGACCACAGCCCTGCTCGTCGCAGTCATCGTTCTGCTGGCGCTCCTGAACGGCGTCTTCTCCATGGGCGAGATGGCGCTCGTCTCCGCCCGCCGCGCCCGCCTCACCGTGCTCGAAGGCAAGCGCGTCCACGGCGCCGGCGTGGCGCGCGAGCTGGCCGACGACCCGCAGCGCTTCCTGCCGACGGTGCAGGTGGGTGTCACCCTGGTGGGCATCCTGTCGGGCACGTTCGGTGGCGCGCGCATCGCCAGCGCGCTCGCCCCCAGCATCGCGCGCATCCCTTATCTGGCGAATGCCGCCACCGGGGTGGCGCTGGCGCTGACCGTCCTGGGCATCACCTTCCTGACCCTGGTGCTGGGCGAGCTGGTGCCCAAACGGCTGGCTTTGCGTTCGCCGGAACGTATCGCGGCGCGGCTGGCGCCGTCGGTGGCGCTGCTCGCACGGGTCAGCGCGCCGCTGGTCTGGCTGCTCGGCCGCTCGTCGGACTTGGTCCTGCGGCTGATCGGGCAGAGCGGGCATAACCGCGAGGACGTGACGGAAGACGAGCTGCACGCGCTGCTGGCCGAGGGCACCCAGGCCGGCGTGCTGGAGACCGGCGAGCGCGACATGATCGAGCGCGTGCTGCGCCTGGCCGACAAGCCGGTGCGCGCCATCATGACGCCGCGCAACGAGCTGGTGTGGATCGACCGCACCGACCCGCAGCGCGAGGTTATCGACACGCTGCGCGCCGCCTCGCACAGCCGCTTCGTGGTGTGCGACGGCCGTGTCGACAACGTGGTGGGCGTGGTGCAGGCGAAAGACCTCCTCAACCGCATACTGGACGGCCGCGACCTCTCCATCGCCGCCGCCCTGCGCCAGCCGATGGTGGTGCCGGACACCATCTCCGCGTTCGACGCGCTGGAGCGGCTGAAGAGCGACGCGCTGGGCCTGGCCCTGGTGATGGACGAGTACGGCAGCTTCGAGGGCGTGGTGACCGCGGCGGACGTGCTGGAGGCGATCATCGGCGACCTGGCCGAACCCGGCTACGGCACGCCCAGCCAAGCCGCCGACCAGGTAGGCGGCGAGATCCTGATGGACGGCATGACGCCCGTCGACGAGCTGAAGGCGCGGCTGCTGCTGCCGGACCTGCCGGCCGAGGGCAGCTATCACACGCTGGCGGGGCTGGTGCTGGCGCTGCTGCGCCGCGTGCCGCAGGGCGGCGACCGCATCGTGTTCGGCGGCTGGTTGTTCGAGGTGCTGGAGATGGACGGCCGCCGCGTGGTGAAGGTGCGCGCGTCACGCGAGAAACTTGCGGACGCGTAACGAGTAGCCCTTTCCGGAAACTCTTGCTTATTTGCAACAGCGCTGCTGCCCTGACTGTTGGCCGGGCGGCGAACCCGCCGGAAATACAGAGTTTTCCCCTTAGTATGCGCGCGCCGGCCTGCTGTCACGTTGCTGTGCTGGTGCAAATAACGGCCGGTTTTGCACAGTCATTGTGCAACTTGTGTCTGCACAGCGGGAGTAGTCGCCGGCGCCGGCCATATTTCGTTGGACAACCGGCGGCGGCAATCGGCACGTTGCCCGAACTTTATTGCTCGGAGAGGCCGGACACATGGCAATTGCGATTCGCGGGCTGTTTGCCGCTGCAACACTCTTCTACACGGCAGCCGCGCATGCTCAGGCAGTCGAGAGAACGCCTTTGCTCAACAGCGACTTTCCGATCGCGGCCGCGGTTACTGTGAAGGCGGGAACGGACACGGTGTTCCTCAGCGGTGCGATGGGAATGCCGCCGAAAGGCAGCACCGCCGCCCCCGGCAACACCGAAGCACAGACGATGGGCGCGCTGACCGCGCTGCAGGCCACGCTGGCGCGGCTGGGAATGACGATGGGCGACGTGGTGAAGATGAACGTCTTCCTGGTGGGTGATCCCGCGAAGGGCGGCAAGATGGATTTCTCCGGCCTGATGGCGAGCTACACGAAGTTCTTCGGCACCAAGGACCAGCCGAACAAGCCGTCGCGCAGCGCGGTGCAGGTGGCCGGCCTGGCAGCACCCGGCGCGCTCGTGGAAATCGAAGTGGTTGCCGCCAAGGCGCACTGACCCGCGCGCGCCTTCGAGAAATACGTGATCATGCAAACGGGATTTGACGAATGAAGAGCCACCTCCTCGCCACCGCGGCACTCGTCGGATTGCTGCCGCTCAGCGCGCACGCTCAGCAGGCAGCGCCGTCACCGGCACTGCAGGCGCAGCTCACGCCCACGCCGGGCGTGGGTGCCGTGCAGGGCGCCACCGCGGAACCGGCGGAAGCGAACGCACCGAATCTCGGCGCGCAGGAGGACATCATCGTCACGGGCACCCGCCAGCAGGGCCGCACGAAGGCGGAGAGTCCCGCCCCCGTGGACGTGATCAGCGCGGCCGAACTGGAGCGCACCGGCCAGCAGAACGTGTTCGACGCGCTGAACACCATCCTGCCGTCCTTCGACCTGCCGCCGTTCGGCTTCGACACCGCGGGCCTGGTGCGCGCGGCACGCCTGCGCGGCCTCAGCCCGGACGACACGCTGGTGCTGGTGGACGGCAAGCGCCGCCACGTGTCGGCCAACATCAACGCAGACATCGGCCCCGTCGGCGGATCGGACCCTGTCGACTTCGACATGATCCCGATCAGCCTGATCGACCACATCGAAGTGCTGCGCGACGGCGCGGCCGCGCAATACGGTTCGGACGCCATCGCCGGCGTCATCAACATCATCCTCAAGCACGACACGCATGGCGGCAGCGCGTTCGTGCAGGAAGGCGCTACATACGTCCAGGACGGCTTCACCAACAACGTCGGCGGCCATTTCGCGCTGCCGATCATGAACGACGGCTTCTTCGACCTGGCGGCGGACTACCGCTATCACGACCACACGAATAGGGACGGCGACTTCCCGACGCTCGGCGGCCCGGGCGCCGGCCTGTTCGCCTCCAATCCGAACGGCTACACCACGTTCCCCAAGAACACGAGCCAGATCGAGGGCGATCCCCGCTACAACCTCGTCAACCTCGGCTACAATGCCGGCTACACGCTCAGCGACGCGGCCCAGCTGTATTCCTTCAGCACGTACAGCTACCGCCACGCCGAATCGTTCGAAAACTTCCGCGTTCCCAGCAACACCGGAAATGGCAGCGGCGCCTACAATACCGATCCGGGTACGCCGTTCGGCAACCTGACCGCCCTGAACTACTACCCGAACGGCTTCGAGCCGCTGGAAGCACTCAACGAGGACGACTACTCCTTCACCGGCGGCATAAAAGGCGAAGTGTTCGGCGGCTGGACCTACGACCTCTCCACGACCTACGGCGGAGACATCGACAACGTCTCCACACTGAACTCGCTGAATCCCGATTTCCTGCACACGTTCGGCTACTCGCCCACGCACTTCCACGCGGGCGAGTTCAACGATACCGAGTGGACGAACAACCTGGATTTCAGCAAGCCGTTCGACGTGGCGTTCCTGCCGAAACCCGTCAACGTGGCATTCGGCGCCGAGTACCGCCGCGATACCTACCAGATCAACCCCGGCGACGCTGCGTCGCGGTTCGAAGGCGGTGCGCAGGCCTACCCCGGCTTCACCACGCAAAGTGCGGGCTACTTCGAACGCTCCAACGAGGCGGGCTACATCGACGTCGCAACCTACCTGCTGCCGAAATGGCAGGTCGATCTTGCAGGCCGCTTCGAGCACTACACGGACGTGGGCAACACCGAGACAGGCAAGTTCACCACGCGCTACGATTTCAGCCCGCTGCTCGGCATACGCGGTACGATAAGCAACGGCTTCCGGGCTCCCACGCTCGCGCAGGAAGGTTTCGCCGCCGTCAACGTGGCACCCACGAACGCAACCGCACAATTCCCGGTCGACTCGGCCGCGGCGCGCAGCCTGGGCGCTTCACCGCTGAAAGCCGAACGCTCGCAGAACTACGAGGTGGGCTTCGTCTCCCAGCCTATCGAACGCATGCATGTCGCACTCGACTTCTACCAGATCGACATACGCGACCAGATCGTCGACTCCGGCCTGTTCGGCACCACGGCGGCACAGGAAGCGTTGGTAAACACCGCGTTCGTGCTCGACGGCGCCACACCCCCGGCCGGCGCCGCCGGCAA
Source organism: uncultured Acetobacteraceae bacterium (assembly GCA_964252625.1). Lineage (GTDB taxonomy): Bacteria > Pseudomonadota > Alphaproteobacteria > Acetobacterales > Acetobacteraceae > BOG-908. The sequence continues at coordinate 7,902 of CAXUOA010000057.1, read as the reverse complement.
CCTGTTCGCCCAGTTCTACACAAACGGCGTGAAGACGCGCACGCGCGGGGCGGACCTGACGATCGACTACGTGACCCCGCTTTCGGATGCCAGCAAGATCAACTGGCTGCTCGCCGCGAACTTCAACAACGTCTCCATCCTCAGCACGGAAGCCTCCGCGGGCCTCACACCCGACGTGCTCTCCGAAATCAAGGAATCCACACCGAAAAGCAAGATCATCGCCCAGGCCGTCTACACCAACAACCCGTTCAGCGTGACGCTGCGCGAGACCCGCTACGGCCAGGTGGTGGAAGTGCTTGCAGACGGCGACACCGGCGGCGCCCCGTTCACGTACAACCGCAACAGGCCGCATTTCATCACCGACCTCGAGCTCGCCTACAGGATCACCCCGGAGGTGACGTTCACGCTCGGCGCGGACAATCTGTTCGACACCTACGCAAACCACACCACCGCGGATGCCCGCTACCACAACGCGGAGGAGTACATCATCTCCTCGCCCTACGGCATCGACGGCGGCGTCTATTACGGCCGCATAAACTACACGTTCGGCAAGGCGCCGGCACCCTTGCCGGAGCCGCCACCGTCCGCCATCGCACCGCCGCCCACCGCCGCGCAACCCGCCCGCACCTACCTGGTGTTCTTCGACTGGGACCGCGCCGACCTCACCGCACGCGCACGCCAGATCGTGGCCCAGGCGGCCCAGGCCTCCACGCAAAGCCAGACCACGCGCCTGGAAGTCAACGGCTACACGGACCTCTCCGGCACCGCCGCCTACAACAAGCGCCTGTCCATACGCCGCGCGGAATCGGTGGAAAGCGAACTGGTGAAGGATGGCGTCGCCCGCAACGAAATCACCATCCACGGCTTCGGCGAAGCCGACCCGCTGGTGCAGACCGCACCGGGCGTGCGCGAGCCGCAGAACCGGCGTGTGGAGATCGTGCTGAAGTAGGTGGCGTCAGGGGCCGCGCTCCGGCGGGGCCTTTGGGTCACAAGAAAGCAGGGTCTTCTTTTCTTGAAGAAAAGGATCGGATTTGCGGGTAATCTGCTTGCCCGACTTGCCGTCAACAAAGTTGCGCTTCATTTCGGACGTTCAGCTCAGCCGGTGGCGCCGCTGCGAAGCAGACACCCGAAAATTTCTTGAACCCATTTGCAATCTTGCGATCCGCAATGTCGGATCGCGTTGTTTGCGACTGGATCTTTACGTAACGAGCCTGGCAAAGTTACGTGACTTCTGCCGAATCTGGAGTTCACACCAGAACAGGTTTCATGCTCTTCAAAGCGGATGCTACTCGGCCGGGCTTCTGCCCCAATGCCGAAGCGAGCGCGCATCCAGCAACTTACCCCATGTGTAGCGGTTGGAGCCGACTTCCGCATAGCCGTCGTCGCTGGATTGGGTACCTGGCCGGCTCGAACAGGCCGGCCATACGATACGCTCCCGTCCGCTCACAACGTAAGTCATAGACCCGTGCAGCACACCACCCGGTATCGTCGCCGCCAATCCTGGGCGCAGGCAGAATTCGATGCTCCGTCGTTCCGGCCCCGGGTCATGCTCCATGTGCTCCAGCGGCTCCGTGACCCCGCTTACGGCCGTGCCGGACGGCCACAACACGTCGTACAGCAGTTCAGGCCGGGCCAGCGTGCCAGGATAGAGCAAGGGTGTGTCCCGCGGAGGCGAGTGCCAGAGCTCGACCAACTGGCCTGCCGCCAGCAGGTGTCCGGCAAACAGCCACTCGCGCGCCAGAACGCAGGAGCACGGGTGAAACCTGACGCTATTGGCTGGTAGAACCCCTTTGATGGCGTTCAGGCATCGCGACATTCCACATCTGATGCCCCCACCTGCAGCAGCCTGTAGTCAAAGGCTTCATCTGAGCATCGTCCACACAACACCGGTGTAGCGATTGCCTCGGTATGGAGTTACACAGGCGCAGCCACGGAAGGCACTGGGCGAAGACCGTCTGGGCAGCGGCAGACTGGCCGTAGGAGAGAGCAAGACGCTTCCCGTGCTTGGCTGCCCGGCCGACCTCGCAAGCAACTACGAGGGTAGCGGCGCGGATGACGAGCGGAAGAACATCGACGTGTGCAAAAACCCGACAATCCATTTCAGCAGGCTGGACCTCACGCAATCCAATCGGCACCGTTGCTGCCGGCCCTGTAAGAAAAAAAGCAAAGAACTTTCCGCCTGCTGACGCTACCGTGACCTTCACGTCTCGGCTTGCAGCCGGCGCGGACCTCGCGGCGCTTCGGCGCGTGATGGATGACGCGATCTCGCAGCTCCAGCGCGACTTCCTCAGCGCCGAGCAGATCGAGGCCAGCCGCAGCGTCATGGGCCTGGACACCCAGCTCATCGCGGACGGCACCTATTTCGTGGTGCTCCATGGCACGGACATCGCCGGCTGCGGCGGGTGGAGCCGCCGCGCCACGCTGTTCGGCGGCGACCACACCGCCGGCCGCGACGCGGCCCTGCTGGATCCGGCGCAAGACGCCGCCCGCATACGCGCCATGTACACCGCGCCCGCCTACGCCCGCCGGGGCGTGGGCCGGTTCATCCTCTCGCTCTGTGAAAACGCAGCCGCCGACTACGGCTTCGGCCAGGCCGAACTCGCGGCGACCGCTGCCGGCGTGCCCCTCTACACAGCGTGCGGCTATGAGAAAAGCGAGCCTATCGAGGCTGGGATCGTGCCGCTGGTGCGCATGCGAAAGCGATTGACGGAATAAGGAGGCGTACACGTCCTCATTCCGCGACAGCCCAGGCAAAAGCTTTTTGCTTCTTTTTCTCGAAAAGAAGGGCTTGCTTCCTTGTCACCCCGCTGACAGTCCCAACTCAGGTTCCGATGAGCACTGCGCATGGACGCCGCTCGAGATCACTGCTCCACCTCCGGCACAGGCCCCTTGACGGACGCCACGTAAGCCGGCGTCACCGCATCCTTGTAGTCGTTGCCGAAATGCGTGCGCACGTAGTTCACCACCGCGGCAATCTGCGCGTCGTCCAGCGTGCCGTTGAACCAGGGCATGCCGCCGTTGCCGCGCAGCACCATGGCCACCGGGTAGCCCGCCGCCGCCAGGCGCTTGTTGCCGGCCAGAGCGGGTATGCGCCCGGCGCCCACGGCACCCACGGCACCTGGCATGTGGCAGCCCTGACAGACATGCTGGTAGAGCGCGTCGCCGGTGGTGGCCGAGACGCCGCCGATGTTGTTGCGCGTTGCGGCATCGGCGAGCGCGTGCGTGGGGGCCAAGGCAAGGAAGGCAAGCAAACAGTCCTTTTTTGAAAAAAAGGACCAAAAAACTTTTACTTCCCTGCCTGCACCACGGTGCGCGCATCTTCTGCCAGCGCGCATCTTCGTGCCACCGTCAGAGGCAAAAGTTTTTTGCTTCTTTTTTTCAAAAAAGAAGGCCTTGTCTTGCCTCATCTCAACCCGCTCCCACCGCACGCGCATGCAACTGCGTCACCGCGGACACCGCCGAAAGCAGCGCCCCCTCCTGCCAGCACCCCACATGGGACGCGTGCTCGCCCGCCAGCACCAGCCGTCCCTCCATCGTCGTCAGCGTGCGGTAATGCTCGCGGCGCGATTCCTCGCTCCACTGGCTGCAGCAGCCGAGCGTCCAGGGCATTCTTGCCCACGCCACCGCCACGCCGTTGGAGAACTCCGCCGGATACTGCTTGTGTATGCGCGCGCCCTGGGCCAGTGCGGCCTGTATGCGCTCCTCCGGGCTCATGCCGGCAAAATCCCACGCCGCCGGCCCGAACATGTAGCCGCCCAGCATCACCGCCGGTCCGCGCTCGAAATAGCCGTGGCTGGGGTAGGACATGACGCTGATGGGCTGGTCGGTGAAGCTGATGCCGCCGTAGATCTGCTCGTCCTCCTCCCAGAACCGCCGCTTGAACTCCAGGCCCACCTTCACCGACGAAGCGTAGGGCACCGCGGCGATCGCCGCGCGCATCGGCGCGCTTACCTTCACGTCCAGCTGGCTCAGCACGGGCAGCGGAATCGTGCAGACGCAGTACTCGGCCTTCGCCTGCTGCACGGTGCCGCCCTGGTTGTGGTCCTCGTACGTCACCGTCACGCCGGTGTCATCCTGCGCAATCGCGCTGACCCGCAAATTATGCGTCACCAGTCCGTCGATCTGCTTGGCGAACGCGCGGCCGATCATGTCCATGCCGCCCACTGGCTGGAACATGGTCGTCTGGAAGTCGTTCAGCATGTGGAACGCCATGTATTGCGACAGGCCGGAGCGCATGATCTCGGCACGCGGCAGCGGCTGGGACGGCACGGCCGCACCGTCCGGCCCACCCGACGGGGGCTTGTCGAAGCCGCGGCGCTCGCTGGCAAGCCGCGCGGTGTAGGTGCCATCCTTGTCCAGCAGGCCCCACACCTTCATGTTGTGCAGGATGTCGGCCGCTTCGTCCGCGGTCACCGTCTGGTCCAGGCATTTCTGGTTGATTGCCTTGCCGAGCAGCTCGGCAGTGTAGCCGGTGAAGTCGCCCATGATGTGGCGGTAACGCTGCGGCGCGCCGCCAAAGCTCCCGGTGGCGTGCAGGTAGGCGTTGTGGTTGAGCTCGATGAACGGCTCCAGTGCCACGCCGAATGCCTTGCAATAATGCAGTATCGCCTGATGGTGATACGGAATGCGCCACGGCCCCGGGTTTATGTAGTTGCCCGGTGCGAACCCGATCTTCTGTGTGGCGCCACCCAGTTCGGTGAGCGTGTCGCCGCCGCGCAGGGTGTAGTTGCGCCCGCCCGAGCGTGTCTGGAACTCCAGCACGCGCACGTTGTAGCCGGCGCGGTTCAGCTCGTAGGCCGCCAGCATGCCCGCCAGACCGGCGCCCAGCACCAGCACGGTGGTGCCGGGTGCGGCGCCGGAGAGTTTAGGCGGTTCCTTGAAGTCCGTGCCCGTGGCATGACCCATCCGGGTCATCGCCTGATACATGGCCACGCTGCCGGCCATGATGCCGACGCGCGTGAGAAGCTGCCTGCGTGTTGTCATGCGATTATAGCTAGCAGATTGCGTGCCACGGAAAAATCGAACAAAGGCAGGCAAGGCCTTCTTTTTTTCAAAAAAGAAGGCCTTGCTTGCCTTACAGCGGCGCCTCCGCCCCGATCTCCGCTTCCACCACCGCCACGCCCCCACGCGTCCGCGGCCTGCACAGATCCGCCCCCTTCGCCAGCACGGCGCCGAGCAGCATCAGCCCCGCCATAGGGAGCGCCGTCCCGTCCGTCAGCAGACCCACCAGAAACCCGCTGCTGGCGCCGATGAGGAACTGCATGGTGCCGATCAGGGCGGAAGCCGTGCCGGCATGCGCGCCGTGGTGGCGCAGCGCGCCCACCGTGGCAGTGGGATAGACGAACCCGGTCATGCCCTGGGTCAGCGCCAGGCACAGCACCATCCAGGGCGCCGCCACGTCCAGCAGCGCCAGTCCCAGCAGAACCGCGTTCAGCGCCAGGTACAGCGTGGCGGACCAGCGCAGCGTGCCGTCGAGCTCGAAACGCCGGATCACGTGTATGTTCAGCTGGCTGGCCGCGATGTAGGTGGCCGCCACCAGGCCGAAGCCGATGGCGAACTGGCCGGGCGTGAAACGGTAGTGCTCGATGAAGGTGACGGGCGAGCCGCCGAGATAGGCGAACAGCGAGAAGCTGCAGAACGCCATCATCAGCGCGTGTGTCAGGAAGCCGCGCTCGGCGAGGATGGCGCGATATCGCCGCAGCATCGGTCCGGCCTTGATCGGCGTGCGGCGCGCGCGCGGCAGCGTGTTGGGCAGCCGCCACGAGGACAGAGCCAGCGCCACCACGCCGTAGCCCGCGTTGATCCAGAAGATGCCGCGCCAGGTGGACCATTGCAGCACCAGCCCGCCCAGGGAGGGCGCCAGGATCGGGGCCGCGCCGAGCACCAGGATCAGGCGGCCCATCAGCCGCGCCGCGTCATGGCCCTCGCTGATGTCGCGCACCACGGCACGCGGGATCACCGCGCTGGCCGAGGCGCCGAAGGCGGCCAGGAACCGCCAGGCGGACAGCACGGCGATGCTGGGCGACAGCGCGCAGCCGACCGAGCCCACCGTGTAGATCAGCGTGCCCACCAGTATGGGCGAGCGGCGGCCGAACCGGTCAGACAGCGCCCCCTGCACGAGCTGCCCCAGCGACAGGCCGAGTATCCAGGTGCCGAGCGTGATCTGCGCCGAGCCCGCCGCCGCGTGCAGGCTCGCCTCGATGGCCGGGAACGCGGGCAGGTACATGTCGGTGGAGACCGGCCCGACCGCCTGCAGGAAACCGAGCAGGATCGGCAACCAGCCCGGTATGCGGCCGCCCGGCTTCCACATCGCCTAGCCCCCGCGTGCCAGCGGCGGCACGAACAGCGGCGCGGTGTCCCAGGGAAACACTATCCAGGTATCCTGCGCCACCTCGGCCACGAAACTGTCCACCGCCGGCCGCCCGGCCGGCTTGGCATACAGGCAGGCGAAATGTCCGCGCGGCAGCAGCCCGCGCACCAGCCCGGCGGTCACGCCGGTATCGACCAGGTCGTCGATCACCAGGAACCCGGCGCCGTCGCCCGCGGCGTGCGGCGCCTTCAGCACCACCGGCGCCTGCTGCGTACCCGCCTCACCGGCGTAGCTGGCAACCGAGACGGTCTCCACCAGCCGGCACTCCAGCTCACGCGCCACGATGGCGGCCGGGATCAGCCCGCCCCGGGTGATCGCCACGATGCCGCGGAAGGCGGGCAGCGCCATCAGCGTGGTGGCCAGCGTCCTCGCGTCTCGGTGAAGCTGGTCCCAGGTGACGGTGGCGTAAGGCAAGGAAGCGGGGCCTTCTTCGTGCTGTCCGCCCTCAGGGGCGGCTAAAGAAGCAAACGGCTTTTGCTCCCGCGGCCGGGGCGTGGCGGCGCCTAGAACAGGCGGCCGCCGTCCGGGAGCTTGAAGTCGGGCTTCACCAGGACGACCTCGCCGTTCTCGTCGGGCAGGCCCAGGGTCAGCACCTCGCTCAGCATGGGGCCGATCTGGCGCGGCGGCAGGTTCACCACGGCGCAGACCTGCCGGCCGATCAGCTGGTCGGGCTTGTAGTGCACCGTGATCTGCGCGCTCGATTGCCGCACCCCCAGCTCGCCGCCGAAATCGATCCACAGCCGGATGGCCGGCTTGCGGGCTTCGGGAAACGGACGGGCGTCGGTGATGGTGCCCACGCGTATGTCCAGCCGGTCGAAATCGGTTATCTCTGCCATGGGTGGTGCATAGGCCTTCGCGGATGATGAGGCAAAGCAGGCAGTCCCACTTTGCCGAGAAAAGAACCAAAGGTTTACCATGGTTGGCAGCGCCGCCGCGTCCGCAAGCCGGCACCCGGCAGAACGCACCACCCGTTCATGCAGGCGCCAGAAGCAGAAGTTTTTTGCTTCTTTTTTTCAAAAAAGAAGTGCTTGCTTCCTTCACTCTCCGGACACTCCATGCCCCCCTTTCTGCTGGCCGAAATCCTGCGCGGCGGCCGCGTCGAATCACGTCACACGGGCGCCTTTGCCGTCGCCGACACGGGCGGCCGCATCGTGTTGTCCGGCGGCGACACGGACCGCGCGATCTTCCCGCGCTCGGCCATCAAGGCGCTGCAGGCGCTGCCGCTGGTGGCCTCCGGTGCTGCCGCGCGCTTCGGGCTGACGCAGGCCGGGTTGGCGCTGGCCTGCGCCAGCCATGTGGGCGCGCCCGTGCATACCGAGACCGCCGCCGCCATGCTGGCCGCCTGCGGGCGGGACGCCACCTGCCTGGAATGCGGCACCCACTGGCCCACCAGCGCCAGCGCGGCGCGCGCCTTGGCCGCCAGCGGCGGCAAGCCGGGCACGCTGCACAACAACTGCTCCGGCAAGCACGCCGGCTTCGTGTGCACGGCGGTGGCCAGCGGGCGCGATCCCGCCGGCTACGTGGCGCCCGAT
>CAXUOA010000056.1:0-12234 GCA_964252625.1 uncultured Acetobacteraceae bacterium | reverse complement strand
TTTTTTGAAAAAAAGGACCAAAAAACTTTTGCTTCCCGTCGCATCTGCAGCAGTCGGGCATCTCCGGATTGATCGAGGCATTTGAGCCTGCGCAGGAAGCAAAAGTTTTTTGCTTCTTTTTTTCAAAAAAGAAGGCCTTTCTTGCTCGCCCAAGCGTCAGTCTTAAAGCGGGTCGGTATGATGTCACGAATTCTGGAACGGACCCGACTGCGCCCACATCGGAAAATAGGCCCGCCCGAGGAACGTCCCACTTGTCGGACCTAGGCAGCACGGCGCCGCGCGCCGTCGCGGCGGATGCGTCCGGAGATGAGGCCGAGCTCGATGGGCGTGCGCTCGGCGCGCGCTCCGCCAGAGGCGCCGCCGTGACACTTGGGGCGCAGGGGATACGCTTCGTCCTGCAGTTTGGCTCGCAGGTCCTCCTCGCCCATTTCCTGGTGCCCGCCGATTTCGGCGTGATGGCGATGGCGGTCCCCATCCTCTCGCTCGTGCAGATATTCAACGAACTGGGGCTGTCCCAGGCCACCATACAGATGGAGACGGTCTCCCAGGCGCAGCTCTCGGTGATGTTCTGGACGAACGTCGCCGTGTCCTGCGCCCTGGCGGCCATCCTGGCAGCGTCTGCACCGCTGATCGCCACCGCCTACGGCCAACCGCTTGTGGCGCCGGTCTGTGTGGCGCTGTCCGCCCTGCTGGTGGTGAGCGGCCTGTCGGCGCAGCAGATCGCGCTCCTCAACCGGCGCATGGGCTTCGTGACGCTCGCCGGCATAGACGTGGCGTGTAACCTGGGCGCCGTGGTGGCGGGGCTCTCCGCCGCGGCGGCGGGCCTGGGCGTCTGGTCGCTGGTGCTGATGCAGGCGGCCAACTCCGTGGTGATCCTCGCGCTGTCGTGGATGGTATCCGGCTGGCGGCCATCCCTGCCCCGGCGCGGGTCGGGCGTGCGCGCGATGCTTGCGTTCGGCAGCCACGTCACCGGCTACAACGTCATCAACTACGTCTGCAACAACCTCGATGCCGTGCTGGTGGGCCGGCTGGCCGGCAGCGTGCAGCTTGGCTTCTACGACCGTGCGCTGCGGCTTGTGGCTACCCCGTTCTGGCAGATCAGCCTGCCGGTTGCCCGCGTTGCCTTGCCCCTGCTGTCGCGCCTGAACGGCCGTGACGCCGAGTATCGCGTGGCCTTTGCCACAATGATCCAGGCCCTGTTCCTCGTGCTCCTGCCTCTGCTGCTCTGGATCGCCGACACGGCGCGGGTTTCTGTTCCCATGCTGCTTGGGGCGAGCTGGGCAGCCTCGGGCCCCATGGTAGCCTGGCTTGCGATAGCCACTATCCTGTCGCCTCTCAGCCTCGCCTCCTACTGGTTATTCGTGAGTCAGGGCCGCGCGCGCCAGCAGCTTCCCTACGCCGCCGCCAAGATGGCCATCACTCTGGCCGCAGTGCTCCTTGGCCTGCGCAGCGGTGCCCTGGGGGTCACGCGCATGCTGGCGATCATGTCCCTGCCCATCGACGGGGTGGTGCTTTGGGGCGCGATGCGGGCGGGGCCGGTGCGCCTGCGGGACCTGCTCGGCTCCCTGCTGCCTGTGGCGGCCGGCGGGATGGCGGCGGCCCTCGCGCTGGCGTTCCTGGGCAACCTGCCGGCAGACGCGGCCACCGTGGTGGCCTTGGCACTGACTTACCGGATCGGGATCGCCTACGGCGTGTGCTTCACCGTGTTCTTGCTTTTTCCGAGCCAGATACGCACCCACGGTTTCCGTCAGCTGCAGCGGCTGACCTCGGGCTTCGGCGGTTCGTTGCGGCGGTGACAACCCAAGAGTGCCAGTCTTGCGGCTGACGTAGAGAAAGCAAGCAGTCTTTTTTTTGAAAAAACCAGAAGACTTTTGCTTCCCCTCGCATTTGCAGCACCCACTTGGCGTTAAATTGATCGAGGCACTCGAGCCTGCGCAGGAAGCAAAAGTTTTTTGCTTCTTTTTTTCAAAAAAGAAGGCCTTCCTTGCTTGCCTCAAGTGTCACCCCACCCGCACAGTGCACGAACCTTTGGCGCGGCTGACCGGGATGAATATCCAAGGTGGATCAACTCCATCGGCCAAGCCAGCGTCCTACAGCGCCCAGCCTGCCAACGGGCAAATGGCTTATTATCTCCGCAAGCGTCGCCGGCGCCATCACCCGCAGCCCCACGATGTAGAAAGCCGGGCCGAGGGCGCCGATTAATACGATCTGTAAAACGCGGCTCGTCGCGAACACCGGCAGGTCAGCCAACCCGGTTGCAGCACCTATCGTCACCAATCCCAGCAGCAACGGCAGGACGTAGATCTGCACGATGTCCGGCACACGCATCGCGTGGCGGAACACCAGCCAGGAGTTCACCGGCTTGATCAACGCGTAGAACAGCGAGACGCCGATGGCGACGCCCACCGCGCCGCCGAGCCACACGCCCAGCAGTACGCAGACGAAGAACGGCGGCGTGAACAAAGCGACAAGCCTTACATCGCGTCTGAATTCGCCGCGCGCAATCAGCAGCGCGCCCGCCACCCAGGCCAGCGCGTCACCCGGCAGTCCCAGGCTGAGTATCTGCACGAGCGGAACGGCCCCATCCCAACGCGTGCCGAACATCAGGTGAAGCAGGGGTGCCGCGGCTGCCGCCTGCAGGAAGCAGACCGGCGTAATCGCGTAGGCGAGGATGCGGGAGGCCCGCAGGGCCGCCTCCATCTGGCGCGCAGGATCATGCCCGAGTTGCGTGAAGGCGGGAAACAGCACGCTTCCGAAACTGCCCGCGAGCATTTGCAAGGGCTGGGCGGCGAGACGGAACGCGAAGAAATACACGCCCACGACGCGCTGCGAGGCCAGCAGGCCAAGCACGATATAATCCCCCTGGTTGACCAGGGTGATCATCAGCCGGGTGCTCAGCACCATCAGCCCGCTGCCGACCAGATGATGGTACTGCAGCAGGCGGTGCCCTGGCCGGATGACCATAGGTGCCTTGCGCCAGAAAATGATCGCCTTAAGGATCGACGCCGCGGGCAGCGGCAGGACGAAACTGTAGGCGCCCAGACCGGAAGCGGCACAGGCAATGGTAGCCAGCTGGATGCCCAGCGTCTCCACGCTGGCGTAGGTGCTCAGGTAACGAAAGGCCAGCTCGGACCGCAGCTTGGTGACCGGCACCGTCGATGCGGCACCGAGCGGCAGGTTGATGGCCATCACGGCGATCAACCCCACCAGCCCTGGCGCTCCGTAGACCGCCGCCGCGATCGGGCTTGCCGCCAGCATCACCGCCATGCCGGCAAACCCCAACCCCAGGCTGCTCCAGAAAGCCGGCGCCACCCACAGGCGCAGGTGCCGCGACCGGGTCAGGAGCACGTCGTCGATGCCGAAGCTGACGATCGCACTCACCAGCGCGGACACGGTGTAGGCCAGGCCGATCATGCCGAACGCCTCGGGCATCAGCAGCTTCGCCAGCACGATCTGGCTGAAGAAGCTCGCCACCCGGCCGGACAGGCCCTGGAACAGCAACCAGAGAAATCCGGTGGCGGTGGACCGTTGGAGCGTAGGCTGCATGGCTGTGTTCTATACCCATGGGGCGGGCGCAAGCGATCCTTGAGTGGCACGTTTCGGTGAAAGGCAGGTTTGCGCATCGTGCAGCGAGACGAAACACCGGGTCCGCCCGGCCCAGGAGCGTGGCCGGGGTGAGGGCAACCCGGCGGGTCGGTTCGATGGAACCACGGTCGTGCAATCACGCTAACGGTGTGACGGGCAAGCTCCGCAAAAGCCGTGCAGTTGATGGCGTGCAGGACGCGCGCCGTTGCTACTGTGCTGAGACGGGAATGATCGTTATGGTATCGTCAGTACTTAAGTGGCAGTGTTAAGCAGTATGCAGCGTTCAAATTTGGTCATTGTGCGGGCGGGAAATTCGTCGCTCCATCCTGGCTGGCTTACCGGTCCGGGCGACCGGACCTGGGACCTGGTCGTGAACTATTTCGGGGCCGATCCGGACATCTACAAGCACGACGATATCGTCCGTATCGACAGTGTGGGTCCGAAATGGCCGCCGTTGCACCAGTTGCTGCTGGACCATCCTGAGTATCTCGATCGTTACGACTACATCTGGCTTCCGGATGACGATCTGGAGATGTCGAAGCAGGATATGAACCGCTTCTTCCAGCTCTGCGCGGAATATCATCTCGAGTTAGCCCAGCCGTCCTTGACCCCGAACAGCCCGATGACTCACCCGCTGCTGATTCAGAACACCGCCACGCGCGTCCGCTTTACCAACTTCGTCGAAGCGATGGCGCCATGCTTCAGCGCTGCCTGCCTGCGGCGGGCTTTGCAGACCTTTTCCGAATCGCAAAGCGGATGGGGCATTGACTGGCTGTGGCCGGGCTACGTCAGTGATCGTGAGAACGGGATAGCCGTCATCGACGATGTGGTCATCCGGCACACCCGTCCGCTGGGCGGTCCGAATTACGATGCGATGCGCGCAGCCGGTAAATCGCCCAGAGACGAACTTCTCCGGCTGCAGGAGCGCATGGGAGTGAGCGACGTCAGGATCAAGGTTCACAAGGTGATCTGGCGGTCCCGCGGGCCGGCGGTGAAAACCTCGCACACGCGGCTCTCGGCATTGCGCCTGTTCGCAGGGTCTTCGCAAGCTCTCGTCAAATCCCAAGCTCGCTGGACGTTATTCAAACAGCTCGTCCGACGGTCCATATCGGTTTAAACGCTCGTTAACACGTCTTACGAAATGGTTCTAAGGACTTGTCCTTAGCGGGGTCCAGGGGCAGAGCCCCTGGCCTTCTTTCACTTCGGTCCGCTTTCATAAACAACTGTACGCCCCTTCCGATCTTCGTCCTCCCTGTCGCTTGCAACAGGAACCGTCCGCACCAGAGGCGGCGACAACACCCACGCTTCCAGCCGCCTCGTGGAACCGACCATGCCGTGCAGGCGCGCGACCTCTCGGGAGGCGTGGCCATCAGGCGGCAGGGTTGCACGCTCGGCCGGTGAGAGCGCATAGGCCAGCAGCCGCCAGTCCACGTCCTCCGCGAAGCCGTCTTCCGCCAGCCAGCCCAGCAGCTTTCGGGCGCCCCCGGCGCTGATCAGGTAGCCGTCCGCGCCCGCGGCGTTCCGCTCCGGCGGAAACTGATGCAGTGCGTCGGCTACGGTGATCAGCTGGAAGGCCGGGACGGACGCGCGCGGCGCCATGCGGTCGTTGACGAAGCAGAGCTCCAATCCGTCCGGCAGCCCGAACACGCCCCAGCGTTCCGGCAGATCGAGCAACGGCATCGTGTCGTCTTCCACCACCAGGCAATGCGAGAGGCCGTTTGCCAGCATCGCCTCCCAGGCGGCGGCGTGGCTCAGAAAGCACCCCAGCGTGCCGCGCCGTGCAGCATCGCCGCCCAGGCGCCGCACTGCGGCAAGCGGCAGGCGCGCGCCCTCGATGCCGGGCACACGGAAGCGCGGCATGCGGCTGCCGGCGAAATGGGCTTCGGTTTCGGCGAGCCGCCCGGGGTTGCGGTCCAGGTTGACGATCGCGACGGAAGGCGTAGCACCGGCAGAAGGCGCCTCGGCTAGCGTCCTGGCCAGCTCGGCATAGCCGAGCGCGGAGCGCCGGCGCAGCGCCGAATCGGCATCCGGCGCGTGCCGGAAGGCAGTGGCGGCCGCCCCGTAATCGCGCGCTTGCAGTAGCAGGTTGCCCAGCAGCCTGGCCCGCGCACCATCGTCCGGCGCCTCGGCCGCGAGAGCTGCGGCGCGGCTGGTCAAGGCCGCCAGCTCGGCCTGCGGATAGGCGTGCAACGCAGTCATATGCGCCAGCCAGACGTCATCGGGAAAGGCGGCGCGCGCTGCACGGAAGACAGGGTCGGCTTCGGCATAGCGATGCGACGCCGTCAGGATGGCCTTCAAATCCAGCGCGGCCTGCCAGTCCCGGGGATCGGCCTCCACACGGATACGGCAGGCCTGCAGGGCCAGTTCGACGTCGTTGCTGTTTGCCGACCGCATGCCGTTTTCCTATAGACGATTGTAGCCGCGCGCGCTTTGCAACGCTTCCGCCACCCCCATTTCCTGGCGGCGCAACCCGCGCCCGCGAGACGATAGGCCCCTTGCATGGATGGATGTATGCCCAACCGCCGCTCGGCATGACCGCCGGCCTGGAACACGTCGCCGCCACCTTCCGGGCCAGCCTGCCGGACCGGGGCGAGCTGACGCTATGCCGGATAGACGCGCTGGACAGGCTGGGCATTCCCGTCGTGCAGGCTGCCTGGCTGGCGCCGGACGGCACGGCCACGACCGGCTACGGTTATGGTCTGACGGAACTGGAGGCGCAGGTCGGCGCACTCGGCGAGTTGTGCGAGGAGGTGCACGTGGGCGCCTGGCTCGCCCGGGCTCCGCGAATCCAGGCAAGCTACGCCTCGCTGGGCCCCGGTGCGGCGATCGATCCGCGGACCCTCTGCCTGCCGGCCGGTTCGGACTACACGCCGGATGTCAGCCTGTCCTGGGTCGCAGGACAGCGGTGGCGCGATGGTGCGCGCGTGCTGGTGCCGGCCGAGTGGGTAGCGGCGCACGCCTACCAGATGAGCGAGCCGGCGCGGCTGATCACGCCCATCACCAACGGCCTGGGCGCGGGCGTGGACCTGGCCCACGCCGTGTCGCACGGCGTGATGGAGTTGCTGCAGCGCGATGGCAACGTGACCTCGTATCGCGCTTTGGATCGGGGCGTGGTGATAGACTTGCCGCCCGGCGCGTTGCCGGAGGTGGAAGCAATGCTGGCCAGGCTGCGCGCGGCCGGGCTGCGGCCGCTCGTCAAGCTCGCCGGCGTGGAACTCGGCCTGGCGAACATCTATGTGGTGGGTGACGACACGCAGACGGCCGATTTCTCGTTGCAGGTTAGCGCCTGCGGCGAAGCCTCGCATCCGGACGCGGCCCGGGCCATACGCAAGGCGCTGCTGGAGTTTGTGGGCTCGCGCGCCCGCAAAGCCGCGACACACGGTCCGGTGGAGCGCGCTCTCACAGTGCTGCCGGCCGGTTACGTGGCCAGACGGACGGCAAGCGACCTGCAGGCGGAAGAGGCGCGTGCGTTGCAGGCGATGGCTGGCTGGCTGGCGATGCCGCAAGCCGCGCTGAGCGCCCTTTTGGCACCGACAGCCTTCCGTCAGGCGCGGCATGTCGCCTTGGCGGACCTGCCGAGCGCCCCGCCTGAATCGGTCGCCAGCTCGCAGGCCCGGCTGGATTTCCTGGCTGGGCAGCTGGGTCACGCGGGGATGGAGATCGTGGTGGTCGACTGCTCGCCGGCCGACAGTCCTGTGCGCGTGGTCCGCACGGTTGTGCCTGGGCTGGAAAGCGAGACCATGAGCTATCACCGCATCGGCTGGCGCGGCGTGGCACGGCTGCGCGCGCGCGCTGAGGCACTGGTCCTGCACGCGCCGCGGGCGGGCGCGTTGCGGGTGCGGTTACGGCCGGAGGACGAGGCGCGCTGCGGCGGCCCCGCCTGGCTGGACACGCACCGTGTGGCCAGCCTGACCGCGCAGCTCTACCCGCTATACCGGGAATGCGGTCCGTTTGCCGCTCAACGGAGCCTGCAAGCGGGCGAGCGCAGCGGAGTGGATCTGCACGATGTCATGCGGGCTGAGTGAGCTTGCGGCGTCGGTGGTTTGGAACGGCCTGAGCAGTACGGGCGGAGATGTGGGGCAGCACGCTGGATGGGTCTACCCTGACGCCCGACGGTTTCGGGAAAGCGGCCGTGCCATGGAAGCCGATAGCAAGGAAGGCCTTCTTTTTTGAAAAAAAGAAGCAAAAAACTTTTGCTTCCTGCGCCGGCTCAGGCGCCTCGATCTATCAGGAGACACCGGGCCGCTGCAGATGCGACAGGAAGCAAAAGTTTTTTGGTCCTTTTTTTCAAAAAAGGACTGCTTGCCTTCATTGCGTCAGCCGCAAGATTAGCCGGTATTATTGGAAACTTTGGCGGGCCGCCTTCGGTCCATTCGGGAACGGCATCTCCCCGCAGCTTCGCCGCCTCAGGGGTCATCCGGGGCTGGTGGGAGCGCGCGAACCAGCAGCCGGACCTGTAGTTCGACCATGCGCCTGAAACCGGTCACGCTGTCCGCGGCATCGCGCAGACCCCGTAGGCTGAAGGCGAGCAGGTGGGCGAGTTCGCTCGGCGACGCGCCGGTTCCGGACCGCTCAACCTGTTCGGACATCATGTCGGCGAGGAGCCGTTCGAAATTGGCATAGGCCTGCCTGACCGCGGGAAAACGCAGATCGAACAAGTCCGCTGCGTCCGGGTGGGCAGCGACAAGCTCGATGGGATGGCGGCCCCACTCCACGCAGGCGAAACGGATTTTCGTTTCTAAATCGTCAATGTCGTCGGTGATGAGCCTGATCGCGTCCAGCTTGCGACGGTCGAGGTCACGCACGACACGGTCGAAGATGGCTTCCTTGTCGCGGAACAGCAGATAGAGTGCAGGACGTGACATGCCTGCGCGTACAGCAATGTCGCCCATCGTGGTCCGCGCATAGCCATAGCGGGTGAAGGCCTCGGCTGCGCTCTCGAGCGCACCCTGTTCCTTCGCAATGATCCGGTCGGACATCGGTTCACAGTGGTGAGATGAAAAGTGTTGTCAAACTGACGTTCTGACATTAAATAGGAAAACGTCAGAAGGACAGGAGCGCATGATGATCCTCTGTGACCTGACCAAGGCAGCGTTGGATGCCGCGGCCCCGGCACTCGCGTTGGGACCGGTGACGATGGTGAACCTGCTGTGGTTCCGGCCCAGCGTCGCCTATGCGGACGAGGTCCCCGATCCGCACCCGGACGCACGAAGCGCGCTCTACGACGGCTACGTCCCCGCTTTCGCCGAAGTGTCCGAAGAGCTGGGAGTGACAGGAATAGAGCCGGTCTTTGTCGGTCGTAACGCGGCAGGCCTGGTCGCCGCGCCCGAGGACAACTGGGACGACATTGTGATCGTGCGCTATCGCAGCTTTGCGGATTTCCGGAAGATCGTGGAAAGCGATCAGTATCTGCGGCGCGCAAAACCGCACCATCGTGCCGCCCTGGCGAACTGGCGCATCACGGCGACAGCCGGATAGGCGGGAATGAGGATGGTGTCCGTAAGGCTGGTGTAGAATGCGGTGTCGTTGAGGCCGCCATTGGTCACGCGGCTCCGGTGGCGATGCCGGCGTGCGAACCGCACTGCACGATGCAGCCGGTGATGTCCCTCTCACCGGATTAACATCAACCCGCTTTGAGATGATGCTGTGTTGAGCAAGAAAGGCCTTCTTTTTTGAAAAAAAGAAGCAAAAAACTTTTGCTTCCTGCGCAGGCTTGGGCGCCTCACTTTGTCAGGAGGCACCCGGCTGCTGCAGATGCGGGGGAAGCAAAAGTTTTTTGGTCCTTTTTTTCAAAAAAGGACTGCTTGCTTCCCTGTGTCAGCCTCAACACTGGCTGGTATAAGACTGAGCTCTTTCAGATGGTTAGCTTCGATGACCACAGGTAAGCAATTACGTCTTTTGCTCCCGAGACAAAACCCAGACCGCCCGAGCCCGCGTTGTGCCACCACTCTGGAAGCGACCCGTCCGGGATGTCAGCCGTGCCAGGCCCAGCAAGGCATTATCGGAGTTCCTGCATTGCCGAAGACGGCAGCCAGCCATGTAGGTGCACCCCGCACATCGCAACATTCCAGCGGACGGTGATGGTAGGTGAACGAGTGCCGATGATCATACGACGCTGACCCAGCGAAGGCTGAGGCCGGGATGGTCAGGTCGGTAGCGGAAGAGCCCACCTCGGCGCATTGGCCGCCACAAAAGTTTCGAGCCTGGCGGCCGCATGCCCGGTCAGAGCGTGCAGGCCTTCCGTCACGCGATCCTCCGCGCCACCGGCGATCGCACTGTCCATGGATGCCAGCACCTGCGACATCGTGGGCGGCAGGCCCCGTGATTGATGACGTGCAGCCAGCTCCGGCGCTGTCAGCCTGCGGTGCGTGATCGTTCGGCCCGTCACGTTGCTGATCAGCATGGCGACCTCGTCGTAGGAGACAGGGCGTTCACCGGTGAGAACGAAATCCCTGTTCGACGCGGTCCGGCTCGTAAGCGCCGCATGCGCGGCGGCTGCGATATCGTCGGCATCGATGAAAGCCACGCGCCCGTCACCGGTGGCCGAGCAGATGACGCCCTCGTCGCGTATGGTGGCAAGGTGCTGGCCCTCGCTCAGGTTCTGCATGAACCAGCTTGGCCGCAGTACCGTCCATTGCGCGGCGTTTTGCTGCAGCCAGAGGTGAACCTGCCCCGGCCCAGGGCCGCCCATGGGCAGAAGGGACGCGCTGAGCAGCACGAAGCGCGCAACGCCCTGACGGGTCGCAGCCTGGATGAAATCCGTCATCACCGGGGCGGAATCGCCGGTGGGCGGGGCAACGAGATAGGCCGACGCCACACCCTCCAGGGCTGCCTTCCAGGTATCAGGCTGACCCCAGTCGAACAGACGCGCCTGTGGCGCGTTTTCCGGCTTGCGGGATGCAACGCGCACGCTCACGCCGCTTTTCTCCAGCCTTTGCACCAGGCGGCGGCCGGTCTTGCCCGTTCCGCCCGTCACCAGAACCACGTTCCCTGACACCGCCGATATCCTAGTTGCCGAACGACGCCGTCCAGGCCTCGCGTCCGCCAAAGGCATCCATCGAGACGAGAGGGTTCCAGTATTCCCGGTAGGCCACGATCTTTCCGCCCTTCAGTTCAAAGAACAGCACATAGCTTTGATCGTAGTCGCCGCCGGTCTCGACTGCACGACCTTTGATCGTCAGCTCCACCGTCACGTTCTCGGGGTTCTGCATGGGATGGATGGCCATCCTCGTTATGCTCTCGATCGCGACCTTTCCTGGAGTCCGGGACATATACCCCAGGATATCTTCTTTGCCCCTGTAGACGCTCCGGCGACCTGCAGGCGCGAACGGGAACTCCAGAACGCCGTCGTCGGCCCACAATCCGATCCAGTCGTCCCAGCGCTGCTGCGTCAGCAAATTCTGGTAGGCCCTGACCGTCTCCAGGCTCTTGGCCCTCAGTTCTTCTTCGGACATGCTCACGACGGTCTCCGTTTCGATCCGCCCATGCGGTGGTGAAGGGTGCTGTGTCCGTGTCGCCGGCGCCCGGTCACCCCCTCGGTCGCGGGCTGGCCCGATAGCGCGGGCAACGCCGCCGACCGACGGAGCGTTCATACAGCTCGCGTTCACCCAGGGCTTCCAGGACCTCGTGCGTCCCGGTGCGCGACCTTCTATTTCGGCGTCGAGAAGATGCTCGGGATGGAACGTGTCGAGCCGGTGGCGGAAAGCGAGACGACCACGGCCTGGTAGGTCGTATCCGGCGTCAGGCCGCTGACGGTCGCGGTGACGCCCCTCTGCAGCAATGAGGCCGCCTCGACGCCCGTGGAATAGTTGGTGACATAGACGACGTAGCCGCGGTCCGTCTTGGCGCCGCGCCAGGTGATCGTCGCCGCTGCCGGCGACGCGGCCACCGCCAGCCCGTACGGTGCCGGTGGCGGGTTGGTCCCGGCAAGGGTAGGCATGATCGACAGGTTTATCAGCGTGTTGCTGCCGTGCATCGAGCCCCAGCCGGTGGTATTGTCGTATCCGACGGTGGCGTAGAAGCCGCCATTTCCCCCGTATAGCAGCGCGTTCCCGTTGCCGCCGATCATCACGTCGTTGAAGTCGGGATAGAACGGCTGGAAGGACTGGTCCGATCCGATCGCGTAGATCGACGGATTGGCGAACCCCGCGACGCCGAAGCCGAGCCCTTCGGACGCGGCGTTGACCAGGCTGTAGAAGCCCGCCCAGATCGGTGCGCTCACGCTCGTGCCGCCGACCGTCACCCAGCCGCCGTTAAGGCTGGAGTATACCGCAACGCCGGTCAGCGGATCGCCAACGGCGGCGACGTCGGGGACGTTGCGCTGCGTCGGCGAGGCGGCGGTGTTGGGGAAAGGCAGCGTCGTGGCCTGGAAGGAAGGGATTGGCCACACCATGCTCATGCCGCCGCCGCTCGCCCCGGTGGCGTTGCTGAAATCGCCGATGTCGTTCCACACCTCTTCGGCCTGATACGACGCACCATGACTGAACAGCGTCGTGCCGCCGACGCCGGTGACGTAGGGCTGCGCGGCCGGGTCGGAGACGTTGTAGACGTAACGGTTCTTTTCCTGGCGAACATAGCCATACGCACCGAGATCGCCGGAGCTTGCGAACACCGCCTGGCCCTGCGCCGCCATCTGCGTCAGCACGGTGT
>CAXUOA010000055.1:0-12486 GCA_964252625.1 uncultured Acetobacteraceae bacterium | reverse complement strand
TTCCGCAACCGCGGCTCGATCCAGGTCGAGGACGTGAACCTGATGAAGGGCTGAGATGCTGTTTGCGATTGCCGTCTTTGCCCCACTGCTTGGCGCGCTGGTCTGCGGCTTCGGCCGCAGCCTGGGGGATCGCGTTGGCCAATCGATAACCATCGCGCTGATGGTGGCGGCCTCGGTTTGCGGGGTGGTGTGTTGGTGGCAGCACATATTCGGCGGCGTGGGCAACGGCACCATCGTCGTGGCCAACTGGATCGCGGCCGGCAATTTCCATCTTGACTGGGCCCTGCGCTATGACTCGCTCTCCACCACAATGGTGGCGATGGTGACCTGCGTAGCCACGCTGATACACATCTACAGCACCGGCTACATGGCGCATGAACACAGCACTACGACGCGTTTCTTCGCCTATCTGTCGTTGTTCACCTTCGCGATGCTCATGCTGGTGACGGCCGACAACCTGGTGCAGCTGTTCTTTGGCTGGGAAGGTGTGGGTCTCGCGAGCTACCTGCTGATCGGCTACTGGTATGACCGGCCGGCCGCTGCACGCGCGGCCATCAAGGCGATGGTCGTCAACCGCGTGGGTGACCTCAGCTTCGCCGTCGGCATCGCGCTGGTCTTCTATAAGTTCGGCGCGGTGGACTTCACCACGATTTTTGCCGCGATCCCCGCACACGCGGCCGATACGTATCACTTCCTGGGCGCGCAGCCGCGCAGCTACGAGGTGATCGGCTTCCTGCTGTTCATCGGTGCCATGGGCAAGTCCGCGCAGATCTTGCTGCACACCTGGCTGCCCGACGCGATGGAGGGTCCGACACCCGTCTCCGCCCTCATTCACGCAGCCACCATGGTAACGGCGGGCGTGTTCCTGATGAGCCGCATGTCTCCGCTTATGGAGTGGGCACCTGGTGCGCTGAACTTCGTGACGTTCATCGGTGCGACGACCTGCCTGTTCGCCGCCACAATCGGTTGTGTGCAGAACGACATCAAGCGCGTCATCGCGTATTCCACCTGCTCGCAGCTCGGCTACATGTTCATGGCGGCTGGTGTAGGTGCATATCAGGCCAGCATGTTCCACCTTATTACGCACGCCTTTTTCAAGGCGTTGCTGTTCCTGTGCGCAGGATCGGTGATCCACGCGATGAGCGACGAGCAGGACATGCGCCGGATGGGTGGAATCTGGCGCAAGATACCCTGGACCTATGCCTGCATGTGGCTCGGCAGCCTGGCACTGGGTGGCATTCCGTATTTTGCCGGCTACTGGTCGAAGGATGCCATCCTTGAATCGACATTCGCGGCAAACTCCGCTGTCGGCCTGTATGGCTTCGTGTGTGGAACACTGGCTGCGTTCCTGACCGCCTTCTATTCCGGCCGGTTGCTGTTCCTGACCTTCCACGGCACGCCGCGCGCGAACGCGCATGTCATGGGCCACGTGCATGAAAGCCCGTGGTCCATGCGCGGCCCTCTGGTGGCACTCTCTTTCGGCGCGGTGTTCGCGGGCTGGCTGCTGCACGCCATCTTCATTGGCGATCACAATGCCGCCTACTGGCAGGGTGCCATCTTCAACGGCCCGAACAACCACGTTTTGCAGCAGGTGGAGCGCACGCCGTTGCTGATTGGTTTGCTTCCCACTGCCACCGGCGTGCTCGGCTTCGCGCTGGCCTATGTTTTCTACATACTGCGCCCCGCCATGCCGGCGCGTCTCGCCCGGACGTTTCCGCGTGCCTACTTGTTCCTGCTGAATAAATGGTATTTCGACGAGCTCTATGATGCGATTTTCGTACGCCCCGCTATCTGGCTGGCGCGCTTCCTCTGGAAAGTCGGTGACGCCGAAATCATCGATGGCGTGCCGAACGGATTGGCCAGCATGGCGGAAGGCGGCTCGGTACAGGTCGTGCGCATCCAGACGGGGTCGATTGCGGTATATGCGTTCACCATGCTGATCGGGCTGGTTTGCATGGTGACTTTCTTCGTGCTGGTGCGCTGAGATGCATCGAGCAGACATGCTGTTCTTTCACAGAACTTCTACCCCGACGCCGCTGCACCAGCCGGTTTCAGACAGACAATCACGCGCGCCAGCAGCGTCGGGGAAGCGAAAGTTTTTTGGTTCTTTTTTTCAAAAAAGAACTGCTTGCCTTCCTAAATCGAAGAGTCCCGCCCAGTGAACGAAGCAAACGCTGCGGGCTTTCCCGTACTGTCCCTGATCACCTTCCTCCCGCTGCTCGGCGTGGCGATCCTGATGACGCTGCGGGGCGACGACGAAGCCACCGCCCAGAACGCGCGCTGGACCGCCCTGTGGACCAGCCTGATCGTGTTCCTGATCTCGCTGGTGCTCTGGACACGGTTCAACCTGCACGAGGCCGGCTACCAGTTCCAGGAAAGTGCCAACTGGCTGCCGGGCTACGGCATCGGCTACCGCATGGGGGTGGACGGCATTTCCGTGCTGTTCGTCCTGCTGTCCACGGCGCTTACGCCGGTTTGCATCCTGGCAAGCTGGGACAGCGTGCGCGCACGCGTTCGGGAATACATGGCGGCCTTCCTCATCCTCGAGACGATGATGGTCGGCATGTTCTCGGCCAGCGATTTTCTGCTGTTCTACGTCTTCTTCGAGGGCGTGCTCATCCCGATGTACCTCATCATCGGCATCTGGGGCGGCCCGAGGCGTGTGTACGCCTCGTTGAAATTTTTTCTCTACACGTTCGCCGGCTCTGTCCTGATGCTGCTCTCGCTGCTGGCGATGTGGCACCAGGCCGGCAGCACGGACATCACGGTGCTTCTGCACACGGCGTTCAGCCCGAAGATGCAGTTCTGGCTGTTCCTGGGTTTCCTTGCCGCTTTCGCCGTAAAAGTGCCGATGTGGCCCGTGCACACCTGGCTGCCCGACGCGCATGTGGAGGCGCCCACGGCCGGCTCCGTCATACTCGCGGGCGTGCTGCTGAAGATGGGCGGCTATGGTTTTCTACGTTTCTCCGTTCCCCTGCTGCCCATTGCCGCACAGCATTTCGCGCCGTTGATGTTCGCGCTTGGCGTCGTTGCGGTGATCTACACGTCGCTGGTGGCACTCGCACAGGAGGACATGAAGAAGCTGATAGCCTACTCGTCCGTCGCACATATGGGCGTGGTGGTGATCGGCATCTTTACCTTCAACATACAAGGCATCGACGGCGCGCTGTTCCAGATGATCTCGCATGGCGTGGTCTCTGCCGCGTTGTTCCTGTGCGTGGGCGTGATCTATGACCGCATGCACACGCGTGACATCGCACGATACGGCGGCCTGGCGGATCGTATGCCGGCCTACGCCTTTGTCTTCATGCTGTTCACCATGGCCTCGATCGGCCTGCCCGGCACCTCGGGTTTCGTGGGCGAGTTTCTTGTCCTCGTCGGTGCGTTCCAGGTCAATCTGTGGCTGGCACTTCTCGGCAGCTTCGGCATGGTTCTCGGCGCCGCCTACATGCTGTATCTCTACCGGCGCGTGGTGTTCGGCAAGCTCGTCCGGCCGGACCTGAAATCCATCCTGGACCTGTCGCCGCGCGAGATGGCGATCTTCGCGCCACTTGCGATCCTCACCCTGTGGCTCGGCATCTATCCCAGCAGCTTCACCAGTTTCTTCGCCGCCAGCGTCTCGTCCATGGTCGATCAGCACGCCCAGGCGCTGAACATGGTGCACGCAACAACCAAGCTGGCGGGAGCCGTGCCATGAACTGGGGCCTCGCCACACCGGAAATCGTGCTCGCGGTGGCCGCCATGGCCATACTGATCGGCGGCGTGCTGCAGAAGCGGGACAGTTCGCTGATCTGCACCATGGCGGCTTTGGCCGCCTGTGCCATCACCGCGGTGCTCGTCGTCGGCACGCCGACGGCCATCGGCTATAACGGCCTGTTCGTCAGCGACGCGTATTCCAAATACGCGAAACTGCTGATCCTGCTCGGAACGGCGCTCTGCGCGATCCTGTCGTTGGACTACAACGAGCGTCAGGGCATCAAGCGCTTCGAATTTCCCGTGCTGATGCTGCTCAGTACGGTCGGCATGATGGTGATGGCGTCGGCCAACAACCTGATGACGCTTTATATGGGTCTGGAACTGCAGTCGCTCGCCATCTACGTGCTGGCGGCTTTCGCGCGTGACGACATACGGTCCTCGGAAGCCGGCTTGAAATACTTCGTGCTCAGCGCCCTGGCATCAGGCCTGCTTCTGTATGGCATTTCGCTCACCTACGGCTTTTCAGGGTCGATGGATTTCGTCCATATCGCGCAGGCCGTCACCAACCCGGCCAGCGTGTCCACCGGGCTGATCGTTGGCATCGCCTTCGTCATCGCCGGCCTGGCCTTCAAGCTGTCTGCCGTGCCGTTCCATATGTGGACGCCCGACGTCTATGAAGGTGCGCCCACGCCGGTCACCGCCTTCATGAGCACGGCGCCGAAAGTGGCACCGTTTGTGGTGCTGCTGCGGGTGATGTTCGGCCCGTTCGGCCACATCGCCGTGCAGTGGCAGCCGATCATCATCGTGGTCGCAATTGCCTCGATGCTGCTGGGCAGCTTCGCCGCCATCGCGCAGACCAACATCAAGCGGCTGATGGCTTATTCTTCGATCGGCCATATGGGTTACGCGCTGATCGGCCTGGCCGCGGGCACGGAAACCGGCGTGCGTGGTGTGCTGGTCTACCTGCTGACCTACGTCGTCATGTCGGCGGGCGTGTTCGCCTGCATCGTCGCCATGCGCCGGCGCGGCCACGCCATCGAGAAGATCAGCGATCTCGGCGGTCTCGCCAAGAACGACCCGACGCTTGCCATACTGATGACCATCTTCATGTTGAGCATGGGCGGCATCCCGCCCTTCGCGGGTTTCGCCGGCAAGTTCTTTGTTTTTGAAGCCGCCGTCGACGCCGGCATGTGGACGCTCGCCATCATTGGCGTGCTGACCAGCGTCGTCGGCCTGTTCTACTACCTGCGCGTCATCAAGGTGATGTTCTTCGATCCGTCCGAGGCGCCGTTCGACGCGCGCTCCGGCTCGCTCTCCTTTGTCGCCATGGCGACCGGCGCCTTCACGCTGGTGTTCTTCTTCTTCCCTGCGCCATTCCTGGGCGCGGCCACTACGGCGGCAAAGGCTCTGTTCGGGTGATCCAAACCTCGCCGCCTGCCTGGCGGTGGGAAAGTCATGCGGCGCTGCCCTCGACGCAGGACGCGGCGCTGGCGGCAGCGCATTCCGGTGCTCCCGGTCGCTTTGCCATCGTGGCAGACATGCAGACAGCCGGCCGGGGTAGCCGCGGCCGCGCTTGGGCCTCGCCTCCCGGCAACCTCAATCTCTCCGTCCTGCTACGGCCGGAGCGAGAATTACCCGAGCCGGGTAGGTGGGCGCTGCTGGCTGCCGTGTCGCTCCATGAGGCGCTCAGCCCATACGCCGGTGGGCTGATGCTGAAATGGCCCAACGACATCCTGCTGCACGGTGCCAAGCTCGCCGGCATCCTCATCGATTGCCAGCCGGGTGAGACCGGCTTCGTAGTGATCGGCTTTGGCGCCAACCTCGCCAGCGCACCGAATCTGCCGGACCGCCCGACCGCCCGGCTGCCACTGCCTGCACCGCACGCAGAGGCCGTGGCCCACCGTGTCCTGGTCGCGCTGGACGCATGGATCGGGTGCGATACGCCGTCGCTTGTCGAAGCCTGGCTTGCCCGCGCGCACCCGATCGGCACGTTGCTCGATGTGCAGACACAGCAGCGCCGGGTGCGGGGTGCCTTCGCGGGACTTACTGATGCGGGCGCGTTGCGGCTGGCCGGCGAGGCTGCGGCGATCAGCAGCGCCGAGGTTTTTTTGGCGTGATGAAGGAAGGAAGCAAGGCCTTCTTTTTTGAAAAAAAGAAGCAAAAAATTTTTGCTTCTGATGGCTGCACCGTGGCGCGTGCTGGTTCTGCCAATGGGCGTAAGGGCAGAACGAGGACGCGACGTCATGCCGGCGCAGGAACAGGAGTTTTTTGGTTTTTTCTTTCAAAAAACAACGCTTGCTTCCTTGCTGCCGCGCCATGCTCCTAGTCGTCGACGCCGGCAACACGAACGTCGTCTTCGCCGTCCATGACGGCAGGCGCTGGGCCGGCATCTGGCGCATCGCCACCGAGCCGCAGCGCACCAGTGACGAATACGCCGTCTGGCTTCTCACCCTGCTCACCCATAGCCGCCTCACGCCGGACCTGGTAAGCGGCGCGGTCATCGGCACGGTGGTTCCGGCCGCGCTGTACCACCTGCGCCGTCTGTGCCGCGAGTGGTTCATGGTCGAGCCGCTGGTGGCGCGTGCCAGGCTGGACTGGGGTTTCGACATACGGGTCGACAACCCGGAGGACGTGGGCGCCGACCGCCTGCTCAACGCGCTGGCCGCCTACCAGCACTTCCGCCAGTCCCTGATCGTGATCGATTTCGGCACGGCAACCACGTTCGACGTGGTGGGTGAAGACGGCGCCTATCTGGGTGGTGCCATCGCCCCGGGGATCAATCTCTCCATCGAGGCGCTGCACCAGGCCGCCGCCCGCCTGCCGCGCATCGGCATCGGCCGGCCGCAAGCCGTGATTGGAACCGGCACTGTCTCTGCCATGCAATCCGGTATATACTGGGGATATGTCGGCCTGATCGAAGGCCTGGTCGCCCGCATGCGGCGTGAAATAGATAGGCCCGCGAAGATCGTGGCGACGGGCGGACTGGCCCCGCTGTTCTCCGAAGGCACAGAGATATTCGACCGGATCGACCCGGACCTGACCCTGGACGGGCTGCGCCTGTTGGCGGAGCGCAACCCCACACCCAGATTACCTCGCGACAGAACAAGAACGATTGAAGGCGATTGATGGACGCAGTAACCGGTGACCTGGCTTTCCTGCCGTTAGGCGGGACAGGCGAAATTGGCATGAACCTGAACCTCTACCGCTGCGATGGGCACTGGCTGGCCATCGATTGCGGCATCGGCTTCGGCGGCAACGAGCTGCCGGAGGCCGACGTGATCATGCCGGACCCGGCTTTCATCGCCGAGCGGCGGGACCGCCTGCTGGGCCTGGTGATCACCCATGCGCATGAGGACCACGTGGGCGCGGTGGCGCATTTGTGGCGGCAACTGCGCTGCCCGGTCTACGCCACGCCGTTCACCGCCGCGGTGCTGCGCCGCAAGCTGACCGAGGCGCACCTTGTCAACGAGGTGAAGATCACCGTGATCCCGCCCGGCGGATCGTTCGAGCTTGGGCCGTTCCGCCTGCAGTTCCTTCGTGTGGCGCATTCCACGCCGGAAGCCCAGGGGCTTGCGATACGCACGCCCTACGGCACGATCGTGCACACCGGTGACTGGAAGCTGGACCCGCATCCGCTGGTAGGCCCACCCACCGACGAGGCGGCGTTCTCCGCGCTGGGTGACGAGGGCGTGCTGGCGATGGTGTGCGACAGCACCAACGCCCTGGTGGAAGGCCACTCCGGATCGGAAGGCGATGTGCGCCGTTCGCTGGCCACGCTGATCAAGTCCATCGAGGGCCGCATCGCGGTCACCTGCTTCGCCAGCAACGTGGCGCGGGTGGAGAGCGTGGCCATCGCGGCGCGTGACGCGGGGCGCAGCGTGGCGCTGGTCGGGCGATCCCTGCGCAACCTGGAGACCGCGGCACGCGAATCGGGCTACCTGAGCACCATCCCGCAATTCGTCTCCGAAGACGGCGCCAACGAAGTGCCGGACAACAACCTGCTGATCCTGATCACCGGCAGCCAGGGCGAGGCCCGCAGCGCGCTGGCCCGCGTGGCGGCCGACACGCACCCGAACATCGCCCTGGGCGAGGGGGACACGGTGATCTTCTCCAGCCGCATGATCCCCGGCAACGAGAAAGCCATCGGCGCCGTGCAGGACAATCTGGTCCGCCGCGGCGTGCGCGTGATGACGGACGACGACCACATGGTCCATGTCAGCGGCCATCCGGCGCGCGACGAGCTGCGCCGCCTCTACCGCCTGGTACGCCCGCAATACAGCGTGCCCGTGCATGGCGAGTGGCGGCATTTGACCGCGCACGCCTCGCTGGCGCAGGAGCTGGGCGCCACGCCGGTGATGCTGGAGAACGGCGACATCCTCTCGCTCTATCCTGGACGGCCGGCGGTGACCGACTCGGCCCCGGTCGGCCGCCTGGCACTGGACGGCAACCGCGTGGTGCCGCTGCAGGGCGGGGTGATGGCGGCGCGCCGGCGCATGCTGTTCAACGGCGTGGTGGTCGGCAGCCTGGCGGTGGATGCGACCGGCCGGGTCATGGGCCGCGCCCGCGTGACCGCGCCCGGGCTGTTCGAGCCGGAGGATCCGGAAACCGAGCGGCTCAGCCGCGATTTCGGTGCCGCCGTGGCCGACCTTCCGGCGCCGCTGCGGCGCGATGACAGCGCGCTGCAGGATGCCGCCCGTGCGGCGCTGCGCAAGATTGTCGGCCGTAAGCTTGGCAAGAAGCCGATGGTGGACGTGCACCTGCTGCGCGTGTGACGCGCCCGCGTGAACTGGTTCACCGCCTTCGTGGTTTATGTGCTGATCTGGTGGACGGCGTTGTTCGCCGTCCTCCCGCTTGGCACGAAGCCGGTGGCCGAGGCCGACCAGGATACCGGCTGGCGCGGCGCGCCGGCGCAGGCGCGCATCGGCCGCAAAGTGCTGATAACCACGGCGGTATCATTCGTAATCTGGCTGGTTGTGGTCGGGTTGATCGAAAGCGACTGGCTCAGTTTCCGCCACGGCATATTGAAAATGCCTGACAGTTATACAGCCAGGCCGGGCTAATGCCTAAAAGACGCGCAATGCGAGTCGGGCGCGACCATTTTCCCAGTAAACGACAGGGAATTTGTATGGACACGGCGGAAAAGAGGCTGAAATAATCACCGACAGGAAGAGGGGATTTCCTCCTCCTGTCGTGTGACTGGCGTTTCCTCCCTAAACTTGGCCCTGCCGCCGCCGGTGTGCGGGCCTTTTTTTTGGTAGCAGGACACAAACACTGCGTCATCAACTATTAACGAGAGTCATCGCACGTTTTCTTGCGTGAAGACATGCTGCAGCGCAGCATAGTTGCCGTGATGTGACCGAAGGAAGGTCTTCACCGCCAAATGGTTCACCCAATACCGACAGGGAAGAGTTTGTGCTTCTTTCTGCCACGAAAGAACGCCTTCCTTCCTTAACCCCACGCCTCGGTCTAGTTTGCGCACCGATCGACTCTAGGACGCGCAATGCGGCTTTCCCACAGTTTCGTGCCCACCCTGAAGGAGACGCCTGCCGAGGCGCAGATCGCCTCGCACCGGCTGATGCTGCGTGCCGGCCTCATCCGCCAGACCGCCTCCGGCATCTACGCCTGGCTGCCCGCCGGCCTGCGCGTGCTCCGCAACATCGAGCAGATCGTGCGCGAGGAGCAGGATGCGGCCGGCGCGCAGGAGATCCTGATGCCGACGTTGCAGACCGCCGATCTGTGGCGCGAAAGCGGCCGCTACGACGCGTATGGCCCGGAAATGCTGCGCATACGGGACCGTCACGAGCGCGACCTGCTCTACGGGCCGACGAACGAGGAGATGGTCACCGACCTCGCCCGCCACGCGATCAAATCCTACCGCGAACTGCCGCAGACGCTGTATCACATACAATGGAAGTTCCGCGACGAGATGCGCCCGCGTTTCGGCGTCATGCGCGGCCGCGAATTTCTGATGAAGGACGCGTATTCCTTCGATCTGGACTACGAGGGTGCGGTCAACACCTACCGCCGGATGATGCTCGCCTACATGCGCACGTTCCAGCGCCTGGGCGTGCGTGCCATACCGATGCTGGCCGACACGGGGCCGATCGGCGGCGACCTCAGCCACGAATTCATCGTGCTGGCGCCGACCGGCGAGAGCCAGGTGTTCTACGATGCGGCGCTTGAACAGCTCGATTACCTGAAATCGGACTTTTCCTACCAAAAACCGGCCGAACTGGCGGCGTTTCACGAGCTGATAAACTCATACTATGCAGCGACGGAAGAAAAGCACGACGTAGCGCGTTGGGCGGAGGTGGATACGGCGCAGAAGAAAGAAGGGCGCGGCATCGAGGTCGGGCAGATATTCTATTTCGGCCGCAAATACAGCGACGCGATGAAGTTCTCGGTCGCCGGCCCGGACGGCGGCGTCATCGTGCCGGAAATGGGCAGCTACGGCATCGGCGTCTCCCGGCTTGTCGGCGCCATCATCGAGGCTTCGCATGATGCGGCCGGCATAATCTGGCCGCAAAGCATTGCGCCGTTTCCTGCCTGCATCCTGAACTTGCGTGCGGGCGATGCGACCTGCGACGCGATGTGCGAGCAGGCCTACGCCAAGTTCGGCGGCCGCGCGCTGCTCGATGACCGCGACGAGCGGGCAGGCGCCAAGTTCGCCGATGCCGACCTGATGGGCCATCCCTGGCAGATCATCGTGGGCCCGCGCGGCGCCGCGGCCGGAAAAGTCGAGCTGAAGCAACGGGCGACCGGAACGCGCGAGGAACTCGGCCTGGCGGACGCGCTCGCGCGGGTGCTCTAGGATGTTCAGTGCCTTCGAACGCGCGGTCGCCGGCCGATACTTGCGCGCCCGGCGCGGGGAACGCTTCGTCTCCGTCATCGCGATCTTTTCGCTGGTCGGCATCGCCCTCGGGGTCGCCACGCTGATCATCGTCATGGCGGTGATGTCCGGCTTCAAGGACGATCTGCTCGGCCGCATACTCGGCTTGCAGGGGCATCTGGACATCTATGGCAGCACGCCAGCGGGTATCACCGACTACGATCCGCTTGCCGCCCGGATTGCGGCGCTGCCTGGCGTAGTGTCCGCCACGCCGGTGATCGAGGGCCAGGTTCTGCTGACCGGCCGCAACCAGAACTCCGGCGGCATTGCGCGCGGCATCACGCAAGCGGATTTGCGGAAACTGCCGTCCATCGCAGGCAACATCCGGGCCGGCTCGCTCGACGATTTCCACGGGGACAACGCCATCGCCGTGGGCCAGGCGCTTGCCGACCGCTTCGGACTCGACATCGGTGCCAAGATCACGCTCGTCTCGCCCGATGGCGCGGTAACTGCGTTCGGCACCGTGCCGCGCGTGCGCGCCTATCGCGTGGTGGCGATCTTCCAGGCCGGCATGAACGAGTATGACAGCACCTACACCTTCCTGCCGTTGCAGGCGGCGCAGATCTATTTCCAGAAACCGGACGCGGTGACGCAGATCGAGGTGATGGTGGCCGACCCGCAGCACGTCTCCATCGTAACGCGCGAGGTGCGCGACGCGCTGCAAGGCCAGGGCCTGCGCATCTTCGACTGGACGCAGAGCAACGACAGCTTCTTCGCCGCCGTCACGGTGGAGCAGAACGTGATGTTCCTGATCCTGACGCTGATCATCATCGTCGCCGCGTTCAACGTGGTCTCCTCGCTGATCATGATGGTGAAGGACAAGACGCGCGATATCGCCGTGCTGCGCACGCTCGGCGCAGGCCGCGGTGCCATCATGCGCATCTTCCTGATGTGCGGCGCCTTTGTCGGTGTCACCGGCACGGTCGTGGGCACGCTGATCGGCGTGGTGTTCTGCCTGAATATCGAGCGCATACGCCAGGCGTTGCAAAGCCTCACCGGCACCACGCTGTTCGATCCGACTGTGTATTACCTCGAGCACCTGCCGGCGAAACTGGACGTCGTCACCGTCACCCAGGTGGTGCTGATGGCGCTTGTGCTCTCGCTGCTCGCCACGCTTTATCCGAGCTGGCGCGCGGCACGCACGGACCCCGTCGAAGCGTTGCGCCATGAGTGAACCGCTGGAAATGCGTGCGGTGGGGCGCACCTTCAAAAGCGGTGCCGGCGACCTGCCCATACTCCGCGATGCCAACCTCATTTTGCATAGAGGTGAGATCGTGGCGCTCATCGCGCCCTCCGGCACTGGCAAATCCACACTGCTGCACCTTGCGGGTTTGCTTGAACGTCCGGACTCGGGCGCCGTGTTCGTGGACGGCATCGATGCCGGCAGCCTGAGCGATGTTGCGCGCACGCAGATCAGGCGCGACCGCATCGGCTTCGTCTATCAGTTCCACCACCTTCTCGCCGAGTTCTCCGCCCTGGAGAACGTCACCTTGCCGCAGATGATCGGTGGCACGTCCAAGCGCATGGCCCGCGAACGCGCACATGAACTGCTGTCTGCATTCGGCCTGGCACCGCGCGCGGCGCAACTGCCAGGCAAGCTTTCCGGTGGCGAGCAGCAGCGTGTTGCCATCGCGCGTGCTTTGGCCAACAGGCCCGCGGTCCTGCTTGCCGACGAGCCGACGGGCAATCTCGACAGCGGCACGGCAGACGTGGTGTTTGCCGAGCTGCTCAGGATCGTTCGCGATCAGGGCGTGGCGGCGTTGATCGCCACGCATAATGCGGCGCTGGCGTCCCGTATGGACCGGGTGGTGACGTTGCGAGAGGGGCGGGTGATACCGGCGGCCGTTTAAGGAAGGCCAGGGGCTCTGCCCCTGGACCCCGCTAAGGACAAGTCCTTAGAA
>CAXUOA010000054.1:6890-12569 GCA_964252625.1 uncultured Acetobacteraceae bacterium | reverse complement strand
GTGTAGATCACGGAGGACGACAAAAAATTAAAAAAAAAGAGCGGCGCGTTCTACGAGCCCACGGGCGCGCTGCGCGACATGGTGCCGAACCACCTGTTCCAGCTGCTCAGCATGATCGCCATGGAGCCGCCGAACTCGTTCGACGCGGAAGCCGTGCGCAACGAGAAAGCCAAGCTGCTGCAGGCGATACATCCGGTTTTGCCGGATGATGTTGTACGCGGCCAGTACGCTGCCGGCCGCGTGCAGGACCATGACGTGCCGGCCTATAGGGGTGAGCCGAACGTGGCCACGGACAGTCGCACGGAGACGTACGTAGCCCTGAAATTTGGCATCGAGAACTGGCGCTGGTCTGGCGTGCCGTTCTATTTGCGCACCGGCAAGCGCATGGGCGGCCGGCAGACGCAGGTGGTGATCCATTTCCGCAAGCCGCCTTATGCGCTGTTTCGCGACACGGAGGTGAACGCCCTGGAAGAGAACCTGCTGATCCTGGAAATGCAGCCCAACGAGGGCATGACGCTTTCCATCAGCGCCAAGCATCCCGGGCCGAAGATGGTGCTGGCGCCTGTGCAGATGGCGTTCGCCTACAAGGACGCGTTCACGCTGGAGCCGAATGTCGGCTATGAGACGCTGATCTACGATTGCCTGATCGGCGACCCCACATTGTTTCAGCGCGCGGACATGATCGAGGCGAGCTGGGCCGCCGTGGACCCGGCGCTGCAGCATGCAGACGGCGAACCGGAGATGTACGCGGCCGGCAGCGCAGGGCCGGAAGCAGCCGCGGCGTTGCTGGCCCGGGCGGGCCATTCCTGGCGCGAGATGGAACAGTAGGGACCACCCTTTCTTGGGGAAAACCGCGGTAGGGGTGCGAAGGAAGGCCAGGGGCTCTACCGCTGGACCCCCGCTCGGGACAGTCGTGCTTGGAACCCTGTCCAAAGCCGCGCTGACAGATGGAGTTTGGATTTCCGATCCCGGTTCGGTGTAGAGCGGGGTTCCAGCTTTTCTACCGTGCAAGGGTTATCGCTCTTGGCATCACCTACTTTTCGGTGGCACCGCCCCACGCGTCGCCTTGAGCATCGCAGTTGCCCGCAGGATGGACGTCGCTATCTTCTCGCCTGCGGCGACTACGGACGGGTCCGCGTTGGAACGAAGCCTGTCGGCCAGCATGAGGGCAGGGGTGAGCGCTCCGTTCACGTCGTGCCTCGTATGCGAGATGACGTGTTCCAACTCGGCTATGCGCTGCTCGGCTTCTTCGATCCCGCGTTCCATGCTTCGACCCACTGCACCCATGGCCGAAGCTTAGCACCTCGTGCACCTGCGTGGCCAAGTGCGGCAGGCTGCACAGCAGATAAATCCACAAATGCATTCAGACTGAACCGGCGACGGCAGAGGACAGCCGAGTTTATTCGGGCCACATTCAGAAAGAGCTTTGCCTCGCTATCTTCCAAACAACCGTTGCACGAACCCTTGCCGCCTGGCCCGCAACCATTCCGGCACTTCGTCCGCAGAGCGCAGCCGCGCAGCCGTGGAAGGTGCAAGCAGATGGCGCAGCAAGGTTGCAATCGGCTCCGCAATCCCTCCGAGCGGCGGCAACGCGTGCCTCGCGCTGCGTGCGCTGGCAAGGTCGTGTCCCATATCCAGCCTCGTTCCGCGTGCCGCCGCCGCCAGCACCAGGCCCAGACTGTAGAGATCCGAACGAGCATCCACCTGCGTGGCGCGGCTGGAGAGTTGCTCGGGCGAGCACCACGAAAACTTGCCGGCGAAATCTATGTTGCGATGCGTGTTTTCCGGTGCGTCGAGGCTGCGCGCCAGGCCGAAATCGATGATCGTGGCGGCCGCGCAATTATCATCGACAAGCATGATGTTGTCCGGCGAGATGTCCTGATGCACCAGCCTCTGGGCGTGCAGCGCGCTCAGGCCGGAAGCCAGGCGCGCGGCCAACAGGATCAGGTCCGCCTGTCCCAGTGGCCCGTCGCGCAACCGGGCGGATAGGGTGCGGCCGCGCAGGTAGTCCATCACCAGCATGGGCCTGCCGTCGATGTCGCGCAGCAGCCCCTGGCAGCCGACCACCGCCTCGTGCCGCACGCGCTGCAGCAGGCGGGCTTCCTCCAGCATCAGGTTCAGTACGGTGGTGTCAAGCGCGTAGCGCGGCAGCAGGATCTTGATCGCGTGCTCGGTTTTTAAATCCCTGTGGCGGGCACGGTAGATTTCGCCGACTCCCCCGCGGGCGATCAGCGCGCGCACGAAATAGGTGTTCACCAGAAGCTGGTCGGCCTGCAGCACGGTGTCGGTCCAGTCGGCCGCCTTGTGCTGCGGGTCGCTCAAACCCACACGCTGGATCATGTCGCGGGCTGCTGCAGCCAGCGCCTGGCGTTCCGCGGCTGGTCGCTTCTGGCCGGTTTGCGTGTGCAGCAGCGCGTGGTTGAAATCGCGCAGCCGCCTGTTGAACCAGGCCCGGCCGGAACCCTGGCCGTCCACGCCGTCCTGCAACCCCGCGAGTGCGGCCGCAGGCAGAATGCACGTCGCCTCCTGCGGTTCCGTTTCCTGCTGCAGCAGGCTCGAGGAGCGATCGGTGTCGGCTTGCTCCACCGCGTGCGCCGGCAGAACCTGTCGTTCCTGGGCAGTAGGGGCGACCTGCGCCGGATCTGCCTGCACGGTGTCAGGGAGTCCGGCATTGGCGAATATCGGCTCGGGGCGGGGACGATCGTGCTGCAGGATGGTCGTCTGTCCGCCATCCTGCCCAGCAGCGCTGGTCAGGATGGTGGTTGTTTCTTCCACATCCTCCGTCTCCAGAGGGATGACGGGATGATCTTCCGTCCAGCCCGCATGCGGCTCGTCCGCCCACGCAGCGGCGGCCGTGTGCGCATCCGGCGACGCAAAATCCTGCGTGTCCCCTGCCGGGCTGGTCAGGGCGGCGGTATGCTCGTCATGCGCGCCGGCCACCGGGTATTCAGGCGTCCCACGCGGTGATTGCGGGTCTGGCGTATACTCCGCTGAGGTGCCCGGGTGTCCGACTGCCGGCTCCCTGTCGCCGTTCGGCGCAGGCCAGTCCGCGTGCAGGATAGTCGTCCGCTCGTCGTCGTCACCTGCCGGGTGCACCAGGATAGTGGTGCGCTCTTCTTCCGCCCCGGCCGGCAGGGCCACCTGCATCGCCTGCACTTCGCCAGACGGCGCAATGGCGCCGTCCGCCTGCAGGATGCGTGTCCTCTCGTCCTGCTCGTCCGCCCCGTGTGCCGCCTCGCTCATAGGGCGGGGTTGAAGACGACGGCTACGGTGACGTTGTCGCGCGCGCCGGCGACCAGCGCCTCCTGCAGCAGCCCGTCCACCGCATGATCCACCGAGCCGCCGGGCAGCGAGGTCCCAAGCAAATCCTCGATGTCCTCGTCCGGCAACGCCTTTATCAGCCCGTCGCTGCAAAGCAGGAAGCAGTCGTCCGGCTCCAGCTTGCCGTGCACGTGCTCCACGAACAGCGTCTCCTCGGCGCCCACCGCATGGGTGACCACGCCGCCTTTTGTCAGCGCGTGGTCGGTCGTCAGGCATTGCAGCCGCCCGTTGCGCAGGCGGTAACCGCGGCTGTCACCAGACCACATCAGGCAGAAATGCCCGGCATAGGCCAGCAGGACCACAACCGTCGACGCCACGATCGCGCTGTCCGACATGCCGGCCGCCCGGGCGCGCAATGCGGCGTTCGCCGCCTGGAGCACCTCGCGCATCTCGTCGACGGCGCTCGTGAAGCTCAGCGGTGTCAGCATTTGCTCCAGATGTGTCACGACCGTGTGGCTGGCCTCTGCCGCCGCTTCGTGGCCGCCTACCCCGTCCGCCACCGCCCACACGCCCAAATCGCCGCGCAGCAGCAGCGCGTCCTCGTTGACGCGGCGTTTGGTGCCAGGATGCGTGCGCCCTGCCGCCGGCAGGTGCGAAACCGGCCTGAGCAGGAGAATCGGCATGTCCTCGAGCGTGGCGGCGCCATGGGCTGGCCGTTCCCAGCCCCATTCGTCCCACTCGCCGTCCAGGAAGGCCGCGAAATTTGCCGGTGCCGGCAGGCCGGGGCTCAGCAGAACGGAGGGGCGCACCCTGTCGGACCCTTGCGTCCACCACAGGCTGAACGGCACGTTGCTGCCCATCAGCACCTGGTCCAGCATGCGCGCGTAAGTGGGCGACATGTCGCCCTGCTCATGCAGGTCCAGGCGCAACGCGCCCCGGCGCGATTCGTCCCCAGCACGGGCGTAATCCGGCACCCCGATCGCCAGCACGTCGCGGTCGAACGCCTCGAAATCGAACGCGTCGTCGAGTGTGGTCAGGATCAGCTGCTCGGCTGCCTCGAACCAGGCACGCGCGCTGTGGAAGACCGTGCCGGGTGAGAGGCACCCCGGCAATTGCGCTGCCACCACGAGGGGGAAATAGCGTCCGACGCGATCCACGCTGGGCATCATCACACCGAGCGAGGGCACTTCACCGCACAAGTTCGGGCCGAGCACGAACCGCCAGATGGGCGTGTTCAGATAGGCCGGCATCCACGCGCCGCCCAGCTGCCGCTGGCTGGTCGCAATGGATTTCTGCAGCCACTCGTCGAACCCTGTGCGAAACGCCTGGTCCAGCCGGCGTCCCACGAAGTCACCGCGCGCAGGCAGCTTGCCGAAAAATCCGGGCTGCGGATCCTGCGCCAAGGCAGGTGAGCGGGTTTGCACACCGCTCATGCGGGCAGGTCCGGAAGCAAGCTGTCCTTTTCTGAAAAAAAGGACCAAACGCGGTTTCCCTGTGACGCCTGCTGGAAACAACGCGCGCCGAGAGCAAATTGCAAGTCTCGATTTCCGACGAAACCGGGCAAGACTATCTTTTGTGCCGAGAAACGGCTAAGCAATTCGGGTTGAACCGTCGCTTGACTGTGCTGACTGTCAGCGGCGCACGGACGACGCCGCGGCGGGACCGCCGGCGTAGGGCTGTCTCCCTCGTGCGGAGACAACCTCACAGCGCCCCCGGACACCGGAACGCCCGTATGTCACGCAGCGTGAACGGGTTGAGCACCGCGTCCGATTTCACCTGCAGCGACAGGCTGTGCGAGCCCAGCGCGAAGGCCACGGTGAAGCGGTCACTGCCGCCCGGCTCCACGCTGCCGTTATCGAACAGCCGGAACGGTGCCCATATGCCGGGCACCGCAAGCACGCCGCCCGGCGAGGCGGGCTCCACGCTGAGCCTGGCGCCGCCATCGCCGCCCGCGGGCCATACCAGCGTGGTTGAGCGCACCGGGCCATGGGCGTAGCGTAACGTCTGGCCGCCGATATCCAGCGTCATCGCATTCGCGTTCGGGTCCAGCCGGTCGGGTGATATCTCGTAGTGGAACGAGGCACTGCCGCCGCTGAAGAACGCCTGCCTGATGGTATCCGCATGTTCGAATTGCGCCAGGAACGCCGAGCTTACGCCCTGCGCGCTGTTGTATTGCCACCGCCAGGGACGCCGGGACGTATTGACGAACTGGCGGAGGTTCTGGCTGAAGAACCCGTCCATCGTGCCGCCAGGGCCGAACAGCTTGGTGAAGTCGTCGACCGAGATCTCGCTGCCCAATCCGTGGGCGAAGGGATAGCGGCCGCGTGTCGCCTGCTGGCAGAAATGCTGGCCGGAAGCGTTCCAGGTGCGCGAGATGGCGTTCTTCCAGCCGCAGCCGGTTCCCTCGGCCACCGTGGG
>CAXUOA010000054.1:0-6880 GCA_964252625.1 uncultured Acetobacteraceae bacterium | reverse complement strand
GCGAGATGGCGTTCTTGGCAGTGCCGGACGTGACGCTGGTGACGCTGGCGCTGAGGTCCGACAACCAGATGTCGACGGGCGGGGGCACCAGCCGGCTCTGGCTTATCAGCTTCTGGTTTGCGTCGTTCAGCCCGCCTTCCGTCTCCGTGACACTCATCACGCCCTGTGGCGAGCCGCCGGCGCGGCTCACCTGCTCGTAGAGGTCGTTGACCGTGCGCATCAGGTCGCCGATCTGCGACGGCCCGCCATTGCTGCTCTGCATGGCGGCGCGCAAGGCGGCGAACGGCTGTTCGATGATTTCCGCAGGCGCTGTGCTGGCGATCAAAGCACGCATCTTCTGCGCCTCTGCGTCCTTCGCGTCGGGGGCAGGCGGCGAGAGGTCGGTATCGTGCACGATCGCGTTGAGCAGCTTCATCAACACGGAGTCCGGACCGGACAGCGCCGTCAGCACCAGTATCGATTGCTGCAGGTCGACAAGCTTGCGCATGCGGAGATCGTTCAGCAACGCGGTCCATTTGGCGATGAAGTCGCCGCGATAGAACGCCACCGTCTGGGCGGCTATGGCATCCTCGCTTTCGCTTTGTGCGCCGCCGCTGCCATAGGCCCATTGCTCGCGCGCCACGCTGGCCACCGCTTCGTGCAGGCCGGGCAGGAACACGGTCAGGTAGCCGTCACGCGTGTAGAAGCCGGGTATGCCTTGGGTCAGCGGGGCGTTGGAGACGCGTGTGAAGGCGCGGTCAACCACGGCGCCTGCCTTGTCCTCCACCGTCCAGGCGGACAGGCGCTGCGCCTCGGCACCGTCACGCAGCAAGGCGTAAGCGCGTGCGGCGAGCGGCACTTTCTGCACCTGTTTGCGTACGGTGTCGATCAGCGCCGCGTCGAGTGCGACCGGCTGGTTGGACTGGCCGAGCAAAGCGGTGAAATGCTGGTCGAGATCGGCACGGTTGCGGGCGTTGCTGTCACCCGGATAGAGCGCCGCCCATTCGGCGTGCATCCATTTGCGGGTGAAGTCGCGGTCCATCGCCGCCTGTCCGCCCAGGCCGAGATACACCTTCAGGGCGGCGATCTTGAAGTCGAAATCATCTTCCCGGCCGTTGCGCATCTGTTTCTGCAGAAACACCAGCACGCGCGGCAGGAGCAGGTCGTTCAGCGCGCGCGAGTATACGCCGGCATATTGTGATTGCAGCTTCGCACTCTGGTCCATGCCGGCGTGCACATAGACGGCAGCCGCATTGTGGCGCAGCGCGGCAGGCCCATCGCGCAACATGTCCAGCGGCGGCAGGATACGCAGGAAATCCGCGTCGCTGACGTTCTGCGTGGGTATGTCGGCCACCGCCTGCTTATACTGCGCGATGTGCTTGTCCGCTGCGTGCACCAGCGCCTTGTTCTGCGTGTAGGCCAGCGCCCAGGTGCCGAGCAGGCCCAGCACCACGACAGTGGCCGCCGCGCCCACAAGCTGCCGCGTCAGGGCCAGGCGCCGCCTGACACGCGGGTCGGCAGCCACGACGTTCGCCTCAGCGAACACCACGCCGTTCAGCAGGCGGGTGAGGAAATAGCTTTTCTCCTGGCCGGCAAAGGCCTGTTGGCGCGGCATTTCCATGCCGAAGGATGCGGCCATCGCGTGCATCAGCCGGTCGATCGGCGCGCCCTGCTGCGTGCCGGACGCGAAATACACGCCGCGCAGCAGCGGCCGCTCGTCGAACTTGGACGTGGTGAAGATCTCGTCGAGTATCTCGTGCAGCGGCTCCTTCAGCGTGGCCACCTGCAGCGGGAAGCCGTAGATCAGCCCGCGGCGCTGTATGTCGCTCTCCTGCTGCAGCCGCTCCAGCACGATCGCGTTCATCCGCGTCAGCAGCTGGTCGAACTCCACGTCGAAGCGGGAGGATGCCGGTTGCGTGCCCGGCTTGCCGTCATCGAGCGGGAACGTCACGCCCCAGACCTGCTCGCGGTCCGTGCGGCTGAATGCGTCGAAGAACTGCACGAAGCCGGCCATCAGGTCGGCCTTTGTCAGCAGCACATAGATCGGGAAGCGGCTGCCAAAGGCGCGCGCGAGTTCGGCCAAGCGCTGGCGTATCGCCTGCGCGTTGGCCAGGCGCTCGGCCGGATTGCGTGTGGCCACATCCTCCAGGCTCAGCGCCACGATCACGCCGTTGATCGGCTGCAACGGCCGGTAGGTCTTCAGCAGGCCGAGGAAGCCGGTCCAGCCCTGGCGGTCCACCTCCGGATCGCTGTCCTGCGTGGTGTAGCGTCCTGCGGTATCCAGCAGGATCGCTTCTTCGGTGAACCACCAGTCGCAGTTGCGCGTGCCGCCCACGCCGTGCAGCGGTTCGCGGCCCATCGTGTCCGTCAGCGGAAATTTCAGGCCGGAGTTCAGCAGCGCCGTCGTCTTGCCCGAGCCCGGCGGGCCGATCATGATGTACCACGGCAGCTGGTAGACGTAGCCGCGCCGCCCGCCCACCACGCGGCGCATCTGGCGCATCGCTTCCTGCAGGCGGCCGCGCACCTGTTCCAGTTCCTGCGCGGAAAGATCGGTCTTGCTCGGCGTGCCGTCGGCGCTGGTCATCGCCGCGATCAGCTTGCTGTTCGTCTGCCGGTCGCGCACTGCCATGACGGCGTTGTAGATCGCCCAGCCGACCAGGATGACGATGCAGGCATTGCCGCGTGCCGCGTCGCTGTCCAGCGGCTGCCAATGACGCAGCCGGATCGAATCGCCGTAGAAGAACACGACGAGGCAGAGTGCGAGCGCCCAGATCAGCGTGCGCAGCCAGCGCCGGCGCACCAGGTTGGTGACCGGGCGTGCATAGCTGGACGCCATGGTGAGAAAGTTGGTCAGGAAGTTCATGGGTGGGTGACTTCAAGGAACGAAGGCAAGGCCTTCTTTTTTGAAAAAAAGAAGCAAAAAACTTTTATCTCCCGGCGGCATCCAGATGCGTACTGGTTCCGCCATCCCGCGTGTTGGCAGAACCAGTACGTACCGTCATGCAAGCGGGGAGCAAAAGTTTTTTGCTTCTTTTTTTCAAAAAAGAAGGCCTTCCTTGCTTCCTTCATGGCGTAATCCGCGGCCGAACCAAGGGATGTTCCGGCACGGCCACCGCCGGCGGCAAAGGCGCCAGCGCAGGCGGCGCCGGTTCGGCAGCCAGGGTGCTCGCAAGCGCCACGTTGCTGACGATCAGTTCCGTACGCCGGTTCGCGTCGCGGCCTGTGGCCGTGTCGTTGCTGGCGATCGGGTCTGCCTGGCCGCGCCCCGCCACCGTCAGGTGGTCGCGTGCGATGCCGTCGCCCAGCAGGCTGGCCACGGCGTCCGCGCGCGCGTTCGACAGCTCCCAGTTGGACGGGAAGCGCAGGCTGTGTATCGGTTGCGCGTCGGTGTAGCCGACCACCTGCACCCGACCCTTCTGGTCGGCGACTGCATGGCCGATGCGCGCGATCACCGGCTTGAACATGTCGGTGACGGTGGCGCTGCCGGAGGCGAACATGCCGGAATTATGGATGCGCACGATGAGCGTCGGATAGCGCTCGATCACGTCGAGCTGGTGGGCGGCGATTTCCGGCGCGAGTTCGCTGCGCAGCGTGTCCACGGCGGCAGGCGCCACGCGCGGCAGCGGGGCAGGGGTGGCGACACCGAGCGTGGCGGGGCCGTTCGGCGGCGCTTCGGCCAGCGCGCGCAACGTGTCGTCCGACCCGCTGTTCAGAAGGTAGGAGAACAGGAAATAGCCGATCACCAGGGCGGCGACCGCGACCGACAGTATCGTCCAGACCGCGATCGTGGAGCGCAACGGCCGGTGCCTGGCTTCCACGCCGTGCCAATGCGGCGACAGCTCGCGTTCGAAATCGCCGTACACCTGACGCAGCGTGTTGTACAGGCTCTCGCGTATGCGGCTCAGTTCGAGAGCGCCCTGGTCCATCACCCGCAGGCGGCCTTCGAAGCCGATGGACAGGCAGAGATACATCAAGGCGAGCACGTCGCGATTGGTGCCCGGGTCCTTGTGCAGGTGGGTCAGCAGGTCGAAAAAGCGTTCGCCGCCTGTTACGTCCACGTGGAAGGTGCTGACCAGGCTGTTGCTGGCCCACACGCTGTAGGCGCCCCAGGGCGTGTTGAGCACGATGTCGTCCAGCGTGGCGCAAAGCGCGTAATGCGCCGCGCGCGCCTGCTCGGGCGGCACGCCCGCGGCCATGATCA
Source organism: uncultured Acetobacteraceae bacterium (assembly GCA_964252625.1). Taxonomy (GTDB): domain Bacteria; phylum Pseudomonadota; class Alphaproteobacteria; order Acetobacterales; family Acetobacteraceae; genus BOG-908. The sequence continues at coordinate 2,700 of CAXUOA010000054.1, read as the reverse complement.
CACGCTCGAAACTGCGTATCTCTTCCACCGCGCGGGTGCGCAAGGCCGGCACGTCCCGGTTGGTGATGCTGCCGCGCAGCCGGCGCCCCAGATTGAGCAATTGCGCCGCGGCGCCCACGATGACGTTGAAGCTGCTGTTGGCAAGCTGCGCGAAATCGAACGACAGCACGTTGGCCGGCGCGGTGCTCGGACGGTTGAGCGGCGCCGCCTGCGCGGAGGACGGGCGCGGACGGCCGCCCGGCGTCGGCTTGATGATGGTGCGTTCGTCGTCTCCGCCGACGGGATCATAAGCCATGTGTCAATCCTTGATCGCCCACAGTTCCATCTCCAGCTGCGGGAAGTTGCCGGCGAGGTGCAGCGCGATTGCCCCGGAATTGGCCAATTGTTTCCATATCGGTCCGCCGCGTTCCAGCTCAAAATATACCGCCCCGGAACGATAGGGTAGTTGCCGGGGCACCACGGGCAGCGCGCGTATCGGGATGCCCGGCAGCGCTATGTTGACGAGCTGTGCGATCTGCTCGACGGGCCCGATCTTCATCTGGTTGGGGAACATGCGGCGCAACTGCTCCGCCGGCACGTCGGCATGCACGCTCAGCACGAAAGTGGCGCCGAGCAGCAGCGAACGGTCGGCGATCATGCCCACGCGCACGCCGTGGCGGCGGTCCGCTAGCGGGATCATCACCGCTGTCTGTTCCAGAACGCTGCTGAGCGAGGCCCGAAGGTCGGAAAACACCGGCGCGAAGGTGGCGTATAGCGAATCGTGCCGGTAGGGCGGGAACACGGTGGCACGCTTGCTCTGCGCCGTGTAGGTGGACAGTTCGCCTGCCAGCATGATGCAGTGCTGGTAGAACGCCTCCGGATGCAGCGTGGCGGCGGCGGCAAGCAGATGGCGCAGCAGCGGTTCCGCACGGTTCATGCTCTGCAGCAGCATGAAATCGGCGATCTCCGCCGTGCCGCGCACGGAAGGGTCGGCCATGCGCACGGCGATCGCCTCCGCGCGGTGCGTGATCAGGCCCTGCAACTCCGCCAGAAACCCCGAAAGCAGCGGTTGCGCCGCGCAGTTCAGGCAGGGTGCGACGAACTTGTCATCCAGTACCACCGAGAGGTCGGGTCGCATCTCCGCCACCACGGCTACCGGCAGCAGCGCGTAGCCCGCCGTCGGCTGGCCGGACAGCAGGTAGGTCAGGCGGGACCGTCCCACCTCCATGATGGCGTTGGCGAAGCTCCCGGCGTTCGCGTCGGACGCGTCATAGGACGCGCGGCGGTAGCGCGTGCCGGCGTCTTCCCGCCTCTCGCCGCCGGTCTCGGACGCACCCTGCTGGCGCAACGGCATTGCCAGGAACACCGTGGCGCCGCGGACGCCCTGCGTCAGTTCCAGCGGTGGCGGGTGGTCGGTGTCCTCGGGTATTGCGAACGCCGTGCCGTCCGGCATGGTGCCGCGCGCCGAATTCAGCGCGAACTTGCCGATGTGAAGCATGTCGCGGTCGACCGACACCTCGGCCACGCCCCAGCGGTGCGGCTGGATGTCGCGGACAGCCGCAGCCACCAGCTGCTCCGTCCATCGGTCCGCCTGCTGGAAATGCTGGACCCGGAGGAACATGCCCTCCGTCCAGACCACGCGGTTTGCCGACCGTGTCACCCCGGCAACGTCACTTTGCGTTCTGCACGCGCAACGCGTCCGCGCCCATGGTTATCGTGGCAGTACCGACGATTGGCGTCACCACGCGCCACGTTGCCTGGTCGATGTTGCGATAGGCCGCCGAGACGCCGATGAACCTGGCGTCCTTGGGTATCGGCAGGGTCAGCAACTGCGTCTGCCCGGGATGCATGAACTCGTCACGCTGTGCCAGGAGGTCGCCGCCGAGCACGCTCTTTTCCTTGTCGGCGAACTGGAAGTAGTCGGTGTTGCTGAAGGTGTCGGAATTCTTCAGCAGGAACACATGTGCCTGCACGGGGTTCGGCAGGCCGGTGTTGTCCGGGTTCAGGTTGGTCTGCGCCTGCAGCGTCAGGTGCAGGGTGGTGGGCGCGCTGGTACAGGCCGTCAGGGCCAACCCTAGCAGAAGAGGCAGGAAAGCCCTGCTGTTGTCCGGCATCATCATCCACCCCTGCGCAGCTGGCGGTCATACGCCTGCGCCACCGGCGCCAGCAATGACCCGCCGGTGTTTGCGGCGCCGCTATCCTGCAGCAAAGCATGGGTCTCCGTGTAGATCGTCCAGCAACGCACTTCCTTGGCGTAAGGCAACATCGTTCCCAAACCAGTCTCCTGCTTGGCTTTCGCCATGATCAGCTCCGGGTCCAACTGCCGCCCGAGATCGGCAAAAACCTTGTTCACGGCTGCAACAAGCGCCAGTTCGTGGCGCTTGATGTCCTCCATGCTCTGCCGCATCGCCTCGCGGCCCGGCAAGAACCCTGGTGGCGGCGTGCCAACCATCGCCGCCAGGCATCGTTCCGCGTCCGGGGCAAACTTCATCGCGTTGTTGTCGCTGCGCCGCAACACCGTCTGGTCCACACGAAACTCGCTTTTCACCAGCGCGCGGGTCGCGAGTATGTCACGCATGCCGTCCACGGCGGCACGGACCATCTTGCCGATCTCTCGGAAGCTCGCTTCCGTATCGGCGTCGCGCAGTGTGTCCGGCGGCAGGCCCGCCCCTTCCAGGAATGCCGCCACGAGTTGCCCGGCCGCCTCGCCGGCCGACACCG
>CAXUOA010000053.1:0-12591 GCA_964252625.1 uncultured Acetobacteraceae bacterium | reverse complement strand
CGCCTGGCTGGGGTGATCCATGCGGCGGTGGTGCTGGACGACGCGCTGATCGCCAATTTCGATCCCGGCCGGGTGGAGAGGGTGCTGGCCCCCAAGGTGGCGGGCGCCGGCAATCTGGACCGCGCCACGCGCGGCCTGGCGCTGGACTATTTCGTGGTGTTCTCGTCGGTCGCCGCCATGGTCGGCAACCCCGGCCAGGGCGCCTATGTCGCCGCAAACGGCTACCTGCAGGGCCTGATGGCGCAGGCCGGCGGTGGGCTGGGGCGCCATCGCGGATGCCGGCCTGCTTGCCCGCGATCCGGAGGGGGCCGCCAGGCTGGCGCGCCTGGCCGGCATAGAGGCGATGACCGCCCGTGCTGCCCTGTCGCACCTGGAAACCCTGCTCGGCCAGGCGTCCGACGGCCCGGCCACCACGTATTGCGCCCAGTTCCGGGCCGGCGATGCGCAGCAGCGGTTCAAGCTGCTGCAAACGCCCGCCTTCGAAGGGCTGTTCGCCGGGGCCGACGCCGCCGTGCAGACCGAGACGGACCTGGCCACGCGTATCGCCGGCAAAAGCGGCAACGACGCGCGTGCGCTCGTCGCCGCCCTTGTGGCGGCCGATGTGGGCCGCATCTTCCGCCTGCCGCCCGACGAGATCGAGATGACCCGGCCGCTCGACGAGCTGGGATTGGATTCCATGATGAGCCTGGACCTACGCATGAGCATAGAAAAACGTTTCGGCATCGAACTGCCGGTGATGGCGATCAGCGCCGGCGTCAGCGTCAACGAACTGGCAGCCCGGCTGATCGCCAGCTTGCACGCGGGAGAACGGCAGGAGGAGGATGCCAGCCAGCAGATCCTGCAGCGCCACGGCATACAGGACACGTCGCTCGTAGCCAGCGTGACCGCCAATGCCGCTTCCAGGCACGGCGAGACCGCCGTGGCGTTGGCATGAGCGCCACCTCGCCTGCGGGACGGCTGACCGGCGGCGCCAAGGCTGCGCTGCTGGACGCGATGCGGCGTACCGCGCCTGCCGCACCGCCCGAGCCGGACCCACAGGCGGCCCAGCCCGGACGCGCGATGGGCTTCGAAAGCCTGCCGGCGTACCAGCTCCTGAACAACCAGCGTGCCATGGCCGATGCGATGGGCCTGCGCTTTCCATTCTACCGCACGCATGCGGCGCGTGCGGGTGCGCGCAGCGTGGTCGAAGACCGTGCCGTGGTGAACTTCGCGTCGTACGACTATCTCGGCCTGAACGGCCATCCGGAGATCACGGAAGCGGTGGGCCAGGCCACGGCCGCGTGGGGCACCAGCGTGTCGGCCAGCCGCATCACCGCTGGCGAGCGGGACTTCCACGCCTCGCTCGAGACCGCGCTGGCAGGCATCTACAGGAGCGAGGCGGCATTGGCGTTCGTCAGCGGCCACGCCACCGCCATCTCCACCATCGCGGCCCTGCTGGGACCGAAAGACCTGATCCTGCACGACTCGCTGATCCACAATTGCGTGGTGGTGGGCGCGCAGCTCTGCGGCGCCACGCGCCGCTCCTTCCCGCATAACGACATGGACGCGCTGGATGGCATGCTCGCCGCCAGCCGCGGCCGCTTCGAGCGCGTGATGATCGTCTCCGAGGGCCTGTACTCGATGGACGGCGACGGCCCGGACCTGGCCCGCCTCGTCGAGATAAAGGACCGGCACGAAAGCTGGCTGATGGTCGACGACGCCCATGCGCTGGGCGTGCTCGGCCGCACCGGGCTCGGCATCTTCGAGATGGCCGGTGTCGACCCGGGCCGGGTGGATATCTGGCTCGGGACCCTGTCGAAAACGCTCGTCAGCTGCGGCGGCTACGTGGCGGGCAGCGCGGCGCTGATCGACTTCCTGAAGCTCGCCGCACCCGGCATGGTCTACAGCGTCGGCCTGCCGGCGCCCGCCGCGGTGGCGGCACTCACCGCGATCCGGCTGATGCTGCGCGAGCCGGAGCGGGTGGCCCGCCTGCAGGCAAACGGGCGGCGCTTCCTGGAAGGCGCACGCGCCGCCGGGCTCGATGTCGGCACGAGCTGGGGCTACGCGGTCACGCCCATCGTGCTGGGGGATTCCCTGCGCACGCTCACCCTGGCCGACCGCCTGCTCGCGCGCGGCTACAACGCCTTTCCCATCATCCCGCCCGGCGTGCCGGAACGTTCGGCCAGGCTGCGGTTCTTCATCTCCTCCGAGCACAGCGAGGCGGAAATCGACGGCGCGGTTGCGGCGGTGGCCGAGGAGCTGGCCGTGCTCACGGGTACGGCCAGGCAGGCGGTCAGCCCGCCGGGGGAGACGGTGTCCTGAGCGGCCCCGCGTTCTGCAATGTGGTGATCACCGGCGCGTCCAGCGGAATAGGCGCGGCCCTGGCCGCCCATTATGCCGCGCCGGGGGTGACGCTCGGCGTGACGGGGCGCGACGCCACCCGGCTGGCGGCCGTGGCCTCTGGGCTGGCGCAGGCTGGCGCCGCGGTGGTCCAAGGCGTGTTCGACGTCCGGGACCGGCCAAAGCTGACGGCGTTCCTAGGTGGCTTCGACGCGGACCATCCGACCGACCTGCTTGTGGTCAATGCCGGCGTGCTGGAGGGCCGCCAGGCGGACGGCACGCTGGAAGACGGCGAGACGGCGCGCCGTGTGATCGAGATCAATCTGCTGGGCGGCATCGACACGGTGCACGCCGTGCTGCCGGGCATGACCCGGCGCGGCCGTGGGCACATCGTTCTGGTCAGCTCCCTGGCCGGCATCTCGCCCGTGGCGGATGCCCCCGCCTACAGCGCCAGCAAGGCGGGCCTGCTTGGCTATGGCAAGGCGCTCCGGGCGGCGCTGCAACCGGCCGGCCTGCGCGTGTCGGTCGTGTGCCCCGGCTACGTGGAAAGTGCGATGACCGACAGCCACATCGGCAAGCAGCCCGGCAAGATGAGCGCGCCGGCCGCCTCGCGCCTGATCGCCGCCGGCATCGCCCGCAACCGCGCGGTCATCGGCTTTCCACAGATGCTGTACAGGCTGGCGATGATCACGCCGTTCGTGCCCGAAGCGATCAACCATGCGGCCACGAAGGATTTGCGGTTCCACGTCGATCGGACGTGAACCGACGCGGCGAACCCCCATCCGTGTCTGACCTCTACCCACGCACGCCGGATGGCCGGTACTTCGTCGTACGCGGGCGCTTGTGGCGCCTCGCGAACCCGGCGCTTCCGCCGGACATCCACGGCGCTCTCGTGCATGCGCTGATGGCGGCGCGCCGGGCCGTGCGCGACGCGAAAGGCGAGCCGGCGGCGGTGGCGGACGCCCGCGCCAGGGTGGACGCGGCGAAGCGTGGCCTGGGCGAACGTGGACCAGTGTGGTGGACGGACGGCGCACCCGATTACAACAGGCGCATGGTGGAGCGCACGCCGTATGCAGCGTGGTTCGCTGGTTGATGTCGAGCCGACGCGTACGGTGTCAGAAAGAAAGCAAGCAGTCCTTTTTTGAAAAAAAGGACCAAAAAACTTTTAGTTCCCCCGCATTTGCATCAGCCGGGTGCTTCTGAAGCAGACTGGGCGGCTGAACTGGTGCAGGCGCTTCTTTTTTTTAAGAACGAGGGCCTTCCTTGCCTGCACGGGCGCGATCCGGTTGGTGCAAGATCAGGAATGTCGTGTGTGCACCTGCTGGGCCGGGGTGCCACACTGGGCGGAGATGTCGATCAGGTCTGCCGACACCGTATCACCCTTGACCACAAGACGCCCGACAGAGATGGGCAGGGAGAAGCGGCGCGGCCCGGCGCTCCCGGGATTTGCGTAGAGCACGCCGTCCTTCCATGCGACTCCCGGCTTGTGCGAGTGGCCGTGCACCACGGCCTGGAAGCCGGCTGCAGCAGGATCGAGATCGAGGTCGCCGACATCGTGCAGCACGTAAACGCGCACGGATTGACCGGCGTGGAGGATCTCCGTCTCCGGCAGCAACTGGGCCCAGCTGGCTTTGTCGGCGTTGCCGCGTATGGCGGTGAGCGGTGCCAGGCGCGCAAGCTCGGCAAGGATCTCCGGCTTGCCCACGTCACCCGCATGCACGATGAAGTCGCAACCTGCGAGACGGGTGAGCGCTTCGGGCCGCAGAAGGCCGTGGGTGTCGGAGATGAGACCGACGACGCGCGTGTGGGGCATGCGAAGCACCTTATACCGACCCGCTTTAAGACTGACGCTCGGGCAAGCAAGGAAGGCCTTCTTTTTTGAAAAAAAGAAGCAAAAAACTTTTGCTTCCTGCGCCGGCTCAGGCGCCTTGATCTGTCAAAAGGCACCGGGCTGCTGCAGATGCGACAGGAAGCAAAAGTTTTTTGGTCCTTTTTTCAAAAAAGGACTGCTTGCTTTTTATGCGTCAGCCTCAAGACTGATTGGTATTAGAGGGGGGGCGGACCGGCGAGAGCGCATGGACACCCATCACGCGTCCGGCAATCTCACGCCGGACAGGTGCTCGCATGCCGCCAGCAGCCGGTCCTGTAACGCGGCGTCGTGCGTGGCGCGGCCCGGCGCCCGCGGCTGCAAGTGGTAGAAATAGCCGCCGGTTCCGCTTGCCGCCGGGCTCTCGTCCGTCGCAAGCCAGACCTGGGTGCGGTGGGCGGCATCCAGGTCGCCGGTCGCACGCGGGCTCATCTTGGTCGGCACCCAGCCCGGCTCCATCGCGTTCGACCGCACCGCCGGCCAGCGTCGTGCGACGGCGAAGGCGATGAGGACGTCATGCAGCTTGGTGTCCGCATACGCCTGACTGCCCCGCCAGGGCCTGCTCTCCCAGTTCAGGTCGCCGAGCGCCGCGTCACCACGGCGATGCAGTTCCGAGCTGACATATACCAGGCGGCGCGGCCGGTGCATCAGGGCGGTCAACACGTAAGGCGCCGGGGTGTTGACCGCGAACACTTGCGCCAGCCCGTCCTCGGTCAGCACGCGACGCTTCTCACGATAGCCGACCGCCGCGTTGTGTATCACCGCGTCGAAAGTGCCGCATGCGTTGGCCTGTTCCGCCAGCGCCCTGGTCTGCTTCAGGCTGGCCAGGTCACCGGTCAGCACGGCCTCCGCCCCCGGGACGGCCGCCAGCGCCGCGCGCGCGCGGGCCTCGTGGCGGGCGTGCAGCACCACGGTGTGGCCGCGTTCGAGCAGAAGCTGCGCGGCCATGCGGCCGAGGCCGTCGGAGGAGCCGGTAACGAACACGCGTGCCATGACGCACCAACGCGCGGGAACGCTTCGGGGTGGCGAAGTGCCGCCTCCGGCCGCATACGCGGCACTGCGGTGCGAATCCGGACATCGCGGATCAGTCGCCGTGCAGGAGATGATCGATGCGCACGGGATTGAAGCGGGCCTTGGCGGCCCTGGGCTTTTCGGCAGCAACGGCGGCCGCCCAGCAGCCGAACAGGCTGGTGATCGTGGTGGCGCAGCCGGATGATCCACGTGCCAGGCAGCAGCACGCGGATTTCCAGCAACACGCTGCCGCTCTGCAGGCGCGCGACGTATTGACGCAGGACCTGACACCCGAGGTTGCCCGGCGCGAGCGGCCCGAACTGGGTGTGGAACCGCAGGCTGCGTTCGAAATACTGCTGGTGGGCAAGGACGGAACGGTAAAATTGCGGCGTGCCGGGCCAGTGCCCACGGCAGAGATCACCGCGTTGATCGACACGATGCCGATGCGGCAGAACGAGATGCGGCAACGGCAACCTTGAACACCGGCACGAATGGCGTGAGAAACTTCAAAGCGAAGCAAGCAGTCCTTTTTTGAAAAGGACTAAAAAACTCCTACGTCCTGCACAGGCTCGAATGCGCCGATCGATCCAAGGCAGGTGGCTGCCGCGAACGCGAAGGAAAGCAGAAGTTCTCTGGTTCTTTTTGAAAATGGACTGCTTGCTGACTGCATCGGCTGCAAGACTGACAGGTATGAGACGACACGTTCAGCGACGCGCAACCGGCAGAGACAAAAGTTTTTTGCTTCTTTTTTTCAAAAAAGAAGGCCTTCCTTCCCTACCTTGCCGGAACAGGCTCGCTTGCCCGACCGGCCGTTGGCGGGGGTGCCTGCTGCACGCCAGGCGATGATGCCCTGCCAGAACCGGAACACCAGCCCGGGTCGCCTACGGCATGACGGGCGGCATGGCGCTGGATTGCGTGGCGGCGCGCGCGCGCGGACCTGCTGCGACGGCCGGGCTCATCCATCCCCGCCGCCAGTGTTCGGCCGAGGCGGCGTCCCGCTTGTAGGGGTTGGCGCTGAGCGGTTCGCCGTGGGCGGCGGCCTCGCTTCCTTCCATCCGCAGAAGGAGCTTGGTAAGCGAGGAGAAGGTAACTGGCTGCATGTGCAACAATAACATGAGCGTTACGGCCTGGAAAGTGCTGTTCGAGGCTGGTCGGGCAGAAGCGTCGCCCGCCTGGACCGCCTGCAGGGTGCGCGCTGCCCGGCCCGGATGAGTGGCCGGACTCCTCCCGGCGGTCTGCAACGCATCCCGCCCGGATGGTGTATGCGGAGGCATGGACGACACCATCCCGCCCCCGAGCGCCGACCGCACCCAGCTCCAGCAGATCATCGCCGGCCTGAACGAGGGCGTCATCCTCATAGACCCGGACCAGACGATCGCCTGGGCAAACGAACGCGCGCTGGCCATGCACGGCGTGACGGACCTGGCCGAGCTGGGCAAGACGGTCACCGAATACCGCGCGCGTTTCACCCTCACCTACCGCAACAACCACCAGCTGCCGTCCGGCCAGTACCCGATGGACCGCCTGCTCGGTGGAGAAGCTTTCAGCGAGGTCGTGGTCGAAGTCACCCGGCCGGGCGACGAGCGGCGCTGGATACACCAGATACGCACGCTGGTGCTGACGGACAGCAAGCGCCGGCCGGACTGCCTGGTCCTGATCATCGACGACGAGACCGAGCGGTTCAACGCGGAGGAGCGCTTCGAGCGCGCGTTCGGCGCGAACCCGGCGCCCGCCATCATCGCCCGCCTGGCCGACATGCGCTACGTCAAGGTGAACCACGGCTTCCTGGAGCTGACCGGCTTCCGCGCCGACCAGCTCATCGGCCGGTCCGTCCATGAGTTCGACGTGCTCAAGGACGCCGAGCGGCGCGACCTGGCGGTGCGGCGGCTGCACGGCTGGGAGACGATACCGCAGATGGAAGGCTGCCTGGAGCTGCCGGGCGGCGCCGCCCGCACCGTGCTGCTGGGCGGCCAGCCGATCGAGATCGGCGACGAGCGCTGCATGCTGTTCACCTTTGCCGACCTGCACCCCCGCCAGCTGGCGCAGCACGCTTTGCGGCACAGCGAGGAACGTTTTTCCAAGGCGTTCCACATGGCGCCGGGCCCGATGGCGATCCTGGCCCTGGACGGCCTGCGCGTCATGGACGTCAACGCGGCGTTCACCGCCGCCACCGGCTGGCACCGCGAGGAAGTGGTCGGCCGCGGCGAGGCGGAGCTTGAACTCTGGGGCCAGGGCGAAGCGCGCGAGCAGCTGCAGCGCCGCCTGCGGGAGAGCGGCAACCTGCGCGGCGTGGACGTGCAGCTGCGCGCCAAGGACGGTTCGGTCGGCGACTTCCTGATGTCGGCGGAGACCGTGGAGATCCACGGCGCGCCCTGCGTGCTCAGCCTCATGGTGGACAACACCGAGCGCAAGCGGACTGAGACCGACATGCTGGCCGCTGTCGAGTCGGTGATGCGGGACACGAGCTGGCTGGGCCAGAAGATTGTCGAGCGCATGGCGGCGTTCACCCAGACCGGGCGGCCTGCCGGAAAGGTGCCCGAGGTGTCCGGGCTGCCCGACCGGGCACGCGAGGTGCTGTCGCACGTGGCCCAGGGCCTGTCGGACCACGAGATCGCGACCCGTCTCGGCATCAGCCGGAACACCGTCCGCAATCACGTGTCAGCGATCTACGCCAAGCTCGGCATCGGCAAACGAAGCGCGGTGATCGTGTGGGCGCGCGAACGCGGACTGGGCGCTGCCGCCAAGCCACGGACAACGCCCGCAAATATTCCCAGGCAGCGGGTGCGGTAGTGCAAACGTCACGCCGCTCTGGTGCACCTTGGCCAGGGGTGGCCATTGTAAGGTATTCAAAAGATTGCGTTGTCACTGTCGCGAACGTTCGCTAACGCCTCGCCGGGCAGCGAAGGGATTGCTGCCGAGGATACTGCCATGGACCGAGACCACGTGGAGAGTGCCAGCCGGGAGGTGACCGGCTCGGTGAAGGAGGCGATCGGCAAGATCACCGGTGACACCAGGCTGCAGGCCGAAGGCCGGACGGACAAGGCGCAAGCCCGCGCGGTGCACGACGCCGGCAGGGCCGCGGACACCAGCCGCGGCATCGTGGAGGAGTAGAGCGTGACTGGTGCAACCGTCACGGACAAACCAGGCCTGCTGGCGACCGAGGCGGACCGGAGCCTGCTCCTCCACGCCGAGGAGGTGAGCGTCTCGAAACGGGTGCACCGGACGCTGGTGCGCGCCGCCCTGACGACCGCTTTGCGCGAGCAGGTGGTCGACGTCGATCTTGAACGCGTGCAGGCCGTCGTGGAACGCGTTCCGATCGGCCGCATCGTGGACGCGGTGCCACCGATACGCACGGAGGACGGCGTGACCATCTTCCCGGTCGTCGAGGAGGAGGTGGTGCTGGTGCGCCGCCTCATACTCAAAGAGGAGGTTCGCCTCCGGACGGTTCGCAGCGTGTCCCGTCATGTCGAGACGGTCACCTTGCGTGAACAGGATGTCGCCGTCACCCGGACGGCGCTCGAAGACTGAACCAGTCGCCACAGGCGGCATCGAACGAAAGAGCAGAGACAATGACAGACCAGACCATAGTTGCCGTCTACGACACGCCCGCGCATGCGGAACTCGCGGTGCAGGACCTGCTGCAGGCCAATGTGCCGGAGCAGGCGATCCACCGCCACGCCCAGGAGGGCAGCTACGCCGGCAGTGCCACGACGGCAGCACCGCGCACCGAGGAGCCCGGCTTCTGGGCCAGCCTGTTCGGCGGCGAGCCCGACCACGACACCACGGTCTATGACCGCAGCGTCAGCGGCGGATCGAATGCGGTGTCGGTCAAGGTGCCCGACGAACACGTGGCGGCTGTCACGGACATCCTCGAGCGCCATAATCCGATCGACATCGACGAGCGCGCCGGCAGCTACGGCCTGACACAGACCACCACCACGGCCGCCACTGCCGCCACAACTGCCGCGCGCACACCTGTGGCGCCGGCCGCCACAGCCTCGGCCAGGACCGCGGCCACGGCCCCGTTCGCCGGCGCCAGGGCCACGGATGGCGGAACCATCCAGCTGTCGGAAGAGACGCTGGCGGTGGGCAAGCGTGTCGTCAACCGCGGCACCACCCGCATACGCCGCTTCGTCGTCGAGACGCCCGTCGAGGAGCAGGTGCGCCTGCATGACGAGCGCGTCACGATCGAGCGCCATGCCGTCACCGACGGCCGGCCGGCGACCGACTCCTTCAGCGACAAGACGATCGAGGTGAACGAGTCCGCCGAGGAGGCCGTCGTCTCGAAGACCGCCCGGGTCCGCGAGGAGATCGACGTCAGGAAGGAAGCGGGCGACCGGACGGAGACCATCCGCGACACGGTACGCCGCGAGGACGTCGAAGTCGTCAAGGTTCCGGGCGAGAAGACCGGAAGCACGTACGACACGACCACGCGCAAGACGGGCGTCTGAACAACGAGACCGGGGCCCGGGTGCTTCAGGCACCCGGGCCATCGGCGCAGGAGACATCCATGTCAGCAAGCAACTACACGGACCCTACCGCCCGCGGGCCCGGCGTCCTCGAGACCACGACCACCATGGTGGGTGGCGGAGCCCATACGCACCGGCGAATTTCCTGGGCTGCCATCTTCGGCGGGGTAATCCTCGTCGTGGCGGTGCAGCTGCTCCTCAGCATGCTGGGCGCCGGCATCGGCCTGGGCACTGTCAACGTCAACGCGGGCTCCACGCCGGACGCGAGCAGCCTGGGCATCGGCGCCGGGGTCTGGTGGGTGGTCAGCAGCGTGATCGCGCTGGGCTTCGGCGGCTACGTCGCTGCCTGGCTCGCCGGCATCGAGCTGCGCTGGGACGGGCTCCTGCACGGCCTCGTCACCTGGGGTATCGCGAGCCTGCTCACGATCTATCTGTTGTCGAGCGCGGTGGGCAGCATCATCGGCGGCGGCTTTTCGGCCCTGGGCAGCGTCGCCTCGGCCGCCGGCAGCGGCGTGAAGGAGGCGGCCCAGCCGCTTGCCCAGGCCGCCGGCGTCTCGCCTGACATGCTGCAGCAGCAGGCCCAGGCCTACCTCAAGCCGGCCAACCCCGATCCGGCCGCGATGACGCCGCAGGAGGCCCAGAAGGACGTGGTGACCAACCTGGCAACCTACGCCAAGGGCGGCCCCGACGCGCCAGCCGCCAAGCAGCGCGTGATAGCCGTCATGGCGGCACAGCAGCACATCAGCACGGACGATGCTGCCCGCCAGTTCGACACCAACGAGGCCAAGCTGAAGCAGGCGCGCGACCAGGCCGTGCAAACGGCCAAGAATGCCGCCGACGAGAGTGCCGCGGCCGCGTCTAAAACGGCGTTCGCCGGCTTCGGTGACCTGCTGCTTGGCGCCATTGCGGCGGCCATCGGCGGGTCGCTGGCGGTGCAGCGCCGCCTGCAGGTGTCGCAGCGGGTGGTCCGCTAGCGGCACAAGGCGGCTGCGGAGGTAATCCGCAGCCGCCTACTTTCTCCATCAAAGGAAAATGCAAATGTCTATTATCGGCTGGCTCATCCTGGGTCTCATCGCAGGTTTCATCGCAAGCAAGATCGTCAACAAGAGCGGCGAAGGCCTGCTTCTCGACATCGTGCTTGGCATCATCGGCGCCATGGTCGGCGGTTTCCTGTTCACCTCGCTGGGTGCGGCGCCCGTCACCGGACTTAACATCTACAGCATGTTCGTAGCCGTGATTGGCGCGGTCGTGGTTCTGGTTGTCTACCACGCGGTGATGGGCCGGCGCGCTCTGCGCTGAACCCTGCGGCACTGAATAAGGAACGGCATCATGGGACTACTTGATCAGGTTATCGGCGGATTGATGGGCGGCGGCGCGGGCGGCAACGCCTCGCCGATGGGCGGCGTGCTGTCCAGCCTGCTTGGCGGCGGAGGGCAGCAGCAATCGCCGATGGGCGGCATGGGCGGCCAGGCCGGCATGGGTGGGATGGGCGGCCAGGCCGGCATGGGTGGAATGGGTGGTGGCGGCGTCGGCGGCCTGATGTCGATGTTCGAGCAGGCCGGGCTGGGCCACATCGCGCAATCCTGGGTGGGCAACGGCCCGAACCAGGCGGTCTCGCCGGACCAGCTGCAGAGCGTTCTTGGCCAGGACCGGGTGCAGAGCATGGCCAGCCAGTCCGGCATGCAGCCGCAGGACTTCCTGTCCCAGCTCAGCCAGCACCTCCCGAATGCGGTGAACGGCATGACCCCGAACGGCCGGGTGCCCGACGAGGGCACCGTCTCGGTCTAGCCGCCGATGCGCACGCGCATCATCGCCGCGGCCCCGATGCGCACGCGCGTCTTCGCGGCGGCCCTGTCGGCCTGCCTGGCGCTGCCCTGGACGGCAGTGCCGGCCAGGGCGGACAACCCGATGGGCTACCACCTGGTCAGCCAGGACGAGGCATCTTCGCTGCCACGCAACGGCGGCGCACTCGGCATGGACATCGAGCGCGCGCAGCACATCACCGATGACGGGCTGGCGTTCGACATCATACGCGTCAAGCAGGTGCGCCGGGGCTCGCCCGGCGCACAGGCCGGGTTCCACACCGGCGACCAGATCATCGCCGTGGACGGCCGGGTATTCGCCAGCCTGACCGCTTTCGGCGGCTATGTCGGGTCGCTGCCGCCGGGCACCCAGATCAAGGTGGATTACATCCCCGAAGGCGGCGGCCCGCAGCAGGCGCAGCGGCTGGTGGCGACCGTTGGTGCGTCTGGCCGCGCCGCGCCGGCCGGCCTGTCCACGGGCACGAAGGTGGCCATCGGCATCGGCGCCGCGGCGCTGTTCGGCTGTTACGAACTCGGTTGTTTCTCGCACAAGACGCCGCAGAACGCACCGAACACAAACCGTCTGCAGCAGATACCGCCGCCCCAACCGGGCGGCTATCCGCCGCGCTAATCCGGCAACATGGGAGACTACGATGAGCGACAGCAGAAACACCGAAGCGATCGGCAACAACGCCGCGGACCTGAAGGCGGTGGGAGACGCCGCAAGGCAGGTCGGCGACAAGGCCGCGCATGCCGGGTCGGACGCCGTGCAGCAGGCCAAGGCGGTGGCGGGCGATGCGCAGGCGCGTGCCTCCTCGCTGCTGGACGATGTGACCGAGAAGGCGAGCTCAGTCGCCGACACCCAGAAACAGAATGTTGCCGGCTATCTGGACGACGTGGCCCGCGCCGTGCACCGCTCCGGCGAGCAGCTCGAAGGCCACCAGGACTGGGTGGCGCACATGGTGGAACGCGGTGCGGCCGAGTTGTCGGTGCTGGCCAACACCCTGCGCACCAACGATCTGCAGAGCCTGGTGGGCGACCTGTCCAGCCTCGCCCGCCGGCAGCCCGCGCTGTTCGTCGGCGCGTCTATGGCCGCCGGCTTCGCGCTGACACGGGTCGGCCG
>CAXUOA010000052.1:0-12616 GCA_964252625.1 uncultured Acetobacteraceae bacterium | reverse complement strand
GTGCCGCACCCGCCGCCACCCCCGGCACGCCGAGCGAGACGCTGCGTCTGCGCACCGGCCGCGAGGAGGAGGAGGAAGGCCGCGGCGTCGTTCGCCGTCCGGGCGGGGTGCCGGTGCCGCGCAAGGTTCTCACCCCCGTCGCCGCCAAGAAGGGCCCCGGCGAGGGCCGACGCGCCGGCCGCATCGACGTGCAGGCCGCGCTGGAAGGTGAGGACGAGAAGACCCGCAGCCTGGCCAGCGTGCGCCGCCAGCGTGAACGTGAGCGTCGCAATGCCGAACTCGCGGCCCTGCGTGCCGATCAGGTCAAGGTGGTCCGTGACGTGGTGCTGCCGGATGCGATCACCGTGCAGGAACTCGCCAACCGCATGGCGGCCCGTGCCGTGGACGTGGTGAAGGCCCTGATGCGCCTGGGCGTTATGGCCACCATCACCCAGGTGCTCGACAGCGACACCGCCGAGCTGGTGGTGCAGGAGTTCGGCCACCGCGTGCGCCGCGTGTCGGAATCCGACATCGAGGATTCGATCGAGGGCGACATCGACGAGGACGAGGATCTGGTTCCGCGTGCCCCCGTGGTCACCATCATGGGCCACGTGGACCACGGCAAGACGTCCCTGCTGGACGCGCTGCGGGCCACCGATGTGGCCGCCGGCGAGGCGGGCGGCATCACCCAGCACATCGGCGCCTACCAGGTGACGCTGCCCAGCGGCAGCCAGATCACCTTTATCGACACGCCGGGCCACGAGGCCTTCACGTCGATGCGCGCCCGCGGCGCTTCGGTGACAGACATCGTCATCCTGGTGGTCGCAAGCGACGACGGCGTGATGCCGCAGACCATCGAGGCCATCCGCCATGCGAAAGCCGCGCACGCCCCGATCATCGTGGCCATTAACAAGATGGACAAGGCGGACGCCAACCCGACGCGCGTGCGTCAGGAGCTGTTGAGCCACGAGATCGTGGTGGAAGACATGGGCGGCGACACGCAGGACGTGGAAGTCTCCGCCACCAAGAAGACCAACCTCGACAAGCTGGAGGAAGCCATTCTCCTGCAGGCCGAGGTGCTGGAACTGCGCGCCAATCCGGACCGTCCGGCAGAAGGCTCGGTGAT
Organism: uncultured Acetobacteraceae bacterium; assembly: GCA_964252625.1. Lineage (GTDB taxonomy): Bacteria > Pseudomonadota > Alphaproteobacteria > Acetobacterales > Acetobacteraceae > BOG-908. The sequence goes on along the minus strand of CAXUOA010000052.1, from coordinate 11,511 downwards.
CGAGAGCCGTCTGGACCGCGGCCGCGGGCCGGTGGCCACCATCCTGGTGCAGAACGGCACGCTCAGGCAGGGCGACACTGTGGTGTGCGGCGCCGAATGGGGCCGGGTGCGCGCCATGCTCGATGACAAGAACCGCGCGATCAAGGTGGCCGGCCCGTCCACTCCGGTGGAAATCCTCGGCCTGGGCGGCGTGCCGTCGGCCGGCGAGCCGTTCATCGTGGTGGACAACGAGCAGCGCGCCCGCGAGGTCAGCGAGTTCCGCACCCGCAAGCTGCGCGACACGGCGGCCGCCGGTGCCACCGCCGCGCGCGGCACGCTGGAGCAGATGCTGACACGCATCGCCGCCGGCGCGCAGAAGGAAGTGGCGCTCGTCATCAAGGCGGACGTGCAGGGCAGTGCGGAGGCCATTCAGGCCACCGTGCTCAAGCTGGAGCACGAGGAGGTGAAGGTGCGCGTGCTCAACAGCACCGTGGGCCAGATCACCGAAGGCGACGTGCAGCTTGCAAAAGCCAGCCAGGCGATGATCGTGGGCTTCAACGTCCGCGCCAGCAGCCAGGCCCGCGAGCTGGCGCAGCGCGACGGCGTGGAGATCCGCTACTATTCGATCATCTACCAGGTCGCCGACGACATCACGCAATTGGTGAAGGGCAAGATCTCGCCGAAATACCGCGAGAACTTCCTGGGTTACGCCGAAATCCGCAAGGTGTTCGACATCACCAAAACCGGCAAGGTGGCTGGCTGCATGATCACCGAAGGTCTGGTGAAACGCGGCTGCGGCGTCCGCCTGTTGCGCGACGGCGTGGTCATCCACCAGGGTGACCTCAGCCAGCTCAAGCGCTTCAAGGACGACGTCCGCGAAGTGGCGCGTGGCTACGAGTGTGGCCTCTCTTTCGCAGGCTACAACGACCTGCGCGAGGGCGACCTGGTCGAGTGCTACGAAAGCGAGCTGGTTCCGGCTTGAAGCTGCCGCGCAAGGACCGCCGGGCGCAGACCCCCCGCGCCGCACCACCCCGGCTGTCCAAGACCGCCAGCCGCAAGGCGGGCCCCAAGCCGCCCTCCCAGCGCCAGCTTCGCGTTGGCGAGGAAATCCGTCACGTTCTCTCCGCCATCTTCGCCCGCGGCGCGTTCCACGACCCGGACCTGGCAGACATCCTGATCACGGTGACCGAAGTGCGCATGTCGCCGGACCTAAAGCATGCCACGGCTTTCGTGACGCGGCTCGGGCGTACCGACATCGAAGCGAAGCTGCCGGCGCTGCGCCGCGCCGCGCCGTTCTTCCGCGCCCAGCTGGCGCACGAGATGCGGCTGCGCGTGGCGCCGGACGTGACGTTCCAGGCGGATACGGCGCTGGAATACGCGATGCATATCAACGCGCTTCTCAAGGCGCCCGGCGTGGTCGAGGATTTGGAAGAGAAATAAGCAAGGCCTTCTTTTTTGAAAAAAAGAAGGCCTTGCTTCCTTTCTAAGCCTCCGCCCGTAACTGGGGATTATCAAACACCGGGTTCTTCAACCGGTGCACCGCCGCAGACAAAGCCTGCGCCAGATCCCGCTTTTCCGGCTCGCCCAAAGCCGCGCCCACTTCCACCTGTTGCCCGCGTGACGAGAGGAACAGGCCCGGCACCCGCCCCGGCCGCTCCTGCAGCGTCACGTTCAGCCAGCCCGGCGACAGCCGGCGCTCGCTGTCCTTGCCCGCAGCATCGGTCCGCACAATCCGCAGCGACTGGCGGCTGAGCAGCAGGAGCTCACGCTGCCTGCGGGACCGCGCGTGCATGCGCAGCATCACCATGGCCAGCAGGATCTCGCCGCCGTTGAAGCCGGCAATCGGCCAGGCGCCCAGATACCAGAACACCGAAGTGGTGCAGAGGCTGACCGCCGCGACGAAGCCGATGACCCGGCGCAAGCCGCGCGCGGACAGGCTGCGGTGCGGAGTGACCTCGGCTTCGAAGACGACCGGGTCTGGAATTTCCATGGTCATGACAGAAGCGAGAAAGGAATATGGCGTCCTGTCGGATGCGAGGTGGATGGGCACCCGGCAGGGCGCATGCGTTTGCTTCTTTCCTGCAAAAAGCGGGCCTTCCTTGCCGCACGGGCCCCAGCCCGCATTGCACCCTATAATGGTGGCAAGCCGCCTTGTTGCCAGATGCCGGAACCCAGCCTCATGCCAGCCGCCACACCACGCTTAGCCACACGCATGCCACGCGCCGACGTGGCGCCGTTCCTGCAGGCCATCGCCGCCACCCGGCCGGACGCGCAGTCCGAGCTGGCGTTCGCTGATCCGTACACCCTGCTGGTCGCCGTCGTCCTCTCGGCCCAGGCCACGGACGCGTCGGTGAACAAGGCGACGGTCGGCCTGTTCGCCGAGGCGCCGGGGCCGGCCGAAATGGTCCGGCTCGGCCCCGAGGGCGTGGGCAGGCACATACGTTCGATCGGCCTCTGGCAGGGCAAGGCCCGCAACGTCGTGGCGCTGTCGGACATCCTGCTGCGCGATCACGCGGGCCAGGTGCCGCATGACCGCGCGGCGCTGGAGGCGCTGCCCGGCGTCGGCCGCAAGACGGCGAACGTCGTGCTGAACGTGGCGTTCGGCGAGGCGACGATGGCCGTCGACACCCACATCTTCCGGCTGGGCAACCGCACCGGCATCGCGCCTGGCAAGACGGTGCGCGCGGTGGAGGACGGGCTGGTGGCGCGCATCCCGCCGGACATGCTCCGCCCGGCGCATCACTGGCTGATCCTGCACGGGCGCTACGTGTGCAAGGCGCGGCGTCCGGAATGCTGGCGCTGTCCCGCGATCACCTGGTGCCGCTTCAAGTTCAAGGTGCTGGAAAAGTGAGCGCCGAATCAACCGCCGGCCGGTTTTCGATCCTGTTCAGAAGAGGACGGCTTCCTTTTTCCTGACCCCGTCCCGGCCGGAAAACGCCCGCAGCAACCCGGCCACCCCGGCATGCGGCACCGGGGCCGCGTAGTGGAACCCCTGCCCGAACCGGCAGCCCAGCTCAGCCATGCGCGCCTCTGTCGCGGCATTCTCCACGCCCTCGGCCACCATGGGCACGCCCAGGCTGCTGGCCAGGCCGAGCATGGCGCGCACACAGGCCTCCGCCCGCGGGTCGGAGACGACGTCCAGCACGAAGCTGCGGTCTATCTTGACGCGGTCGAACGGCAGCTCGCGCAGATGCAGGAAGTTGCTGTAGCCGGCGCCGAAATCGTCCAGCACCACGCGCGTGCCGCGCCCCTGCAGCAGGGCGATCACCTCGCGCGCCACCTCGATGTCCTCGACCAGCGCGCTCTCGGTCACCTCCACCTCCAGCCGCTCCGGTTCCAGCATGCCTTCCGGCCAGGCCGGCGGGTTGCGTATCATGCCGATCAGCTCGCGCAATTGCCCCGGCGAGACGTTGAAGGCGAAATACAGCCAGGCCGGCCAGTCGCGGGCATCGGCCGTCACGCGGCGCATCAGCGTCTCGGTGATCTGCCCGGTCAGGTTCAGCTGTTCGGCCAGCGGGATGAACAGCTCCGGCAGCAGCAGCCCGCGCACCGGGTGCTGCCAGCGCGCCAGCACCTCCAGCCCCACCAGCCGTCTCTCGGCCAGGTCGATGACCGGCTGGTAGAACGGCATGATCTGGCCGGCGGCCAGCCCGGCGCGCAGCTCGTCGGCCAGGGCAGACCGCCGGCGCGCCACATCGTCGCGCTCCGGATCATAGACGCGCCAGCCGGCCCCGCCCGCCTGCCGCACGTGGTCGAGGGCCGCTCCGGCCGCGCGCAGCGCCTCGTCCGCGTCCTCCGCCTGGCCGGGCAGCATGACGACGCCGACGCTGACCGTGCAGTCCAGCAGGCCAGCCGCGCAGGCGACCGGCACCGTCAGGCCGCGCAGCACGGCCAGTGCGATGGCCTCCACACTGTCCAGCCCGCCCGCCGCCGGGGTCAGCAGACCGAACCGGTCCGCGCCCATGCGGGTGACCTGGGCGGCAGCGGGCGACAGGCTGCGCAGGCGCTGGGCCACCGTCACCAGCACGTCATCGCCGACACGGGTGCCGTGCCTGCCATTCAGGCCGGAGAAATCGTCGATGTCTATCAGCATCAGGGCGGCGGGCGCTGCGTTCGACAGAGCCGCGGCCGCCTCCTCGATGAACACGTCGCGGCTGCTCAGCCGGGTCAGCGGGTCGTTGCGGACGGCGCGGAACAGGGCGAGCTCGGCCTGCTTGCGCCTTGCCCCGGCCGGGTTGCCCCGCCGCCACATCCAGACGAGCACGGCCGAACTGACCAGCGCCAGCCCCCAGCCGAGCAGGACCACACCCAAACCAGCGCGCGACAGAGACGCGAACATGCGATCTTCCCCAGGCATTCTCCGGCCCGGACCGGCCAGATGCCCCCTACGATAGCCGGGAGGTGATGAACGCGGACTTTACCCAGGCCCGCGCCGGCCACATTTTTGAGACGCGTCCCGCGCTTCGGCTTGCCAGCAAGCCGTGCCGGCCAGCATCATGGCACCCTGGGAGTGCCGATGCGAAACAAGACAGTCACCATCGTCTGGGCCGTGGGTCTCGTCCTGGCCGCGTTGATCTACGCGCTGGGGCCGGATGACACGCTGGCCACGCTGTTCGCCTGGGCGGACCAGGCGGCCGACATGCTGCAACGCGGCGTGGCCGAACTGGGCGGCCGCGCCTTCGACGTGCTGCGCGCCCTGGCCGTCGGCTGTTTCGCCGTGTTCTTCGCGCTGTGCGTGATTGCCACCGGGCGGGGGCAATCCACCGTGTGGCTGGCACTGTGGGTCAGCCTGCTGTTCCTGCTGCTGGTCTGGCACCAGGGCCGCGAGGCGACCGGGCACTGGACGCTGGCGTTCCTGCTCTCGGCCGCCGCCGCGCTGCACGTGACACGCCGGCTGGAGGGCAGGTGACCCCGGGCGCCTAGAGCATTTTCCGTTCGCAAGTGCTCTAGCAATTTGATATTGCGAGCATCTTTATCCAACAGGTGACCCTGATTGATTGGATGATGCTCTAGTGCTGCTGCCCGTTGATGCTGCCTGTCGGCGGCGAGGCTGCGGATGCCGGCGCCGGCAGGCTGGCCGGCTGGGTAGAGGCCGCCGTTGGAAACGGCGAGGTGCCGATGGGCGGCGGCGGCCCACCCATGGTCGGGGGGTTCTGCTGGAACGGCGTCTGGCTGGGCAAATGCTGCACGCCGGAGAGGTTCGTCATCGCGTAGTACGACAGGACCAGGAACGCCACGAGGGCGATCCAGTACGGCCGCGTGTACACCTTGTTGTAGGATTCCAGCCACAAGTCGATGATGGTGCGTGGCGGATGCGGCGCTGCCGCCACGATGCCCGTCACCTCGCCCATCGGGTGGCGGCCGGTCCGCTCAATGAGGTAATCGCGTATGTCCTGCGGCCCGCGCGTTTCCAGCGCCACGTACCAGCGCCTGAGGTCATCGGGGTTGTAATAGACGTATTCGTATTCGCCGAGGTGCTTGCGCCAGAACTGCGCAATCCGGATTTCCTCGATGAAGTCGACGCCGCTGCTCATGGCGCCCATCCTACATCAAGCGAGGCCGAGCGTTGACTAGAAAAAGCAGCCTCGCCCGATCCGTGCGGCTGCCTACCCCTTCGGCGCGTAGCCTCGCAGGAACAGCCGCACCGCACCCTCCACCACGTGGTCGATCTGCGCCGCCGAGGGCACCTCCGTCAGCCGCAACTGCCGCTTCATGTAGAGCTGGGTCTGGATCAGCGCGAAGAACTGCTCGGCGCCGAACGCCGGGTCCGGCACGTCCAGCCTTGCCTGGGTGCCGAGGTGGCGCAGATAGGCCGCCAGATGCGCCATCGCCGGCGCCGGGCCGGCCTGGTAGAACGTGCGGGCGAGCTGGGGGAACCTCTCCGCCTCCGCCACCACCATCCGGTGGATCACCAGAGCGGGTTCGGAGACCAGCATGGCGATCATGCGCCGCCCAATCCGACCCAGCGTGTCCTCGGCCGAGCGGGCGTAGTCCAAATCGTCGAACACCTGCGCCACCCGCTTCGCGCACTCCCGCTGCACGTAGTCGGCGAACAGCTCCGCCTTGCAGGTGAAGTAGTTGTACAGCGTGCCTTTCGATACGCCGGCCTCCGCCGCGATGCGCGACATGCTCGCACCCTCGTAGCCGTCCTGCGCGAACACCCTGGCTGCACCGTCCAGTATCTGGACATGCTTGAGGTTGAGGGCTTCACCGTCTTCAGGCAAAGCCGGCCTGCCGGGCGGCACGACAGAGGTGGTTGCAGCCATTCGGCGTTCCTGAAAGCGGATTGACGATCGGTGCAAAGCCGCTAGCTTGTCAAGGCTGACCGAACCGTCCGGTCAGCGTGTCCGGCGTTGGCTGTGCCGTCCCGGCGTGCCACATCATGTGGCCAAATCGTCTCAGGAGCCGCCATCGTGCGCAGACATTCTCCGCTCCGCCGGCTCGGCCATGCGCTGCCGCACGCGGCGCTCGCCTTGCTGGCAGGCTGCGCCGTGGGCCCGAACTTCAAGCCACAGGCGATCTGGTCGCCCGCGACCTGGTTCGCCAGCCGGCCCGCCCCGCCGCCGCAGGCCACGCCGATCAGCGAACCGGTGTCCGAGCCGATCGACCCGAACTGGTGGAACCTGTTCCACGACGCCGAACTGACGTCGCTGGAGAACCGGGTCGCCGCGGCAAACCTGTCCGTCCGGATCTCGACGACGCGGCTGGCGGAGAGCCGGTCCCAACGGCAGATCACCGGGGCGGACCAGTTCGTCACGGTCAACGCGGACGGCTCCTACACGCGCGAACGCATCAGCCAGAAAGGCGTGATCGGCATCATCGGCGGCGGCGGCGGCAGTAGCGGCGGCACCACCACCAGCTTCGGCAGCAACGGCGGTGCGGCCAGCGGCACCACCGGCCGCTCCGGCGCCATCCCCAACAGCGTGGCCGGCGGCACGAACGTCCCCCCGTTCAACCTGTGGCAGGGCGGCTTCGACGCCTCCTGGGAGCTGGATCTGTGGGGCCGCGTCCGGCGCGAGATCGAGTCCGCCGACGCCGCGCTCGAAGCCTCCACCGACGCGCGGCGCAACGCGCTGCTCTCCGTGCTCGCCGAACTGGCGCGCGACTACGTGCAGCTCCGCGGCGAACAGACCCAGCTCGCCATCGCGCGCGACAACATCGTCACCGAGCAGGAATCGCTGAAGCTGTCGCAGGACCGTTTCCGCGCCGGGCTGACCAGCGACCTGGACGTGGCCAACGCCGCCGCCCAGCTGCAGACCACGCAGGCCCAGGTACCGCAGCTGGAGCAGCAGGAAGCCCAGTCGATAAACGCGCTCAGCTTCCTGCTGGGCGAGACGCCGGGCGCGCTGCGCGCCGAGCTGATACGCCCGGGCATGGTGCCGCCGGTCCCGCCGCGCGTGCCAATCGGCGTGCCGTCCGAACTCGCGCGCCGCCGCCCGGACATACGCCAGGCCGAAGCGCAACTGCACGCGGCCACCGCCGATGTCGGCGTGGCCGTGGCCGACTTCTATCCGAAGGTGACGCTGGACGGCAGCATCGGGCTGCAGGCGCTGAAGGCCAAGGACCTGGGCAACTGGGCCGCGCGCCAGTACGGGCTCGGCCCGACCATCAGCATCCCCATCTTCGAAGGCGGCCGCCTGCGCGCCACGCTGGCCCTGCGCCGCGTGGAGCAGCAGGAAGCGGCGCTGAACTACCAGCAGACCGTGCTGCAGGCGTGGCACGACGTGGACAACGCGCTGACCGCCTACGCCGCCGAACAGCGCCGCCACGATGCCCTGGCCGAAGCCGTGGCGCAGAACCGGGTGGCGCTGAAACTGTCGCGCGAACGCTACACGCAAGGCGTGGCGGACTTCCTGAACGTGCTCGACGCGGAACGCGCCTTGCTGAACGCGCAGCTGTCCCTGGCCGACAGCTCCACGACGGTGTCTTCGAACCTGGTTCAGTTGTATAAGGCGCTCGGGGGCGGTTGGGAGCAGACGTATCCTGTCGTGCGGACGGCCGGTAAGTAGGCGGGGCGTTTGTTTCTTGGGCCTTCTTTTATGAAAAAAAGAAGCAAACGACTTCTATTCCTGCGCAGGTTTGATACCAGCCCGCTTTGAGCTCGACGCTTGGCAAGCAGGAAAGGCCTGCTTTTTTGAAAAAAAGAAGCAAAAACTTTTGCTTCCTGCGCGGGCTTAAATGCCTCGATCAATCCAGAGGCAGCTGGATGCTGCAAATGCGAAAAGGAACGGAGAAATTTTATTCCTTTCAAAAAAGGATTGCTTGCCTTCACTGCGCCAGGCGCAAGACTGGTTGGCATAGTTGCCTTGATCAATCCGAAAGCATCGGCCGATACACGTGCAGGGAGGCAGAAACTTTCGATCGTTAATCAAGAGATAGCTGCCGCTTCCCTGTTTCGTCTCGAAACTGATTGGCCTCGGATGAAGCGGCGGCGCTCGAACCGCTGATCCAAGCTGCTGGTACTATGCCTGCGGTCTACCCTGCCCAGCTATCCATCGAACCCGGATCATCGACTGAACAAGCGAAAGCGTACTTGCAAGGCCGCTTAAACAAACCGGTTCGTTGCCTAACGGCACTGCAGCCGCCAAGCGCGATCGTATCCCGAGCAACGGCCGGACATCGAAGAACGAAACAAAGACATCGATACAGCGCAGGAGCAAAAGTTGTTTGCTTCTTTTTCGAAAAAGAACGACTTGCCTCACCTCACTCCGGCGCCGGAACAGCCAGATATGCCAGACGCTTCATCTCCCGCCGCCCCCGCCCCACCGAATCCAGGATCAACCCGCACGCCACGGACAGAAACGAGAGTGCGACGCAGGCTGCCGACACGATCGCCGTGGGCAGGCGCGGCACCAGTCCGGTGCGCAGGAACGTCGTGATCACCGGCACGCCCAATAGGATTCCCGCCACGAACAGCACCAAAGCGGAGGCACAGAAGAACGGCAGCGGGCGTTCGTCCTTCACCAGCATCAGGATCAGCCGCAGGATACGCAGCCCGTCCTGCACGGTGCGCAGCTTGCTGGCCGAGCCGGCCGGGCGTTCGCTGTAGGCGCTCTCCAGTTCGCCCAGCGGCATGGCGAGTTGCAGGGCGTGCACGGTCAGTTCCGTCTCCGTCTCGAACCCGCCTGTCAGCGCCGGGAAGGATTTGACGAAGCGCCGGGAGAACACGCGGTAGCCGGAGAGCATGTCCGTCACCCGGGCGCCGAACAGGGCGGCCACCAGGCCGGTGAGCAGGGTGTTGCCGGCGCGGTGTCCGCGGCGGTAGGCGCGTGCCTCGCCGGTGACGCGTATGGCTGTCACCATGTCCAGCCTGTCCTGCCGCAGCAGGCCGATCATCGCGGGGGAAGCGTTGGCGTCGTAGGTGTCGTCGCCATCGACGAGCACGTAGATGTCGGCATCGATATCGGCGAACATGCGGCGCACGACATGGCCTTTGCCCTGCAGGGCCTCGCGCCCGATCTGCGCGCCGGCATTGCGCGCCGCGGCGATGGTGCCGTCCGTCGAGTTGTTGTCGTAGGCAAAGATGCGCGCGTCGGGCAGCACGGCACGGAAGCCCGCCACCACGCGCGGGATTGCCACTTCCTCGTTGTAGCAGGGGATCAGCACCGCCACGCGCGGCGGGTTCATCTGAAGACGAGCCGACGGCTGAGGAAGAAGTTGACGAACATGGCGCAGACGCCGCCGGCGGCGATCGCGATCACCGGGTATTCGCGGCAGACTGGCTGGGTGGCGATCAGCGTGAAGTAGATGCCGCGGTTGATCGCGAAGCCGGCCGAGTTCACCAGCAGGAACATCAGCGCCTGCCGGTGCATGGCGCCGTGCGGTATGTGGCGATAGGTCCAGAGACGGTTGAGCAGCCAGTTTATGCTGCCGGCGATGACGTAGGAGATCACGCCCGCCGCGTAGAGCCCCACCAGCGGCGCCGTGGCATAGACCACGATGGTGTCCCACACGAAACCCAGCGTGCCGATGACGCCGAAGCGGAAGAACTGCACCAGGACAAGACGCCGTCCGGGCGGGACGAGCGCGAGCAGCGGTTCCAGGCGGCGCAGGATGTTGGTTTGCATGGAAAGGCAAGGCCTTCTTTTTTGAAAAAAAAAACCAAAAAACTTCTGCTTCCCGCCGGCGAACGTTTCAGCGCGCGCCGACAGGGAGCAGAAGTTTTTTGGTCCTTTTCAAAAAAGGGCTGCTTTCTTTAGTGGAGGATGATCTCCACCCGGCGGTTCTGCGGCTCACGCACGCCCTTGGCGGTCTGCACCAGCGGCATCGTCTCGCCGAAGCCGTGTATGCTGATCTCGCTGCGGTTCACGCCGTCACGCACCAGTTCGGCTTCCACGCTCTGGGCGCGGCGGACGGACAGGCGCTGGTTGTAGGCGGCCGTGCCGGAGAGGTCCGTGTAGCCGTTCACCTCGATGCGTGTGGTCTGCGTGCTGGTGGAGGCGGACGCCGCCTGCGCCACGATCTGGCGGGCGCGCGCCGTCAGGTCAGCCCGGTCCCAGTCGAAGAACACGAGGTAGGTCTTGGCCACGCTCGCCGGCAGCGGCGGCTGCTGTGCGGCGGCAGCCGGCGGGGGCGGTGGCGGCGGGGCGGCGAACAGCGCGTAGCGGACGCCCACCAGGGCGGCGTCGTTGATCTGGCCGTCCGTCTTCAGCTTCACGCCGCCGGCAAGTGCGCCGTCGAAGAACTGGGCGTGGTAGCTGCTGTCTATCGGGGTGGAGGTGACACGGTCTTCCACGGTGATCGCCAGGCCAGGCACGGCGGCGATGTTAAAGGCCACGCCGAGTATGCCCTGCACGGCGAAGTCGCCATAGGTTCCGGTGGTGTGCAGCAGCGTCGAATTGCCGGCGGCGTCGGTGCCCTCGAAATTCAGGTTGCTGAAATGGGACTGGCCGTAGCCGCCGCCGAAGCCGATATAAGGTGCGATGCCAGGGAAGCCGAACTGCGCGCCATCGAGATCATACAGCACGTTTACGAACCCGTGATATTGCTGCTGGTAGTTGCTGGTTGTGCTGACACCGGCATCCTCGCGCGTGCCGCTCCAGTCGCCCTGCAGCTCGACGCGGAAGCCGTTGCCGAACCCATACCCCACGGCGCCGCTGGCGATGCCGCCCACGTTGTTCGTCAGCTTGTCGCGGCCTGCCGTGTAGGGTTGCGACCCGGTGTGGATGTCCTGGTCGAACACATAGTCCAGCCCGGCGCCCAGGCTGATATACGGGCCCGTTACCGGCTGAGCGAGAGCGGCGGCAGGTGCCGACAGGACGCTGGCAACCAGCAGCGCAACACGAAACTTCATCTAAGACCTCTCCTGGTGGACCGGCGCCGTGCCGCTGACGGAGACCGCCGACCTGCTGACCACACCCACCTAATAGCAGCCTTTGCCGGCTTGTTGCCCCACCGTAAAGCATTTTGTTGCTATGTTGCGGTAGCGCCACAGCGTGTTGCCGCCACCTGCATTTTCGGTTGAAACGGACCCTCAATGACAACCCTAGAGACGCTGCCCGGCAGCCCCCCCGACGCCGCGCAGGATACGGC
>CAXUOA010000051.1:5666-12782 GCA_964252625.1 uncultured Acetobacteraceae bacterium | reverse complement strand
GCGTGGCGGGTGGGCGGGGCGGGGGGAGCGGCGGCCAGCAGACCGGCCGGCATAGCGAGTGCTGCGGCCAGCGCGGCGGCGACGCCGGCAGGGGCCACGCGTAAGCTCATGACGGTTATGTAGGGCGCGGGACCGGCCGCGGGAAGTTGGGAGCGGGAGACCATGCGTCTGTTGATATTCGGCCTGGGTTTTTGTGGCCGCGCCGCCGCACGTGACGCCTGCGCGGCAGGATGGGACGTGGTGGCGACCAGCCGGTCGCCCCGGCCCTCCGACCACCCGGGACTGCGCATCGTGGCCTTCGATGCGGCGGGGCCGGAGCTGGCGGCTGCTACGCATCTGCTGGCGACCGCGCCGCCGCGCGAGGGCGAGGACCCCGTGCTGGCCCGCTACGGGACCGAGATTGCGGCGGCGGCAAATCTGGCCTGGATTGGTTATCTGTCCACCACCGGCGTGTATGGCGACCGCGGCGGCGGCTGGGTGGACGAGGCGACGGCGCCGGCACCGTCGGCCGAGCGCAGCCGCAGGCGGCTGGCGGCGGAACTGGCTTGGCAGGATGTGGCACATGGGCGTCCGCTGGACCTGTTCCGGCTGGCGGGAATCTATGGGCCGGGACGGTCCGCGTTCGACGATCTGCGGGCCGGCCAGGCGCGCCGCGTAGTGCAGCCCGGCCACGCTTTCGGCCGCGTGCATGTGGACGACATCGCCGCCGGCGTGATGGCGGCGATGGCGCGTCCGCCGGACGGCGTACGGGTGCTGAACTTCTCCGACGACGAGCCGGCCGAGAGTGCGACGGTGACGGCGTATGCCGCCGCGTTGCTGGGCGTGGCGGCACCACCGGCGGTGCCGTTCAGCGAGGCGGTGGGCGGGATGAGCGAGATGGCGCGGAGCTTCTGGGCGGAGAACCGGCGGGTGCGCAGCGCGGTGACGCAGGAGGTGCTGGGGTATCGGTGGCGGTATCCGACGTATCGGGAGGGGTTGCGCGGGGTGCTGGAGACGGAAAGAAAGGAAGGCCTTCTTTTTTGAAAAAAAGAAGCAAAAAACTTTTGGTCCCTGTCGGCGAGTGGTGAAGCAGCCGCCGACAGGGAGTGAAAGTTTTTTGGTCCTTTTTTTCAAAAAAGGACTGCTTGCTTAACTTTTCTGAAGCAGCGCCCCGGCCAACCCCCGCAGCAGCGCCAAATCTTGCGCCCGCGAAAGCCGATGGCCTGCGTCCTTGACCAGGGTCGTCTGCACGTCCTGGCTTTCCAGCCGGTCGGTAATCTGCAGCGCGGTCTGCCACGGCACCTCTTCGTCCAGCTGGCCGTGCAGCAGGCGGACCGGGCAGGTGATCGGGATCGGGGCGCCGAGCACAAGGTGGCGGCGGCCGTCCTCGATGAGCGCGCGGGTGATGATCTGTTCGCCGCCATAGGCGCTGGGGACGCGCAGCAGGCCGTCCTGCAGCAGGGTGGCGCGGGCGGCCTCGTCCATGCCGCCCCACATGAGCGTTTCGGTGAAGTCCGGCGCAGCGGCGATGCCGATCAGGGCGGCCACGCGGTCCGGGCGAGCGCGTGCGGCGAGCAGGGCGATCCAGCCGCCCATCGACGAGCCCACCAGGACGATCGGACCTTCCGTCAGACGGTCGATGAGGAACAGCGCGTCCTGTGTCCAGCGACGGATCGTGCCGTGCACGAACTGGCCGCCGCTGGCGCCATGGCCGGAGTAGTCGAGGCGCAGGCTGGCATGGCCGAGCGCATGCGCGTGGCCGGCGAGCAGGGTCGCCTTTTCGCCGGCCATGTCGCTCATGAAGCCGGGCAGGAAGACGAGGGTCGGTTGGCGGCCTTGGGTGAGTGTGTAGGCGAGCTGGGTGCCATCGCCGCGGTCTATGTGCATGGCTCTGCCTGTCGGTTGCGGTGCGGCTGTTTTCTAGTTGCTGGCAAGCAGGCGTATGCCCAGGCCGGCGAGGCAGCAACCCATGACCGTGTCCACGGTGGCCTTGGCGCGGGTGAAGCCGCGCCGGACCGCGCCGATGGAGAACAAGAGAGCCAGGCTGCAATACCAGGTGGCAGAGATACCGGCCGCCAGCAGCAGGACCGACGCGTAGAACCAGAGCGGTGCGTGCGGTGGCAGCAGCAATGCGAAGATGCTGCCGTAGAATGCGGCAGCTTTCGGGTTGCCCAGGCTGACGAGAAAGGCACGCCGCGCGCTTGCCCACCCATTGCCCGGGCAGGGTGCGAGCGGCGAGGCGGCCGGCTTGCGCGCATTGGCGGCCATCTTGATGCCTATCCAGATCAGGTAGACGGCACCGGCAACCTTTATGAGGCGGTAAGCCCAGTGTGCGTGGGAAAGCATCACGCCCAGTCCAGCGACGGATAGCAGCGCCCAGGCCAGGGTGGCGGCGGCCAGGCCCAGCCCCGCCATCAGGCCGGCGCCGCGCGACACGCGCATGGTGGTGGACGTGACGATCATGAAATTCGGCCCTGGACTGATGACGATCACGGCGATGACGCCGGCGAGCATGGCGAGCGTGCCTGGATAACTCATGCCGGGCATCTCCCTCGTGCGTTGCCCGGCCAGATCTCCACGACCGTGGCGCTTGGGTTCACGCCGAAGAAGGCGAGTTCCTCGGCGGGGTGGCGCGCGCCGTCTTGCGCGGTGAACCTGGCGGACCGTGTGGGCCCGGGCACGGCTTTCTGTATTGCCTGGTTCACGGCGGAGGCTGGCGCGAAGGCTGGTGCGCCGGCGAACACAGTCACGGCGCAGGTAGCCGCAATGGCATGTCGCATCGTTATCTCCCCCTTGGTTTGCGGTGCAGAATGCGATTGAAGCGACCAGGCGGTTACAGCAGGATTGACGCATGAGCGATGAGATCGGGGTTAAATCGGCGACACCAATCCTGGTTGTAGACTGCATCGAGACGTGCCTGCCGTTCTGGCGGACGATCGGGTTCACGCCGGTAATGACAGTGCCGGAGACTCCACCGTTCGCCTTTGCCATCCTGCATTGCGGTGCGATCGAACTGATGCTGCAGACGCGGAAGTCGGTCAGCGAAGACGACCCGGCGATGGCGCGCGCGGTGCAAGCGAGCGTGCTGTATATCAGCGTGACGTCACTCGCACCGATACCTGCATCGCTTGCGGACGCCCCGGTGGCGGTGCAGCGCCGCACCACGTTCTATGGGGCGGATGAGATTTTCCTGCACGATCCCGCCGGGAACATCATCGGTTTCGCGGCGCCGGCGGCGTGACGTAAGCAGGCTTTCCGTTCGAAAAACTTGTTCCATCATCGCGTCGGCTGCCTGCCCGGCCTCGTAGAGATCCGGCGGTTGCACATTCGGGTAAGCGAATTGGTCCTTCTCCGAAAGAAAGCCGCAGTTTTCTAGAACTCCCCATCTACCTCAAGTTCGGAGACGAGCTCCGGCTCCTTTTTCGCCTCGGCAATCCACGCTTGCATGTCCGCCAGGGCCATGATGCGTTCGCGATACGCCTCGCATACCGGATCGAGGTCCACGTCATAGGTGGTGAACCGCGTGCACACCGGCGCGAACATGGCGTCCGCCAGGCAGAGCCGCGGTCCGAACAGATAGGGGCCGCCATAGCCGGCCATGCAGTCCCGCCAGATTTCGGTAATCCGCGCGATGTCCGCCCGCACGCCCGACCAGAGCGGAAAGTTCGGCCGGAAAGCATGCAGGTTCACCGGCAGGCCGGCACGCAGCACGGCAAAGCCGCCTTGCATCTCGCTGCTCACCGAACGGCATCGGGCGCGCGCCGTGCGGTCCGCCGGCAGCAGCCCGGCCTCTGGCGTCATCTCGGCCAGGTACTCGGCGATGGCGAGCACCCCCCAGATCGGCACGCCGGCGTGGGTGAGGGAGGGGATCCGTATGGAGCTTGTCTGCTGCAGCAGCTCGGCGCGCGCCACCGCATCGTCGTTGGCGACACGTTCCACCTGGAAGGGCAGGCCTGACCAGCGCAGCAGCAGCCAGCCGCGCAACGACCAGGAGGAGTAGTTGCGGCTGCTGATGGTAAGCACGGCCTCGGCCGCCTCCCTGCTCGCACTCCTGGCCGGGGTGGCACCTGGTTTGGTCATCGTGGGCCCTCTGGCTGTTCGCAGATCGTTCATCGTCCTGCCGCATGCTGTGGCTGCTGCCAAGGGCAGGCAACCCATGCGCCACCCGTGCGTCTGGCCTGGCAGTTTGCCCCTTTCGCAACTGCGAGTACGCGTCCAATCTAGGATATCATGCTCTATCAGATGTACCAGGCCCAGTCCGACCTTCTTGCCCCCGCGCGCGCGGCCGCCGGCCTGTGGCTGGACATGCTGGGGCAGATGCCGCGGCTCAGGCAGCTGCCTGCCGTCAGGCTGATGGCGGCGGGTGCCGAATTGTTCACCACGGCGGTGGTGACCCAGGCGCGCCGGCCGTTCGGCATTTCCGCCGTGGAGATGGACAACCGCGCCGTGGCGGTGAGTGAACAGGTGGTGGCGTCCACGCCGTTCTGCAGCCTGCTGCGGTTCGAGAAGGATTGCCTGACGCCGCAGCCGAAGGTGCTGGTGGTGGCGCCGATGTCCGGCCATTTCGCCACGTTGCTGCGCCCCACGGTGCAGACCATGCTGGCCGATTTCGACGTCTACATAACCGACTGGCACAACGCGCGCGACGTGCCCATTTCAGCCGGCCGGTTCGGGCTGGACGAGTATGTGGACCATTTGGTCACCTTCCTGGAGACGCTCGGGCCGGACACCAACCTGCTGGCGATCTGCCAGCCCGCCGTGCCGGCGCTGATGGCGACCGCGGTGATGGCCGAAGCCCGCAACCCCGCGCAGCCGCGCACGCTCACGCTGATGGCCGGCCCCATCGACACGCGAAACAGCCCCACCCGGGTGAACGTGATGGCGAAGAAGCAGACGATCGCCGAGTACGAGCGCAAGGCGATCAGCCGGGTGCCCGGCCGGTATGCCGGTGCCGGCCGCCGGGTCTATCCCGGCTTCTACCAGCTCGCGTCGTTCATGGCGATGAACGCCGACCGCCACATCAACGCGCAGCTGACGCAGATGCGGCGGCTGTTCTCCGACGATGTGGAAGGTGCCGCGGCACATAGCCGCTTCTACGACGAGTATTTCGCGGTGGCCGACCTGCCCGCCGAGTTCTACCTGGAAACCGTGGGCCGCGTGTTCCAGGACCACCTGCTGGCGAAGGGCGAGATGACATGGCACGGCCGCCCTGTTGATCCCGGCGCCATACGACGCACCTCACTTCTCGTGGTGGAAGGCGAGCGCGACGACATCTGCGGCGTAGGACAGACGATGGCGGCACTCGATCTGTGCCGCAACATTCCTGTGGCCAGGAAGAGTTATCATCTCCAGACCGGCGCCGGGCACTACGGCGTGTTCAGCGGCCGCACCTGGACCAACCAGATATATCCAAAGGTGCGGGCGATGATCCAGGAAGCCGCGGAGCGGACCGTCGTCGCCTGACGGTTTGCTTGAACGCTAAAAGTCGGTGCAGCGGCCTTTGACTTCCCAGTCGCCGAACCGGGTGGGCTCCGGGCCTTTTGGGCCGCCAATTTCCTTCGGCATCGGCGTAGTGCCGTCCGGCTTGGGGCCGGCATCCTGCTGCGTGGCAGCGGGCTTGGTGTCGTGTTCCATGATGTTCATGTTGCTTGGGCCGGGCGCGTTGCAACAGGGCTGTGCAAGGTTGTGGGAAAGACGAACCTCGTCCCGGTGTTCTGTGCCCCGCGGGTAGTAAGGCCCGGGCATCGTGCGCAGCACGCTCTCGCCTCTGGACCTTGCGCAAGGACGATCGTCGCTTCGGTGTTGAGGCGGACGCTCAGAAAGCAAGCAGTCCTCTGTTGAAAAAACGACAAAAAAACTTGTACTTCCCCTCGCATCGGCAGCAGCCGGGTGCCTCCGGATTGATCAAGGCGATCGAGCGAGCGCAGGAAGAAAAAGTTTTTTGCTTCTTTTTTTCAAAAAAGAAGGCCTTCCTTTCCTGCACAAATCTCAACCCGAAACGGGTAGGTATGGGCGCCAACGGCCAACAGGCCCAGCGTGGCCCAAGTGCAGAGCCCTGATCACCGGCATCACGGCGCGCCCGTTTTCGCCGTCTCCCCCAGCCGCTTGGTCACGTCCTGTCGCCAGGGCGCGTCGGCAGGCGCCTCGGCCAGAGCGCGCTTGAACAGGCCGGCCGCCTCGGGTGTCACCTGGGAGTCCGCTTCGGTGATCACCTCGGCGGTCTCCGCTCCCAGATCCGGCTCGAAGCGGACGGCAAGTGCGGAGCGCCAGGCGTCCGCCGCCTCATGCAAGTGTCCCATTGCAAGCTCCGCGCGTCCCAACATGACGTAGCCACGCCGCGTCTCCTCGGCATGCGGGTCCATCCTGGCCAGCATCGCCCGCAGGCGGCCGACCATCGCCTCGTCTTCAGCGCCGGCCTGGGCGCGCAGCCTGGCCTGGGCCTGCCGGGCCGCCTGCCTGTAATCCGGCGTGCCGTGCGCGGTGTAGAGAAACAGCGCCATCGCGGGCACCAGAGCGGCAGTCAGCGCCAGAGCGAGCGGGCCGGAGCTGCGCACGCCTGCTTCAGAGGCGTCTGCCTCGGCCAGCAGCCGGCGCTGCACTTCCAGTCTGGCGGCCGCGTGCTCGGCCGGCAGCAGGCGGTGTTCGGCCAGGTCATGGTCCAGTTCCGCAAGCTGGGCGTGGTGCAGGGCCAAGGCGGCATCATGCCGGCCGCGCAGCCGCCCGCCGTGCAACATGGTCCAGGCGAGCGGCGCCAGCGTCAGCACCGCCACGGCCAGCAGGGCCAGCCAGGTCACGCCGTGCGGCTCAACTCGGTCAGGCGGGCCTGCTCGGCCTTGGAGAGCGGCGCCAGGGCAGCCGGCGTGCGGCGGCGGCCCACCATCGCGGCAGCCGCGCCGGCAAGCAGGGCCAGAGCGGGGGTGAACCACAGCAGGAAGGTGGCGGCGGTCAGTGGCGGACGCAGCCGGACGAAATTGCCGTAACGCGCCACCATCCAGGCCATGATCTGCCTGTCGCTGTCGCCGGCCTTCACGCGTTGCCGCACGATGGCGCGCAGATCCTTGGCCAGGTCGGCGTTGCTGTCCTCGATGGACTCGTTCTGGCAGACGAGGCAGCGAAGCTGGCTGCCGACCTGTTCCG
>CAXUOA010000051.1:0-5656 GCA_964252625.1 uncultured Acetobacteraceae bacterium | reverse complement strand
CAGAGCGGGGCTGACCGCGAGAACGACCACGCAGGCAAACGCTGCTTTCCTGGCGGAACGACGCAGGATATTTTTGCACCCTGCCAGTGTCATGACTGCAGGCTGACGATTTTCGGGATCAGCGGCCCGGAAACCGGGCCCGCCAGATGCCAGGCGATGCGGCCGGTGGCGTCGATCAGGAAGTTTTCCGGCACGCCGTACAGGCCGAAATCGATGAACGTGCTGCCGGTGTTGTCGGCGGCGATGCGGGCATAGGGATTGCCGTACTGGTCGAGGAAAGCGCGCGTCTTCTCCGGCTTGTCCTTGTAGGCGATACCCCAGAGCTGCACGCCCTGGGCGGCCAGGGCCGCCAGCGAGTCCGCCTCGGACGCGCACGGGATGCACCAGGAGGCGAAAAAGTTCAGCAGCAACGGCTTTCGGGCAGCGGCGGCCAGCACGTCACGGCTGGAAAACCCCTGCGAAGGCGTGACGGCCGGCAGATCGAACGCCGGCATCGGTTTGCCGAGCATGGGGTTGCCGATGTCGTGCGGGTCGAACCGTCCGTCCTGCATGCGGGCCAGCATGGCCCAGAACGCGGCGCCGCCCGCGACCACCACGCCAAGCGGGGCGAGAAGAAGCAGGCGGCGGCGGGCGATGGCGGAATCCATGTCAGGCGGGTACGGCGTTGCGTATGCGCGACGGCGCGCCCACCCGCAGCCGCCGGTCCGCCAGAGAGAGCGCGCCGCCGGCCGCCATGATGACGCCGCCGAGCCAGATCCAGGGTGCGAGCGGGTTGACGTGCAGGCGCAGCACCGCCGAGCCGTCGCGCTCGTCGCCGAGCACGGCGTAGAGGTCCCGCATCAGGTTGGTGCGTATGGCGACGTCGCTGGTCGTCTGCTTCTGGGAAGCGAAGTCCCGCCGGGACGGGCGCATGATCGCCACCGGAACACCGTGTTTCGTCACCTCGATGGACGCGACGCGCGACTCGTAGTTCGGGCCTCTCTCGGAGTCGATCGAGAGCAGCGTCCACTCGTAGCCGCCAACGGTGAAGCGCTCGCCCGCCTTGGCCTCGACGATCTTGTTGGACGACAGCGACATGCCGGCGATGCCGGCGACCGTGACGCCCATGCCGGCATGGGCGATGGCGGCGCCCAACACGGCAACGGGCAGGCCGCGCGCGCGGCGCACGCTGTTTGCCACCGGCGCGCGGAACAGCAGCGTGCGTTCCACCACTTCGGCGAACGAGCCGAGGATGATCCAGGCGGCGGCACCGAAGGCCAGCGCCGGCAGGATGCGCATGCCGATGCTGCACACGCCCGCGACGATGAACGCCGCCAGCGCCGCCCACCAGGCATGCACCAGCACCGGGCCGAGGCGGCCGCGTTTCCAGGGCAGCAGCGGCCCCATCGCCATGGCCACGAACAGCGGGATGGCGAGCGGCAGCACGGTCGCGTTGAAGAACGGCGCGCCGACGCTGATCTTCTGGCCGAGCAGGAGGTCCGCGAACGGCGGGTACATCGTGCCCACGATCACCACCGCGCAGACCGAACACAGCAGGATGTTGTTGAGCACCAGCGCGCCCTCGCGCGAGACGGGCGCGAAGACGCCGCCCGATTTCAGCAGCGGCGCGCGAAAGGCGAACAGCAGCAGCGAGCCGCCGATCACCAGGCCGAGCAGACCCAGGATGAACACCCCGCGCGCGGGGTCCTGTGCGAAAGCGTGCACCGAGTTCAGGATACCGGAGCGCACCAGGAAGGTGCCGGAGAGCGACAGGCTGAAGGTGCCGATCGCCAGCAGCACCGTCCAGATCTTCAGGCTCTCGCGCTTCTCCACCACGATGGCGGAGTGCACCAAAGCGGTGCCGGTGAGCCAGGGCATCAGCGAAGCGTTCTCCACCGGGTCCCAGAACCAGTAGCCGCCCCAGCCGAGCTCGTAATACGCCCACCAGGAGCCCATCGCGATGCCGCAGGTGAGGAAGCACCAGGAGACCAGCGCCCAGGGCCGCACCCAGCGGCCCCAGGCGGCGTCGATACGGCCTTCGAGCAGGGCGGCCACCGCGAAGGCGAACGGCACCGCGAAGCCGACATAGCCCATGTAGAGGATGGGCGGGTGGAAGGCCAAGCCGGGGTCCTGCAGAAGCGGGTTCATGCCCTGGCCGTCGGGCGGGGCGGGAAAGGCGCGCAGGAACGGGTTGGAGGTGAGCAGGCAGAACAGCAGGAACCCGGCGGACGTGCCGCCCAGCACGCCCAGCACGCGGGCGCGCAGCGAGGATGGCAGGTTGCGGCCGAAGCCCGCGACCAGGCCGCCGCAGATGCCCAGGATCAGGCCCCAGAGCAGGATGGAGCCCTCATGGTTTCCCCAGGTGCCGGTGATCTTGTAGAGCAGCGGCTTGGCGATTGCGCTGTTCTCGGCGATGTTGACGACAGAGAAATCGTCGCCCGCCGCAGCCAGGACCAGGCAAAACGCTGCGGCACCCAGGGCCACGAGCTGGCCCACCGCGAGGCCGGGTGCGGCCGACATCAGCCGCATGTCCCGCCTGTGGCCGCCCCACAGGCCGATGACGGCCTGGGCAAAGGCGAGCGCGCACGCCATTGCGAGCGCGAAATGGCCGATTTCGGGTATCATGGGCTTCAGGTGCCTTTTGCGGACGCGATCGCTGCCTGCCACGTGGCCGCCGGCGGCGCGGAGCCTGTGGCCGGATTCCAGTGGCCCGAGCGTTTCAGCGCGTCGGCCACGTCCTTCGGCATGTAGGTCTCGTCGTGCTTTGCCAACACCTCCTGGGCGCGGAAGCTGCGGTCCGGCTGGATGGTGCCGAGTGCGACCACGCCCTGACCCTCGCGGAACAGGTCCGGCAGGATGCCGCGATAGGTGACGGAGATGGTGTGCGCGCCGTCGGTGACGACGAAATGCGCGGTGGGCTCGCCGTCGTCGCGGGCGGTGTGCAGCGAACCGGCCTGCACCAGGCCGCCGAGGCGTATGGTGCGGCCGGGGGCGGGGTCCTTCGACGCGATGTCGCCCGGTGACATGAAGAAGACGAGGTTGTCGCTGAACGCGTTGAGCGTGAGTGCGCTGGCGGTGCCCAGGCCGGTCATGCAGGCCAGCAGGGCGACGAGGCGGCGGCCTTTGCGTGTCATGGGCGGGAGCGGGCGCGGGGGTCGGCGGCGCGCAGACGACGCGCGGCGGTGGCCAGCCGGATGCGGACACCGAGCGAGAAATACAGCGTGGCGGCGGCGAACAGGCCATAGGCCGCAGCGATGTAGCCCGCATGGTCGTAGGTTAGGGGGTTGATCACGCGACGCTCTCCGCCTGGGCCATCAGCAGCCCGCGCAGCCGGCGCTCCATGACGGCGGCGCGCAGGCGGGCGACCACGATGGCGCCGAACCCGAATGTGGTGCCGAGTGCCACGATCGCCAGCGGCCAGAGCATGCGGCTGTCCATGGTGTTTGATCCGGTCAGCCCGATGCTGTTGCCCTGGTGTAACGAATTCCACCAGGTAACGCTATAGTGGATCACCGGCAGGTTCACCACGCCCACGAGTGCCAGGATGGCACCGGCGCGGTAGCCGCGCTCCTGGTCGTCGAACGCGCGTATCAGCAGGATGTGGCCGCAATACAGGAAGAACAGCACGAGCTCGCTGGTCAGCCGGGCGTCCCACACCCACCAGGCGCCCCACATCGGGCGGCCCCACAGGCTGCCGGTGGCCAGGCACAAGGCGGTGACGGTGGCGCCGACAGGGCCTGTTTCGGAGGCCGCAAGATCGGCCAGCGGGTGGCGCCACACCAGCGAGAGCACGGACGCGGCAGCCAGGCCGGTGTAGCCCATCATCGACAGCCAGGCGAACGGCACGTGGATGTACATGATCCGCATTGCGTCGCCCTGCTGGTAGTCCGCGGGCGAGAGGAACAGGCCCCAGAACAGGCCCGCGCCGGTGATCAGCAGAGCGGGCCAGGTGAGCCAGGGCTGCACGCGTGCGGCGAGGCGCAGGAAACGGCCGGGGTTGGCGAACCTGTGCAGGCTGCGGCGGGCGGGCTGGGCGGTGATGCGGGTTGTGGCTTCCACCGGGCAATTCTAGCAGAGCCGGGCCGGGTGTCTATTCGGGAAGCAAGCAAGGCAAGCAGTCCTTTTTTGAAAAAAAGGACCAAAAAACTTTTGCTCCGCTGTCGCGGACTCACCGGAGAGGTCGGCGATAGCGAAGTCAAAAGTTTTTTGCTTCTTTTTTTCAAAAAAGCAGGCCTTTCTTAACCTCGTTTCAACAACGAGGCCCAACGATGCTGTTCGTCCTGATCTGCACAGACAAGCCAGGCAGCCTGGACGTGCGCCTGGCCGCCCGAGGCAACCACCTCGCCTACATGCAAACCTATGAATCCTGCCTGGTGCAGGCCGGCCCCATGCTGGACCTCGATGGCCGCCCGTGCGGCAGCCTGCTCATCGTCGATGTGGCGGACGGCGCGGCGGCGGCCGGCTTTGCCGAAGCCGACCCGTACGGCAAGGCCGGCCTGTTCGAATCCGTGGTCATCCGGCCGTTCCGGCAGGTGTACCGCGACGGGAGCCTGGTCGCGTGAACCATTGGCTGGTGAAGACCGAGCCGGAGTCGTTTTCCTGGGACCAGCAGATGGAACACGATGTGGAGCCGTGGACCGGCGTGCGCAGCCACCAGGCGAAGAACAACCTAAAGGCGATGGCGGTGGGCGACCTGGCGTTCTTCTACCACTCCAACACCGGCAAGGCGGTGGTGGGCATCGTGCGGGTGGTGCGTGCGGCGTATCCGGACCCCACCGCGGCGGAGGGCGACTGGGTGTGCGTGGACATGCAGGCGGTGCGGCCGTTCAAGACGCCGGTGACGCTGGCGGCGATGAAGGCGGACCCGGCGCTGGAGGGGCTGGCGCTGCTGAAATACTCCCGCCTGTCGGTGGCGCCGGTGGACCCGCCTTTCTGGGCGCATATCTGCAAGCTGGGCGGCACGAAAGCCGGGTGAGCGAGCGGCTGTGCCGGCTGGAGGACATCCCCGTGGAGGGGGCCGTGGCGCTGGCGGACGGGCTGTTCGCCGTGCGGACCGGCGACGCGGTGGCGGTGTACGTGAACGCGTGTCCGCATCTCGGCGTGCCCCTGGACTGGCTGCCCGGGCGGTTTCTGGGCGCGGATTGCCGCCACATCGTGTGCGCCCTGCACGGCGCGGCGTTCCGGCGCGAGGACGGCCTGTGCCTGCGCGGACCGTGCCGCGGGGAAAGGTTGACGGCGGTCGCGTTCAGCGTGCGTGATGGGGTGCTGATAAAAGAGAGAAAGCAAGGCCGTCTTTTCTGAAAAAGCGGAAGACTTTTGCGTGTCGGTAGCCGGCCAAGCTCCCCGACAGGGAGCAAAAGTTTTTTGGTTCTTTTTTTCAAAAAAGAACTGCTTGCTTTCCCCAAGGGAGCCAGGCGCGCAAAATGTCCGAAGACACTCCGCTTTTCCACGTCCCCCCCGCCACCGCCGCCGATGCCGGCGTGGGTACCGCCCAGCTACGCCTGATGACCAACCATGCGGCAACCGATCCGGACCATTTCTGGGCGGAGCAGGCCAGGCGGCTGGACTGGATGCGGTTCCCCGAAATCATCAAGAACACCAGTTTCGACGGCGACGTGCAGATCCGGTGGTTCGAGGACGGCCGGCTGAACGCGTCCGTGAGCTGCCTGGACCGGCC
>CAXUOA010000050.1:0-13064 GCA_964252625.1 uncultured Acetobacteraceae bacterium | reverse complement strand
GGCATATATCCTCGGCCGCCCGCGCCAGCAGCAGGGTCCCCAGCAGGGCCGAGACCGGCCCAAGCAACCGGACACCGAATGCGGTATCGCCCGCCACCGCGCATCCCGCACGTATCCACAGCGCCACCATGGGCGGATGGTCCAGGTATCCGGTGGCGAGCGCCTTGGACCACACCCAGTAATAGGCTTCGTCCGCCGAAAGCGGCGTGCGCGCGGCCACCAGCAGGCGCACCGCCGTCAGGGCCAGCAAGCCGATACGCCACCAATACGCCGGTGACGCGGCTGGCCGCCGCACCCCCGATCCGATCCGACCGCCCAAACCCGCACCCGCATTCTGTTCGACGCATACAGCCCGCCTGCGGCGCGCCGTGCACCCTAGGCCGATCCCGCATGTGCCGCGACCCGGCCGCACGGCGAGGCAGGACGTGCCGCCGCAGCGGCGGGCGGTTCCCTTGCCGCACGAGGTGTGATGAAGTGACGTACGCAAAACGTTTTCCCGGGTGAATGCCAGGGCGAGGACGATCCGCATGAACCGGCCCAGCTACACGTCAATCCTCCTGATGGTCCTTGCCTGCACCGCCTGCGTTCCCACCGGCAGGTCCGGCCTCACGCCCGCGCAGATTGCCGATTCCGGCATCCCTTCCGTTGTGCTGATACGCACGCCGCTCGGCTTGGGCAGCGGCTTCTTCGCCACGCCGGACGGCAAGATCGTCACAAATTTCCATGTCATCCGGGGTGCCAGCAAGGCCACCGTCATCACCTCGGACCATGTCGAACACAGCGATGTCGAGGTGATCGCGCTCGACCGCGCGCACGACCTGGCCGTGCTGCGCATCGCCGCCAAGGTCGCCAGGCCGCTGCCGCTTGCCGATTCCAGCCTTGCCAGGCCGGGCGAACACGTCGTGGCGATAGGCAACCCGCTCGGGCTCGGCAACACCGTCTCGGACGGTCTGCTGAGCGCGGTCAGGACCCTGCCGCACCTCACCATCCTGCAAATTTCGGCGCCAATCTCCCCGGGTTCATCCGGCGGCCCGGTGTTCGACGATGCGGGCCAGGTGATCGGCGTGTCCACCTTCCTGATCGCAGGAGGCCAGAACCTGAATTTCGCGATTCCGATCAACGTCGCCAAGCCCATGCTGGCCGGCAATAACGGCCGCCCGCTCTCTGCCTTCGCCCTGGAGGGCCCGCACCGCAACGTGCCCGACTTCCCGGTCTCCCTGCTCGATCAATGCCCCGCCGAAGGCCTGAAGACCGTCATGGGGACCATCTCACGCGCGATCAACGTGGGCGCGCCGCTCTACAACCAGGGCAACGTGGAGGCCTGCTACCGCATCTACGAAGGCGCCGCCCTGGAAGCCGGGCAAAGCGTGCAGCAATGCGCGGGCCCGAAGCGAGCGCTTGCCGACGGGCTTTCCAACGCAAAACAACGCCCTGACTGGACGGGCAAGGCCTGGGCCATGCGTGACGCCTTCGATGGCCTGATAGCGGTGGTGTTGAAACGGGACGGGGTGGAGGTGCCGCGGAAGTAACGCGGCGCCGCAGTGTTTGACAGGTCAGGCAAGGTTGAGGCGCTGCCCAAAATCCCGCTGGTGCCTCAAGGCCCCAGACCCCCATCCATCCGGAACTGCTGACAATCAGTTCTCGTGCCTACTCCCACTCGATGGTCCCAGGCGGCTTGCTCGTCACATCGAACACCACGCGGTTTATGCCGCGCACCTCGTTGACGATGCGGCCGGCCACACGCGTCAGGAACCCCATGTCGAACGGATAGACGTCCGCCGTCATGCCGTCCGTGCTCGTCACCGCACGCAATCCGCACACCTGGTCGTAGGTGCGGTAGTCGCCCATCACGCCCACGCTGCGTACCGGCAGCAGCACGGCGAACGCCTGCCAGATCGCGTCGTACAAACCCGCCGCGCGTATCTCCTCCAGGTAGATGGTGTCCGCACGGCGCAGCACGTCCAGCTTCTCCGCCGTCACCTCACCGGGAATGCGTATCGCCAGCCCCGGGCCTGGAAAGGGATGACGCCCGACGATCGCATCCGACAATCCCAGCTCGCGCCCAAGCACGCGCACCTCGTCCTTGAACAACGCGCGCAACGGCTCCACGAGTGCCATACGCATGCGCTCGGGCAGCCCGCCCACGTTGTGGTGGCTCTTGATCGTCACCGAAGGGCCGCCGGTCACCGAGACACTCTCTATGACGTCCGGATACAACGTGCCCTGTGCCAGGAAGTCCGCCCCGCCGGCGCGCGCCGCCTCCTCCTCGAACACTTCGATGAACAGCCGTCCGATCGTCTTGCGCTTCGTCTCCGGGTCCGTCACCCCGGCCAGCGCATCCACGAACAGCGCGCTGGCATCACGATGCACGAGCGGCACATGGAAGCGGTCGCGGAACGTCTCCACCACCTGGTCCGCCTCGCCGGCGCGCAGCAGCCCATGATCGACGAAGATGCAGGTCAGCCGTTCACCCACCGCCTCGTGCAGCAGCATGGCAACCACCGAGCTGTCCACGCCGCCGGACAGGCCGCAGATCACCCGCCCCTGGCCGACCTGCTCGCGTATGCGGGCGATCGCCTGCTCGCGGAACGCGGCCATCGTCCAGTCACCGCTGCAACCGCATACGCCGTGGGCGAAGCGGCGGAGCAGCGCCGCGCCGTGCGGGGTGTGCACCACCTCCACATGGAACTGCGTGCCGTAGATGTGCCGCGCCTCGTCCGCTATCACCGCGAAGGGCGCGCCCTCGCTGCTGGCCACGACCGCGAAGCCGGCCGGCAGCGCCGTCACCCGGTCGCCGTGGCTCATCCAGACCTGCTCGCGCGCGCCTGCGGCCCACACGCCGTGGAACAGCCCGCAATCGGCGGTCACGTCCACATAGGCCCGCCCGAACTCCCGGTGATCGCTGCCTTCGACCACGCCGCCGAGCTGGGCCACCAGCAATTGCTGACCGTAGCAGATGCCCAGAACCGGCAAACCCAGAGCGAGGATCGCCGGATCGGACAGCGGCGCGCCAGGCTGTGCCACGCTGGCCGGCCCGCCGGACAGGATCAGCCCGCGCGGTCTCCAACCCAGGATTTCTGCCGGACTGGCCGTATAGGGCCAGATTTCGCAGTATATGCCGGCCTCGCGCAGCCGCCTGGCAATGAGCTGGGTTAGCTGACTGCCGAAATCCAGGATCAGTATGCGGCTTGTGGTGGCTACGGGATGCATGGCCACATCCAGCACAGCAGGCGCAGGTGCCGCAAGAGAAGGGCGGACGCATACGGCTCCGGCTCAGGCTTTGCTCGACGCCTTCAGGGCCGAATTGTGGCTCGAAGATGAAAATTCTGTTGCCCTGGTCTTTCGCATCAAAGGCCGTATAACCAGATCGAGATAACAAGCGCGGCATACAAAAAATCAGAATTCGTTTACAACCGTGAAGTATTGTCTAAGCCGCTCATGAACGCAGGGGTTGAAATGGCTGCACTGCCTGAAGTTTTCTCAACGCGTTCCGGCGTGCCTTCGGTCCGCTCGGATGCCGACGCCCGCCTGGCGGCTGTCGTGTTGCCGTTGCGCCGAACGGACGCGCAAGGCCGCAGGCTGGTTGACGAAACGTCGGGAGACCGCCTCGGCCCGATTCATGGCCTGCTGATCGGCCTCGGTAGCGGTGCCGTTCTGTGGCTCGCGCTCGGGCTCCTCCTGTGGGAAGCAGTCTGACAGGGCAATCAAACCCGCCGGAACACCCGAAGATAATCCACGCAGTAATCCCAGCCGTCGCCTTCATCTTTCATCCCCGCCATGTCCGTGCCTTTCAGGGACATGCCGATCTGGTTGGTGATCAGGATATGAGCCGGCGGCGCCTGCCAGACATAGTGCATACGCTGCACCACCTGCCCGTCCAGCAGCCAGACGGGCGTATCGCGCTGCCAGTCCAGGGCGAAGACGTGGTAGCCCTCCGAGAAATCGATTCCGGGATCGTATTCGCCGTCCACGAACTTTGACATCAGCACCGCAGGATAGCCGAAATCCTGCGGTCTGCCGGCATCCTGCAGGTGTGCCGTCATGCGCCGCGGCCGAGGCCGCCGCTGCCAGTCGAAAAACTCGAAGATGTCGATCTCGGGCGGCCAGGGCGTCGCGGAGAAATGCCCGTCGGGATACTCCACGCCGGGGTTCAACCAGAAGGCCGGCCAGGTGCCGATCCCGTGCGGCAGCTTGGCGCGCATCTCCACCACCATGCCCTGCGTGACGGGAAGCAGGGCGCGCAACATGCCGGATTCGATGCCACCGGGCCGTATCCCGCCGCCGGGCGGCACGCGGCCCTTCAGCGCGAGGTGATCGGCACCGAACACGTGCAGGGAGCGTGGGTCGCCTTCAGGATAATCCCGGTGTTTGGACCAGTAGCTGTCCAGCCCATCCAGCCGCCCATTGTCGTAGATGTAACGAAACCGGAAGCTTTTATGCAATCCCGCCATGTCGCGCACGGTGGCATCCGGCCGTGCGTTGCCGAAACGGTAATCGGCAAGCACGTCGTAATGCCCCGTTCCACCCAGGGGCATCAGGGCGGTGGCGCCCAGGCCGGCCAATACGGTTCGTCTGGACATCTGTGTCATCGCGGATACCGCTCTTCAAAAACCCGGCTACGCCTGACGCGCCGGCAAAAGCCCGGCCGGGAAGTGCCGAGGCAGCGTTTCCGGCAGGCGGCGAAGCCCACGCCCTGCCTTCGGCAAAGCCTGCGTCAGAAATGCCGCTCGTAGACCTTCACCACATCGCCGGGCGCCAGGAACGAATGCGGCGTGATCTTGCCCTCGCTCGCGGCGCCGCCCACGGTGCGCACGTCGCCGGCATAGGCCTCCACCGCACGATACGTGAAGCCGCCTGCCACCGCCACGGCCGTCAGCATCGTCATCCCCGGCGAGTAGTTGTACTGTCCGGGCTTGGCGACCTCGCCGAGCACGAAGATCGGCCGGTAGGCCAGCACTTCCACCGACACTTTCGGGTCCTTCAAGAATTTTTCGGACGATAGCGTATCCTGCAGCTTTGCCGCGAACTGCGTCGACGTCAGCCCGCCTGCCATGATGTTGCCGACCAGCGGCATGGCCACCTGGCCCTGATCGTCCACGTGGAACTGACCGCTGAGCTGGTCAGACCCGAAGGTGATCACCCGTACCTGGTCGCCCCCGCCGAGCCGGTAGGCGCCCGGCGTGTAATCGGCCAGCGGGGGCAGGTTGCCACCTGGCGTGCACGCCGCCGCACCCAGCGCCAGCAGGCCGCACGCTGCCATGCGGGGAAGAAGGCGCGTGGCAAAAGGTCGAGCTGGCATCGAAAGTCTCCTCGGAATCGGCTAGAGGGCAAGGCGAAGCGTCAGGCGGAACGTGTTTTCGGAGTAGTTGCTGCCGAACACCTCACCGTCGGTGAGTAGGCCCTGCGGCGAGGTCGCGCCGTTGCTGCTGCTGTTGCGGGTTGAGAACGTGTAATCGGCGGCGAGCCTGGCATTCCGGTTCAGGGCGTACGAGGCGCCCACGCCGGCGGTGAAGTAGTTCTCGCTCCCGGCGCCGGTGCCGTTCACCGCCTTGCCGTAATCATCGAGATAGAATGCCCCGTGCAGGGAGAAGATCACGTTGCGGAGCAATTCGTGGTCGACCTGCAGCTTCAGCGCCGTCTCGGTGTAGCCGACCGTCGCTTCCGCCGCGGAATCCTCGATGTAGCGCGCCGCCGATGCAGTGACCGTTGTCAGCCCCGTGGGCGTCCATGTGGCAGCCCCTTCCACGATCGGCGCCTGCACGTTCCGGTAGGCGGTGCTGGCGGCAAAGCTCCGCTCCTCGTAGCCCGCCAGCAGGCGGAAGCCGATGATCCCGTCCGCATCGTAGGCGATGCCGCCCAGCACCGAGGCGTCGTTGAAGTTCTGCCGCCTCTGCCCTGGCGGCGACTGGTCGAAATCGGATTGCGTGTCGCGGACGATCACCACCACCCGCCGTCGGGTGGCGAATTCGTAGCTGCCGATGAGCTCGGGCGAGATCGTCACCCGGTCGCGATACGTCTGCAAATATTGCTGGCCGCCGACGGTCCCGTTGTCGAAACTGTAGTAGGACACGTCAATGCCCGGCTGGAGGAAGAAGCGGCCGAGATCGACGTGGTAGTTTGCCCGCATATCGTCCACCCGGTAGGAGATCGTCCGGTTCAGCCCGGGCACGTCCAGGTCGCGCGGCGTCTGGTTCAGGTTGAGATGCGTGTAGCCGATGCTGAGCGTGTCGCGCCCGAAATCATGGCTGCCGCCGAGTGCCGCCGTCCAGTTGGTGAAGCCCTGGTTGGATTGCTCGGGATACTCGAAATCGTCGACGGTCAGCCCGGCGGCGAACCGCGTGTCCGACCAGCCGCCGGCCGCGTTCACGGTGGCATTCGTCTCGATCAGCGCGCTCCCCTTGCCATCGCGCGTGCCGGTGACGTTGTCGTCGTAACCCACGCTCTCCTGCAGCACGGGGGTTATCACGAAATTGCCGAGCCGGACGCCTTGCGCGTCGTATTCCGGATGCTGGCGGGTGGCCACCGTCACACCGGCGGCCGTGTCGTAGCCGGGTATGCCCGCGTTGAGGTACTCGTTGATCACCTGGGCCCGCGCTCCAGGGGCGACCGCGGCCCAGAGCGCCATTGCAGGCGGCATCGCATGCAGCCTGAGCATTATCCGGAACAAACGACGCGCCGTCATGTTAATATTCCCAGGCATGCCGGGCCGATGCGCCTCCGCGTCGGCATCCGGCGCCTCCGGCAAGAGAGTACCTGTGTTCAACCCCGCCATAAACCTTGACACACCTCCCGCTGCGCGGCCCGGGCTGACCGCCACCCCCGGCACCGCGTTGCGAACGCAGGGGGCTTGCCTGCGTTTCACAACCGTATTGCTTTGCGTCTGCCTCTTCCTGCAACGCTTCGGGGTGCTGGCCGGCGCGGCCCCGCTCAGCGTGGTGGGGCCCATCGGGTTGGCGCTCGGCGCCTGGGGGCTTGCACACGGCACGCTGGTGCTGCACCGCGGCCGCTGCGCCATCTATCTCGGCCTGGTTGGCCTGGCCCTGCTCGGCGCCGCCTGGCACGCCATGTCGCCCGGCACCTTCGACGCCGCGCCAAGCACGAATTCCCTGCTGCATTTCCTCGGCATCACCGCGCTGGCCACACTGAGCTTCGCCGCCCCGGTGGACGAAACCGCCTTTTTCGCTCGTGTCAACCGCCTGCTCGCCATCATCGCCTGGCTCGGCATCGCCCAGTTCGCCGCCCAGTTCGCGGGCTTGCGCCTGTTCGCCTTCACCGGTTTGGTGCCGGCCAACCTTCTCCTCGAACAGGGCTACAACCTGGAGATCCCGGTCGGAATCGGCGACATCCTCAAGTCGAATGGCCTTGTTCTCATCGAACCCTCGGTGTTCTCCCAATTCATGGCGGTGGCCCTGATGGTCGAGATGCTGACCACCCGCCGCGCGCTGTATTTCGCCTTGTTCACCGCCGGGATGCTGCTCTCGTTCTCCGGCACCGGCTGGATCGTGCTTGCAAGCTTCTTCCTCTTCGCCGGCGTCCGGCTCGGTCCGCAATTCCTCAAGATCGCCCTCGTGTCGGCCTTTGCACTGGGCCTGATCCTGGCAGCCGCGACCCTGGCCGCACCCGATTTCGCCGCAGCGCTGTCGGACCGCCTGGGCGAGGTCTCCCAGCCCGGCACGAGCGGCCATATGCGCTTCGTCACCCCGTTCTGGCTGATGTCGGACGTGCTGGCCCGCGAGCCGTCGGCCCTGCTTGCCGGCATAGGCGCCGGGGTCAGCGAGAAGCTCAGCCTGCCTTACGCGTTCGACGTCAACACGCCGGTGAAGGTGTTCCTGGAATACGGGCTGCCGCTGCTGCTGGCCTACCTGAGCCTGTTCTGGCGCGCCGAGCGCACAGCCCTGCAGGGTGCGCTTTTCGTGCCACTCATGCTGCTGTTCCTGTTCACCGGCGGTTACCAGCAATTCCCGCCCGTGCTATTCCCCGTGCTGCTTCTGCTGGCCATCGCCCGCCTGCGCCCTTCTGCCCTGGCCGGTCCGGCTTCCTGAGACCATGGAGACGCAAGCTCCACCAAATACCGGCGCCAGGCTTGCCCCGCAGGCCATCGAAGCCCTCATCGCCCGCCGCCTGGATGCGCTGGGCCACAGCCCGGACCTGCTCGATCGCGGGGCCGTGGCCGTCCTGGTGGCCGATGCGGCCGGTTCCGGCCGGCGCCTGCGAAGCAGCCTGGCCGCCACGCTTTTCCTGGCCAGCACGGAAGATGCGCCGCAGGTCGACGCAAGCCTGGTGCATCGTGCCCTGACACCTGTCCGGCCGGTGTCGAACCAGCCGGGCCCCGCGGCGCAGGCCGCCACGACACGGCCGAAATGGCTGAAAGCGTCCCGCTTCTACCTCGTGGCAGGCCTGGCCGCCCTGGCCGTCTCGCTGACGAACCTCGTGGTGCATCCGCCGGCAACGCGGCCACCGCCGGCAGCCGTGCAGACGCCAACGCCCGCGTTGGAGCAGCTGCCAAAGTCTCCGCCGGCCCAGCAACAACCGGCCAAGGCCCCGCCTGACAGACCTGTTCCCGCCAAACCGCCGCAGGAGAGTGCCACCGCGCCAGCAACCCCGCCGGTTCTGGTACCGCTGCCGCCGGCCATCGTTGTACGAAGCCCGCCTGTCCCGGCGTCCAGCTTGCCCACCCCTCTTCCTGCCGGCCTGCCGCCGCTTCCGGTCGCTCCTCCGGCCTCCATCATCCTGCTCTACCCGGCACGCGACGCCGCCGCTTTGGACCGGCTGCGGCCGATTGCCCTGAAACTGCAGAACGCCGGCATGGCGGACATACGCGCCAAGCCGGTGCATGCGCCGCCGCCCCGCCGGGTGGTCTCCTATTTCTACAGCGGCGACCGTCCGCTGGCGGACGCCATCGCGAAAACGCTTGCCGACAGTGCCTGGCCCAGGCTGAACGGCAACGCCTTGCAGCCGTCGCTTGTCCTGCCTCCGCCCGGCCTGCCCGGACGTATTCCGGGAACGGTCGAAGTGCAGCTGCCATGAAGCGGCATTCCAGGCGCCGCGGCGTTGTCCAGCCTTGCGCAACAAGGGCGGCAGCCGGCACGGGGCGCCTGGCGGCCCTGTTGATGCTCATAGCCAGCCAGGCCCAGGGTGCTCCCCGCCCTGACCCGCGCACGCTGTTCAACCAGGCCGTCACCGCAGATCTGGATTCGACTGCGACCGAGGGGAGCACGCGCGCCCTCGCTCTCTACCGCCCGGCCGCCGATGGCGGCCTGGCGGAAGCCGAACTCAACGTGGCCGTACTATACGACAGCGGACGCGGCACGGTGCGCGACCCGGCCCTGGCGGCCGACTACTACGCGGCCTCGGCCACCGGCGGACTCGCGCGTGCGGCGTTCGACCTGGGCCAGCTGTATGAATCGGGCGATGGCGTGCCGCAGAACCTGGTGCTCGCCCAGGCCTGGTTCAGCCAGGCGGCGGCGGAAGGGCTGCAAGCGGCCGCCAACCGCCCGGACCATCCGGCGCCGCCGGCCGTGGACACCGTGCCGATGCCCGCCACGCGGTATCCGCCCGAAGCGGCCAACCTGCCCGTGCCGCTCGGTGGGCTGCCGCTTGTCTGGACGGCGGCGGCGGCACCGGCACCGGTGTCCTACTTCATCCAGGTCATGCATCTGGACGGCCGCAACGCTTCCCCTGTCTTCAGCACCAGCACGGAAGTCTCTGCCCTGCGCATGCCGTCACCCCGTCCCGGGCGCTATGCTTGGCGGGTCTTCACCGTCTGCCCGTCGCTGGGCCGCTACGTAGCATCCGGCTGGGCGAGCTTTTCCCTCAGCTGAATACGGGTCCGGCTTATCGTTTCGGAACCCGCTTTGCGGTGACGCCCCGGCAAGCAAGGGAGGCCTTCTTTTTTGCAAAAAAGAAGCAAAAAACTTTTGCTTCCTGCGCAGGCCCAGATGCCTCGATCAATCCAAGGGCAGGTGGCTGCTGCAAAAGCTGGCCGCAGGATACAGCCACGCCACGTTACGGGATCAGGAAATGGTGGGCACTGTAGGGATCGAACCTACGACAAGCTGATTAAGAGTCAGCCGCTCTACCAACTGAGCTAAGTGCCCGGCCTTTCGGCGAGGCGGCGTGATAGCAGGGGTGTAGGACGGAAGGAAGACCCGGCGTGGAAAAAACCGGCGGTTCCGAGTTCGACAGGTAAGCAAGGTTGGGGCTCTGCTGCTGCGCCCGACGCCCTAGCCTGCCTTCTACAACTCGTCGACCCGCTCCACGCCGTTGATCATCTTCAGCGCCTGCCGCAACCGGGGCGTCACCGCGAACCGCCCTGGCAGGGCTATCTCCACCTCCTGGCCTTCCAGCATGGGCATCAGGCTGATCGTCCCGCGCCCGCTTCCCTCGCGCTCCAGCAGCGCGCGTATGTGGGGCACCGCCTCGGTCTGCTTCAGCCAGATGCGCATGCCGGCGCCGGCCTCCACCGCCGCTTTTTCCAGCGTCGTGACCTCCTGCGCGGTGATGCGCAGCGCCTCGCCCTCGATGCGTATGTCGGCGGTCACCAGAAGCGGCGCGCCGGCGGTCAGATGCGGCCGCGCGCTCCCCAGCGTCTCGCTGAACAGCGTCACTTCACAGGAGCCGACCGCGTCGGAGATCGTGACCCAGGCCATCCGGTTGCCTGTCTTGGTCGTGCGCTCCTTGGAACCCACCACGCAGCCGGCGATGCGCACGCGTGCCCCGCCCGCCTCGGCGCGGGCCTGCAACAGGGTCGTCGGCACCGCGCCCAGCCGCTTCAGCAGCCCGGCGAAGCCGTCCAGCGGATGCGCGGTGAGGTGGAAGCCCACCGCCTCGGCCTCGTAGCCGAGCTTCTCCATGTCCGGCCAGTCGTCCACGGCCGGCAGGCGCAGGCGCTCCGGCTCACCGCCGCCGAACAGCCCGATCTGGCCGCTGCTCGCCTCCTCCGCACGGGCCAGCGCGCTGCGCCAGATCGTCTCCGCCCCGGCGAACAGCCGCGCCCGGTTGGCGTCCAGGGTGTCGAACGCGCCGGCGCGGGCCAGATTTTCCAGCTGCATCTTGGTCACGCACCGCGCGTCGATGCGCCCCGCGAAATCCGACACGTCACGGAACGGCCGCGTGCCGCGTGCCGCTTCCACCGACTGCATGGCGGCGAAGCCCACCTTCTTTATCGCCGCCAGAGCATAGCGGATGGCCAGCGTGCCGTCGGCCTGCGCCTCCACCCGGAAATCCGCCCCGCTTGCGGCCACCGACGGCGGCAGCACGCGCAGGCCCATGCGCTCAGCCTCCTGACGCAGGGCGGCCAGCTTGTCCGTGTTGCCCATCGCCAGCGACATGCAGGCCGCCAGGAACGCGGTCGGATGGTTGGCCTTCATCCACGCCGTCTGGTACGACACCAGCGCGTATGCCGCCGCATGACTCTTGTTGAAGCCGTAATCGGCGAACTTCGCCATCAGCTCGAACACTTCGACGGCTTTGGCTTCCGGTATGCCGCGCCCCACGGCGCCGCTGGTGAAAACCTGGCGCTGCTGCTCCATCTCCGCGCGTATCTTCTTGCCCATCGCGCGGCGCAGCAGGTCGGCCGCGCCCAGCGTGTAGCCGCCCATCTTCTGGGCGATCTGCATGACCTGCTCCTGATAGACCATGATGCCGTAGGTCTCGCCCAGTATCTCGCGGAGTTCCTCGTGCGGCGGCTCCCACTTCTCGCCGTGTTTCCGCCTGCAATAATCGGGAATGTTGGCCATCGGCCCCGGCCTGTACAGCGCCACGGCGGCAATCAGGTCCTCCAGCCGGTCCGGGCGCATCTGCCGCAGCACGTCGCGCATGCCGGCACTTTCGAATTGGAACACGCCGCCCGCGTCGCCGCGTGACAGCATGGCGAAGGTCTGCGCGTCATCGAGCGGCAGCCGTTCTAGATCCACGCTCACGCCCAGCTCGCGCAGATACTCCACCGCACGCTGCAGGATGGTCAGCGTCGTCAACCCCAGGAAATCGAACTTGACGAGCCCCGCCTGCTCCACCCATTTCATGTTGTACTGCGTGACCAGCGTGCCCTCGCGCGGGTCGCGATACATCGGCACCAGATCGACGAGCTTGCGGTCGCCGATCACCACGCCGGCCGCGTGCGTGCTCGCGTGGCGGTACAGGCCCTCCACCTGCATCGCGATCTCCAGCAGGCGGCGTATGGCTTCTTCGCCGTCGCGCATCTCCTGCAATCGCTTCTCGCCATCCACCGCCTCGCGCAACGTCACCGGTTTCGCGGGGTTGTTCGGGATCAGCTCGGCCACCCGGTTCACCTGGCCGTACGGCATGCCGAGCACGCGGCCCACGTCACGCACCGCCGCGCGCGCCTGCAACTTGCCGAACGTGATGATCTGCGCCACGCGGTCGTCGCCGTACTCGCGGCGCACGTAGCTGATCACCTCGTCGCGCCTGTTCTGGCAGAAATCGATGTCGAAATCCGGCATCGACACGCGTTCCGGGTTCAGGAAGCGCTCGAACAGCAGGTCGAATTGCAACGGGTCCAGGTCGGTGATGGTCAGCGCCCAGGCAGCGACCGATCCCGCGCCCGAACCGCGCCCCGGGCCCACCGGTATGCCTTGGGCCTTCGCCCACTGGATGAAATCGGCCACGATCAGGAAATAGCCGGGAAACCCCATCTTCGCGATCACGCCGAGCTCGTATTCCAGCCGCTCGCCATAGCGCGCCCGCTGCGCGCCGTCCGCGCCCACCGCCTCCATCCGGCGCGCCAGCCCCTCGCGCGCCATCGCCGCAAGCGTCTCCTCCTCCGTGCTGCCCGCGCGTACCTTCGGGCAGACCGGCAGCAGAGGCTTGCGGGTCTCCGCCATCACCGCGCAGCTGCGCGCGATTGCCAGCGTGTTGTCGCAGGCCTCCGGCAGGTCGGCGAACAGCGCGCGCATCTGCGCCGCTGTCTTGAAATAGTGCTCCGGCGTCACCCGCCGCCGGTCCGCCTCGCTCAGCAGGCGCGCCTCGGCGATGCACAGCAGCGCGTCATGCGCCTCGTGCATCGCCGGAGCCGCGAAGAAGCACTCGTTGGTCGCCACCAGCGG
>CAXUOA010000049.1:11274-13602 GCA_964252625.1 uncultured Acetobacteraceae bacterium | reverse complement strand
CGCGCAGGTGCTCCGCCAGAACCTGCCCCGCGCCGGCATTGTGCCCGCCATCCAGGAATAACTCGAAGCCGTCCGGCAACAGACCGGCCAGCCGGCCATGCAACCTTTGCAGCCGCGCCGGCCATTCAGCCTGCGCCACGCCCCCGTAGGCGGCGGCAGGCACGCCGAGCCCGGCCGCGCGCAGGCAGGCCGTGGCGATGCCCGCGTTGTCGATCTGGTGCGCGCCGGGCAGCGACGGTTGCGGCAACAGCAGCACGCCTGCCGCATCCTCGAACACCAGCCCGGAAGCCTCGGGGCGTAGCGTCCAGTCGCGGCCGCGCTCCAGCAGGCGCGCACCCACCCGGGCCGCTTCGTCGCGCAGGACCGCAAGCACCTCGCTCTGCTGTATGCCGGTGGCCACCGGACGGCCTGGCTTCATGATGCCCGCCTTTTCCCAGGCGATACGCTCGAGCCCGTCGCCCAGGAAATCCTGGTGATCGAGCGAGATCGCGGTGATGGCGCAGGCCGCCGGCGCGGCCACCACGTTCGTCGCATCGAACCGGCCGCCGAGCCCTACCTCCACCACGCACAGATCGGCCGGCGTGCGGGCGAACAGCAGGTAGCCCGCCGCGGCCAGCGCTTCGAACACGGTGATTGCCTGGCCGGCATTGACCTGCTCGATCTCGGCCAGCGTGTCGGCCAGCGTCGCGTCCTCCACCAGCGCGCCGGTCACGCGGAACCGTTCGCGCAGCTGCACCAGATGCGGCGAGATGGTGACGTGCACGCGCCAGCCTGCCGCCTCGCCGATGGCGCGCAGGAAGGCGCAGGTGCTGCCCTTGCCGTTGGTGCCGGCCACGTGGATCACCGGCGGCAGATGGTCCTGCGGGTCTCCGAGCTGGTGCAGCAGGCGCTGCACCCGGCCCAGGCTGAGGTCGATCAGCTTGGGGTAGAGGCTCTGCAGGCGGTCCAGTATGGCGTCGGAGCGGCCGGACGCCGGCGCCAGGTTAAGCAAGCAAGCAGTCCTTTTTTGAAAAAAAGGACCAAAAAACTTTTGCGCCGCTGTCGCGGTCTGGTCCTGCGAGTCCGCGACAGCGGAGCAAACGTTTTTTGCTTCTTTTGTTCAAAAAAGAAGGCCTTCCTTACTGCTGTTCAACCACCACTACCTCCGGCTCGGCCTCCGCCGCCACGGGCGCCTCCGCCGCCACCGCCGGCGTATAAGGCTGCAACAGCCGGATCACCCGCCCCAGCGTTTCGCGCAATTCCGTGCGCCGCACCACCATGTCCACGATACCATGCTCGTGCAGGTACTCGGAGCGCTGGAAACCTTCCGGCAGCGTCTCGCGCACCGTCTGCTCGATCACGCGCGCGCCGGCAAAGCCGATCAGCGCGCCGGGCTCGGCTATCTGGATGTCGCCCAGCATGGCGAAGCTGGCCGTGACACCGCCCGTGGTGGGGTCCGTCAGCACCACGATGAACGGCAGCCGCGCCTCGCGCAGCAGCATGGCCGCGATGGTGGTGCGTGGCATCTGCATCAGGCTGACCGCACCTTCCTGCATGCGCGCGCCGCCGGAGGCGGTGAACACCACCAGCGGCGCCTGCTGCAACACGGCCAGCCGAGCTGCCGCCACGATGCCCTCGCCGACCGCGGCGCCCATGCTGCCGCCCATGAAGTTGAACTCCATCACGGCCACCACCGCACGCGCGCCCTCGATGGTGCCGTGCGCCACCACGAGCGCGTCTTCCAGGCCGGTCTTGGTGCGCGCCTCGCGCAGGCGCTCGGCATAGCGCTTCTGGTCACGGAAGGTCAGCGGATCGGCGGGCGCCTTTGGCAGTTCGATGCGGGTGAAGCCGCCTTCGTCGAACGTCCAGTCCAGCCGCTCCAGCGCGCTGCCGCGCATGTGGTGGCCGCAATGCGGGCACACGCGCTGGTTCTTCTCCAGTTCCTTGGTGAAGACCATCTGCTCGCAGGCCGGGCATTGCGACCAGAGATTGTCCGGCACATCCGGCCGCTGGCCCAGCAGGGTGCGTATCCGGGGGCGGACGTATTCGGTGAGCCAGCTCATCTCTCTACCTTCAAGTCCCCGCCAAAGCCGCAACCGTCATGTCACCAGCCCGCGCCTTCGTGGCGCGCACCGCATCCGCCAGTGCGCGAACCTGGTCCAGCACGCGGCGCACGCTGTCCGGCCCGGCCCTGCCCTGTGCGTCCAGCGAAGCCGCCAGCGTGTCGATCAGCGCTGACGCGACCACCGCGCCATCGGCCACCTGCACCACGGCCGCCGCCTGCGCCGGCGAGCGCACGCCAAACCCCACGGCAACCGGCAAGTCCGTGACCCTGCGTATGCGCGGGAT
>CAXUOA010000049.1:3326-11264 GCA_964252625.1 uncultured Acetobacteraceae bacterium | reverse complement strand
GGCCACGCCCAGCTCCTCGGTGGACGCCGTGCGCGTGCCCGTCACCCCGGTGATGCTGACGTAATACACGAACCCCGAGCACCCAAGCAGCACCTGCGGCAGGCGCGCCTCGTCCGTGGTGGGCGCCACCAGCCGGATGATGTCGAGCCCATGCTCGGCGGCATGCCCGGCCATCAGCGCCGCCTCCTCTGTCGGCAGATCGACCAGTATCAGCCCGTCAACGCCGGACGCCGCGGCATCCAGGCAGAACCGGCGCGGATCATAGGCGAGGATCGGGTTCAGATAGCCCATGAGCACCACCGGCGTGGTGTCGTCCTCCGCCCTGAACTCGCGCACCATCTCCAGCGTGTGGCCGACGGAGGCGCCAGCCAGCAGCCCACGGCGGGCGGCGGCCTGTATGGTCGGTCCGTCCGCCATCGGGTCGCTGAACGGCATGCCGATCTCGATCAGGTCGGCGCCGGCGCCTGGCATGCCCTGAAGGATGGCCATGCTGGTGGCGGGGTCCGGGTCGTAGGCTTCCAGGAACGGGATCAGCGCACCCCGGCCTTCCTGTTTGAGGGCAGCGAATTTGGCTTCGATGCGGCTCATGAAAGGCCGGCAGAAGGAAGAAAGCAGTTCTTTTTTGAAAAAAAGAACCAGAAAACTTTTGCTTCTGCGGCGGCGGAACCAACCGCGCCAGTTACCAAGGAATAACGGCTGCATGGGGCGGCGACAGGAGCAAAAGTTTTTTGCTTCTTTTTTTCAAAAAAGAAGGCCTTGCTTGCTTGCCTCAAAGCTTGGCCCCCAGATGCTCGGCCACGGTGAAGATGTCCTTGTCCCCCCGCCCGGACAAATTCATCAGGATGATCTCGTCGGCCCCCATCCCAGGCGCAATCTTCTCGATATGCGCCAGCGCATGCGCACACTCCAAGGCCGGAATGATCCCCTCCGTCCGGCTGCACAGCTGGAAGCTCGCCAGCGCCTCGTCGTCCGTGATGCCCACGTACTCGGCACGGCCGATATCGTGCAGCCAGGCGTGCTCCGGCCCGATGCCCGGGTAGTCCAGCCCCGCGCTTATGCTGTGCGCCTCGGTGATCTGGCCGTCATCGTCCTGCAGCAGATAGGTCCGGTTGCCGTGCAGCACGCCGGGCCGCCCGCGCTCGATGCTGGCCGCCTGGGCGCCGCTGTCCAGGCCGCGGCCGGCCGCTTCCACGCCGATCAGGCGCACGGAGGGCTCGTCCAGGAACGGGTGGAAGATGCCCATGGCGTTGCTGCCGCCGCCGACGCTTGCCACCACCACGTCCGGCAGCCGGCCTTCGGCGGCCATCATCTGCGCGCGCGCCTCAGTGCCGATGACGCTCTGGAAGTCCCGCACCATCGCCGGATACGGGTGCGGCCCGGCTACCGTGCCGAGCAGGAAATACGTGTCGCTGACGTTGGCGACCCAGTCGCGCATCGCCTCGTTCATCGCGTCCTTCAGCGTGCCGGCGCCCGTGGTCACCGGTACCAGCTCGGCGCCGAGCAGCTTCATGCGGAACACGTTCGGGCGCTGCCGCTCGACGTCGACGGCCCCCATGTAGATCACGCACGGCATGCCCATCAGCGCGCACACCGTGGCCGTGGCCACGCCGTGCTGGCCGGCGCCGGTCTCTGCCACGATCCGGGCCCGGCCCATGCGGCGGGCCAGCAGGATCTGCCCCATGCAGGAGTTCACCTTGTGGGCGCCGGTGTGGTTCAGCTCCTCGCGCTTGAAGTAGATCTTCGCGCCGCCCAGC
Source organism: uncultured Acetobacteraceae bacterium (assembly GCA_964252625.1). Lineage (GTDB taxonomy): Bacteria > Pseudomonadota > Alphaproteobacteria > Acetobacterales > Acetobacteraceae > BOG-908. The sequence goes on along the minus strand of CAXUOA010000049.1, from coordinate 9,510 downwards.
AACCTGGTCAGCCGTTCGGCAAACCATAACGGGCTCGGCCGGCCGACATAGTCCTTCAGGTAGAAATCCAGCTCCTTCTGGAAGCTCGGATCACGCTTGGCGGCCTCGTAGGCGGTGTCCAGTTCCAGAACCAGCGGCATCAGCGTTTCCGCCACGAACCGTCCACCATAGGTGCCGAAGCGGCCCTGGGCGTCCGGACCGGCGCGCAGGGTGTTGGGCAGCGCAGGTGCGTGGTTCAACGGCGGCTCCTCGGGCGGGCAAGCGGCGGTGATAGCGCGGACCTGTAAAGAAAGGCCAGGGGCGTCGTGCGCAGCACGCTCTGACGTGACGTCCCTGGACCCCGCTGGTCGTCCTTTATACCTGTCCTGCGTTTTGCCCGGTATGCAAGGTGGAGCTCTGCCGCAAAGGCACTGATACCAGCCCGCTTTGAGATTGACGCTGGGCAAGCAAGGAAGGCCTCTTTTTTGAGAAAAAGAAGCAAAAAACTTTTGCTTCCTGCGCAGGCTCGGGCAACTCGATCTCTCAGGAGGCACCGGGCTGCTGCAGATGCGTGGAAGTACAAGTTTTTTGGTCCCTTTTTTCAAAAAAGGACTGCTTGTTTTCTGTGCGCCAGCCTCAGGACTGGTCGATCGGTGTGAGATAGACAGTTCACGACGCGACGTGGTGCGGTTCTGAAGCGAGATTGTAGCCCTGCTCCGCGAAGATTTCGGCCAGGATATCGTGGAAGTCTTCTCAGGACCTTGCTGACGCAGGTTTCAGTGCCTCGTTGTGGTGCATCTTCCGGGAACACGCCCGCAATTCTGATTGCTGGCATCCTGCCGCCACTTCCCATGCGAAGCCTGGCCAAATCCTTTGCAACCATGCAGGCCCGTCGTCGGCGGCACGCCCGCTTCCTAAAGCAACCCGGACGCCAGGTTGACCGTCAGCGCAATGATCACCGTGTTGAACAGGAAACCCATCAGGCCGTGCAGCGTCGCCAGGCGGCGGAACTTGCGCGCGGTGATGTCCACGTCGCTGACCTGGAACGTCATGCCGAGCACGACGGAAAAATACAGGAAGTCCCAGTAATCCGGGTTCGGCTCGGACGGAAACGCCAGGCCGCCATCGACCGGACCGTCCGGGGGACCGCTGTAATATTCATGGGCGTACCGCAGGGCGAACACCACCTGCATCAGTAGCCAGGACAGCGCCAGCGTGCCCGCCACCAGCGCCACCTTGATCGCCTTCGTCGCCGCGGCTGCGTCCTTCATGCTGCCGAACGCGCCGAGTATGACGGCGAAGCTGATGGCGACGCCTGCCAGCACCAGGAAGAACAGCGTCCACTCGCCGTCCTCCTGCGCGCGCGCGTTGGCCGCCATGCGGTCTTGCGGGCAGGTGGCGAACATCAAGGCCATCAGGATCAGGTAGCATGCGGCGGCCGCGTCCCAGGCGGCGATGCCGCGCACCCGGCCCAGCCAGTCGTGCGGAAAGCCGGCGAGCGCGGCCAGGCCGGCCAGTGTGGCGATGAACAGGCGGGCGTGGCCCAGCAGCACGCGGCGCATGAGGGGAACAAAGCATTTCTTTCCTGAAGAAAGAAGCAAAAAAGGTTGGGGCTCTGCCCCAAACCCCGCTGGGGCCTCGAGGCCCCAGACCCCCAACACTTAGCAGTGCTTGCGGGGTGGGCTAAGGACTTGTCCTTGGCCTGCTCTCTTTTCCTTGTTCAGGACGGCGTATGATGAGCGTGGCCCAGCCCTCGACGAGCCTATGCAAGTCGTGCGGCAAGGCATTCGGTTTTCCCGCCGATTTCTGCGCGTTCTGCGGTGCGGCACAGCGTCAGGCCGGTCCGGCGTCTGGCGCGAAACCGGCGCAACCCCAGCCTGCACCGTCTGCTTCCAAACCAGCAGCCAACCCCGCCGCTGGCCAGGCACGCGATGCGTCCGCGGAACGCGCTCCGGCCGCAACGGACGGCGTCCCCGGGCCAGTTCCGGCAAGCCGCCCGCCGGTGCCCGTTGCGGAAGGAAGCGGGGAGCCGTCGGGGCTGCCCCCGCCGCGCGGCGGGGCGACCGTCGCCTTGGCCGGCATGGGCGCGGTGGCGGTGATCGTCGTGGCCGTCTTTCTGTATCGGGCTGCACCGCCGCGCGTCGATGTGCCGCCGTCACCGCCGCCGATCCGTATCGAGGCGCATGGACACTCCCGGCTGTTGTCGTTCACGCAGGGCGAGCGAATCAGCTGGACGTATCCGCCCTGCGCGCCGCCCGCGTTGCCGGCCTGTGTCGATCTGGTTGCGGCAGGGCAGGAGCGATTCGCGCTGGGTGGGGCGCAGGATGTCGCCCAGAGGCGTGTCACCGGCCATTACACGTTCCACCGCGCAATGACCGGGCAGCTCAGATCGGGCGCGGATACGGGCGTCGACGTCGTGGTGACGCTGGGCGTGCCTTGAGCCGAGGTGAAGCCCGGGTTACGTTGCGCAAGCAAGAAAGGCCTTCTTTTTTGAAAAAAAGAAGCAAAAAACTTTTACTTCCTGGCCAGGTTCAGGAGCCTCGATCGATCCGGATATAACCGGCGGCTGCAAATGCGATGGAAGTAAAAGTTTTTTGGTCCTTTTTTTCAAAAAAGGACTGCTTGCTTCCTTCCGCCGCCAGCCCTGACATCCGCCGCCAGACGCACCAGGACATCGTTGATACGCGCGGGCTCGGCCCCGAGCGGAATCAGCCAGCCTCTCCCCGTTGCCCTGATACGCTCGGCCGGTGCGCCGATATCGAACGAGAGCGCCGGCAGTCCGGCCTTCCACGTTTGCGACAGCGTGTAAGACCAGGTTTCCGGCCAGATCGAGGGAAGGAACGCCAGGTCTGCGAACTGGCGTTCCATCAGCGCGACAATTTCGGCTTCGTCGTATTCCCCCGTCACGTGCACCTTGCCCGTTTGAAGAAGGCGCAAATCGTCGCTGGTGAATCCGACGACGATGAACGCCAGGTCGAGCGCGCGCCGTGCCGCGTCGCGCGCACAGGCAAGCAGGACATCGAAGCCTTTCTGGTAACCGATCGCTCCGGGGACGCAGATGCGGAAGGGACCACGGCGATTGCCGGAAACCCTGGCCTGGTCTGCGAACAAATCCGCTTCCCAGGGACGCACGACCGGTTGTACCTGCGGAAAATGCCGCTGCAGGCGCGCGGCACTGTCCCGGGAAGGTGTCACTATGTCCCGGGCACCGACAAATTCGCGTGCCGACCGCGAGACGAGATCGGCCACGTCGATCGTCTCCTCGATCTCCGAACCGTTGTCGGCGACGCACGCCGCGCAATCGCGAATCCCGGGCTCGCCGCAATACCGCCGTCCCGTGGTCAGCAGCGATATCCTGGGACAGAACCAGGCGTAGTCGTGGATGTAGATGTCGTAGGGCACACGCAGCGTGTTGCAGACGCCGACGATGGCGTGGTCGTGCCCGACGAGGCTGTGGATTTCGGCGTGCCGGAGCTTGTCGCCGCGCAGCAGGTCTACGAGCTGGTCGCATTCGTCAGGAAGCGAGAAACGCAGATTGGGCGTGCCGCCTTCCGGCCCGTCTCCCAGGACACAGTCCCGCCCGTGGCCGTGGCTGCCAGCCGGCCAGAGCAATATCGGCCGCAATCCCTGTTGCCTGAGCTGGGTTGCGCGGTCGTGCACGTGCCGCCGCACGCCGCCTTGCCGGCCATGTGTCACGAGCAGAACGCCTGGCCTGTCATCGCGCAGGTTGCGCCAGCGGAGGACGTCGAGCGAACGGCGTGCGGCAGCGAGCGGGTCCGTGCCGCGGAACTCCGCAATCAGCTTGTCGTATCCGGGGTGAAGGTCATTCAGCACGCGCATGTTGCGCGCTTGCAGGTAGGCGCGGGCCGTGGCGAAGGATTGTCCGCCGGCATGCGCGACGAAGACATTCGGCGTCGCCACGTGACGCCACCCCAGATGGCGGGCCCGCATGCAGAAATCGTTCTCCTCGCAATAGCCTTGCGCGAACAGGTCCTCCCGCATGCCGCCGGCCTGCGCCAGGCAGGCGGATTTGATGAACATGCAGAAACCGACCGCGGTCGGGATCTCGACCGGACCGGCGGCCTGGCTGGCGGCCAGGCCGTCCAGCCTCTGGGTCTCCGGCAGGTCCGGCACGGCGTTGGCCTGCCACGGATCGGGATAGCTCAGTAGTGTGGCGTCGTTGGAGAACGGCGTGACGGTGCCGATTGTGGCCGAGGCGTAGGCCGTGTCCCTCATGCGGTCCAGCCAGCCATCCGCCACCAGCGTATCGCTGTTCAGCAGGACCACGTCGTCACCTGCGCACGCCCGCAATCCGGTGTTGACGGCTGCCGGAAACCCCTTGTTCGCCGCGTGTCGCAGCAGCGTTATCGCCCGCCTGTCCGCGAGCGAGCGCAGTGCTTCCACCAGCACCGGGTCTTCGGACGCATCGTCGACGACCAGGACACGCGCCCAGGCGGGCAGTGTGGACAGCACCGTGCCCAGACATTGCAGCGTGACCGCGCGCGCGCCGAACACCGGAACGACGACGCAGCATCGTGGCGCCGGGGTGAGCGAACCCTGCGTGACGCCGACAAAGGAGGCTGGCACGGGGACCGTCACGGGAACGGGACGCGCATGGTCTTGCGCTGCCGGCGCGGCCGCGGGTTGGGGCGGCGAGACGGACAGCGCGGCGGACGAGAGCCGGGCGGCGAAGGCGGCACTGCGCGCCTGCAGCGAGGGACAGAGCGGCGCGCCGTAGAGTGCGCGGCCGTCCCGGCCGGCGACATGCAGGGCGCCGTCCAGGCCGCCGAGCAGCGCCGCGTCCAGCGTGAAGCGGCGCGGCCGGGCGAACGGGCGCCAGTGCGAGACACCACTGGCCGGGTGGCGCGCCTCGAGCGACGCCAGGAGGCGGCCATCCGCGTGGCTGACCGTGAGGCTCGGCGCGTGGTCCGGGTCGTTCGGGCACCAGGCCCAGCCGGACAGGCCGCCGTTTTCCGCCTCGACGAAGCCCTCTACCCGGGGGATCTCGGCCAGCCTGATCTCGCTGCCGAGCAGGCGGCCGTGCTCCGGCCGCACGGGCAGCGCGCTCTTTCGTGCCCAGCCTGGCGGGACGGCCAGGCGCCAGGCCGTGGGCTGGCCGGGGTCACAAGCCAGCGTCTGGAACGGCGGCTCGTCATCGAACGAGACGCTGATCCGGCCCGGCGGCGCGGCCCCGGCCAGCTGCAGGCTCAGCACGCCTTCCTCGCCGAAGCCGCACCAGCCGGCGGCACCCGCCTGCGTGCAGTACAGCTGCAGGGCGGCGGCCTGATTGGCGGAGAAGCGCTGCGCGTAGGCCGAGAGGGACAGGCTGCGCGTCTGCGACGCGGCCTGGGCATCGCCCACCATGAACTGGGCGCTGGCCAGCCCGCAGAGCGCCTCGTTGAACCGGGCGATGCGCAGCAGGGACGCGAACAGCGCCACCGCTTCGGGGTCACGCTGGCGTATCATCACCTGGCCCAGGGCGAGTGCGACCGAGGCGTCGGCCGGTTCCAGCCGGCGGGCGCGTTCGAGCCAGCGCCGGGCCTGGTCCAGGTCACCGGCGCGCAGGCTTTCCAGGCCGCGGTCGAAAGCGCTTTGCGTGACCGGCGCGCGGACGGGCGGCGTTACGGGCGCGGCAGGGGGTTTAGCAGGCAGCGCGGGCTGGCCGTGACGCAGCCAGTCGGCATAGGCGTCGCGGTTGGGTCCGAGCCGGCCCTCCGTGTGCGCGAGGTAGGCAGGCAGGTCGAAATCCGGGTTCGGGCTGACATGCTGGCCGCGGCGGTGGTCGAGGTAGTGGCGCAAGGCCGACTGCCAGGGTGCGAGCCCGTGCGTTCTGCCGTACCAGGCCGGGTCGAAATGGGCGCAGGGTTTCAGCCCTGCCGCCTCGCCGGCGAGGTAGTAGTGCCACAGCGGGTTCTCGCCGTCCTGCAAGGCTGGGCCGTGCTGCGCCACGTACCAGGCGGTGTGGAAATACAGGTTTGGGTTGCGGCCCTCGGCGGCGCCGCAGCGGTGAAAATGCTCGGCGGGGTCCAGCCCGGTCTCCCGCACGTCGGGATTGCTTATGAGGTAGAAGCTGGGGTCGAACAGGCCGCATTGTGCGATCACCGCGGCGTCGTCCGGCACCGCCGTGCCGCGGGCGGCTTGTGCGTGCAGGAAGGGGTCCAGGCCGGCCTGCGCCTGCCGCGCGTGCAGGCGCAGGTGGCGGACC
>CAXUOA010000049.1:0-3316 GCA_964252625.1 uncultured Acetobacteraceae bacterium | reverse complement strand
CGGCCAGAGCGGGCGCGGCAGGGTTGGGCTGCAGCCCGGCCGGCGCCGGCGGGGGGTGCTGGGGGAGGTGGCGGACAGGGTCGAAGCCCGCGACCGGGCTGACGCGGCCGCTCAGGCGCCGGGGGAGGAAGTGCTCCAGGCAGGTCTGCGTCGGCGGAACCGTGTGGGTCCGGCGATACCAGGCGGGATCGAAGAACTCGATCGGACGCCGCGCTTCCCTGTCGCCGTCCAGCAGGTAGTGCAACAGCGGGTTGACGTCCGCGCGCCGCACGTCGCTGTTCTGCCGGAGGTAGTACGTGCAATCGAAATAGGGATTGGGGTCGAGGCCGCTGCGCCAGCCGGACCGGCAGAATTGGGCCAGCGGGTCGGTGCCTGCCGGACATTCGTGCGGGTGGGCATCCGCATACCAGTCGGCCAGGAACAGGCCGCTGCGCGCAAGCGTGCGGTATTCGGCGGGCGAGGGGTCACGCCCGGCCGGCCCTGCGGTCACGCACGCCTTGGCCACCGGCAGGCCGCGCGTCGCTGGCTACTTGTTGAACTTCAGTTCGTTGACGTTCACGTCCACGAACAGGACAGAGGTGCTGTCGCTCAGCGTGATCTGCGTCCCGACCAGGCCGTTATCGGTGGGCGCAGCGCTGCGGATCGCCTCGTTCTCCTCGGCGGTGGTGAAGCCGTTGAACGTGATCAGGTCGGCGGCGCTGTAGTTGAAGACGGTGATCGTGCCGCCGATGCCATCGAGGGTCTTGCTGAGCTGGATGAGGTTGACGCCGGTGCCCCCCACGATCGTCTCGTCTCCGGCACCGGTGAGGAAGAAGTTCGTACCGGAACCGCCGACGAGCGAGTCGCTGACGGCGGGTCCGGCGACGTTGTCGGCGGGGTTGGACGCGAAGACGTCCATGTTTCCGGTGTAGCCAGAGCCGTCGAGCGTCTCGTTGCCCAGTCCGGCGGCGAAGATCGCGGTGCCCCCCTGGCCTTGCAGGCTGATGCTCTCGCCGCCGGCGCCGAAGACGTGCGTCAGTCCTGATCCCGGACTGATCGTGGCCGCCAGCGTGGCATCCGCGGCCCCGCCGCCGATGAAGTTCACCGCACCCGCGCCGCCCTGCACGACCAGGTCGGCGGAGGTGTTGCCGAACACGTCGAGCACGCCCATGCCGGCGGCGGCGTCGACGGTCTCCGAACCGCCCTCGTCGAGGAAGGAGACCGTCGTGCCGGGCGCCGAGATCACGTCGTAGGAGGCGCTGGACGCCGTTGCTCCGAAGATGTCGTTAATGCCGGTACCGGCCGTGATCGTATCGGTGGCCGCACCGCCTGCGGCGGTGGGGCTCGACACCAGCAGGAGCACGCCCGGTCCGCCGATAAGCGCGTTGCCGCCGGCCTCGTCGAACTCGGCGAGCAGGCCGGACTGGACATCGAGGGTGTTGCCGCCGGCCGCGTCGAAGATCTGCGTCTGCGCGTTGCCCCCGTTGACGCTGTCGCCGCCGGTGGCGCCGGCCAGCGTCGGGCTGATCACGATGCGGTCCTGGTCGGCCTGCGACAACCCTTCGTCGAGCGTCTGGCCGCGGCCCGTCACGAACACCAGGTCGCCAGCACCCGCCGCGTTGACCGTGTTCACCCCGTCGCTGAGGAGGACTTCGTCGTTCAGTGTGCCCGGCGTGGTGTCGTTCAGCGTGATAAGCGCGCCGCCCACGCCGGAGAACACGGTCGCCTCGCCGGCACCGGTGTCGATGGTGTCGCGGCCCTCGCCCGCGGTGACCGTGTCGGAATCGGACGGGCTGCCCGCGCCCGCGCCGTTATAAAGGTTGTCGCCGCTGACAAAGGTGACGGCGTTGTCGCCGCCCCGGTCCACATAGGTCAGGCCGCCGCTGCCCGATCCGGCCAGCGCCGCCAGCACGACGTCATCGCCGCCTGAGCCGGCCACTGTCGTGGCGCCGCCTGCATAGTCGAACAAATAGGCCCCGCCGGTCGGTATCGCGGTCGAGACGCCTGCGTCCGAGACGGTGTATTCGAGCGTGTGGCCGGCTTCGGGCGAAGCGACGGGCGGATGGTCGAGATCGTCCATCTGCAGCGTACCGGCGTTCTGCGCATTGGTCAGGACGCCGGCAAAGGCCACCGCGTTGTTGAGCGTGCTCGTGCCGGTTACGGTCAGCAGCACACCGCCGGACGCGCCCGGGATTGAAACGTTACCGCTGGCCATGGTGTTCGCCCTTCAAACCTGGTGCGCCGGGCTCATGCGCCGGCCGTGTGTTCCGCGCGGTTGCCGCCGGTATCGTTGTCCGCATCGCCGGGCTCACTCGAACGCGTAGCCGAGCGCGCGGACGTGGCGCTCCAGGATCGGGTAGACCGGCTCGAGCTGCCGGCGGTATTTGCGGTAGCGGAACACGCCGTCGCTGTTCAGCTTGCGCCTGACCTGGCTGAAGCTGAGCGTGCGCGCGTAGCGCTCGCTCCTGTCGAAATCCAGGCAGGCCGGTTCGAACGGCAGCCCGATGAAATCCAGCATGCGCGCGACCTGCGCGCGCTGGTCGGACACCACGTCCTCGTAGCGCACGGCCATGTACCGCCCGAGCAGCCCCTGGTCGGCGTAATGCTCCACCAGCTCGATCGTGGCCGCGTAATGACGTGCGATGCTCACGATGCCGCCCCGGCTGCGCACCCCGCCCGAAAGCTGGTGGGAGAACACCGAGAGCACGACGTCGAGCGGATGGCGTATCATGTGGATGATGGGGGCGGCGGGCAGGATCAGCCCGATCAGCGCCAGGTGCATCTCGTTGAAGATCATCTTGTCGGTGAAATACGGCTCGGCGCTGCCGGCGATGCCGTGCAGCTGCTCCGCGTCGTTCAGGTAGGCGTCGCGCAGCGTGTCCAGGCCGCGGCGCTGGTCGCCCATCCAGAGTTCCGTCAGCGCGTTGGGGTAGGGCAGCGGGCTGTGCAGCAGGCGCTGTGCGTGCTTGGCCACGTGGCGCAGAGACCCGATCTCGCCGCCGGCACCGATCTGTGAGTGCATCGAAAGCGTCTGCTCGACGAGCGTGGTGCCCGACCGCGCGAAGCCGGCCACGAACACCGGCTGCTTGCGGCCGGCCGCCGGTGCGGCGCGCGGCAGCGTGTCGGTGAGCGAGCGCAGGAAGAACTGGCGGTAGTGCCGGGCGGTGGATTCGATCCAGGACAGGTGGCGGCGCGCCTCTTCCGGGTCGAAATCGACCTTCTGGGCGGCCTCGAAGGCCGCGAACGCCTCCTCCGAGCGGTCCAGCCGGTCCAGCGTCCGGCCGCGCAGGAGCAGTGCCGATGCGTTCAGGGGCTGGCCGCCCGCCTCGTCCGGCAC
>CAXUOA010000048.1:0-13693 GCA_964252625.1 uncultured Acetobacteraceae bacterium | reverse complement strand
GCGTTTCTGCCGGTGTGCGTGCTGGCTGAAACGAAGCGAGAGCTGACGCAGGGACCTGGAGCAAAGTCCCTATTCTTGCCTTCTTAACCCCTTCACGCTAAGCAGCCCCCGGGTCACGCCCCCCCACCGGGGCGCTTCTCTTCTGAAAGGGAGGGCTGCACGATGGCATTCGCCACGAAGCCGAACATCCGTCCGCACAATCCGCAATTCTCGTCAGGCCCCTGCGCCAAGCGGCCCGGCTGGTCCCTGGACGCGCTCCAGGGCGCCTATCTCGGCCGCAGCCACCGCGCCAAGGCGCCGAAAGCCGCCCTGGCCGAAGTGATCACCCGCTCGCGCGCCATCCTGGGCCTGCCGGCCGACTGGAAACTCGGCATCATGCCGGGATCGGACACCGGCGCGTTCGAGGCGGCGATGTGGAGCCTGCTCGGCGCGCGCGGCACGGACGTGCTGTCGTTCGAAAGCTTTTCCGAAGGCTGGGCCACGGATGCCGTCAAACAGTTGAAGATCGATGCGCGCGTGCTGAGCGCACCGTATGGAAAGTTGCCCGATCTGGCGGAAATCGACTTCGCGCGCGACGTGGTGCTGTGCTGGAACGGCACGACGAGCGGCGTGTGCCTGGTGGACGGCAATTTCATCCCGGACGGACGTGAAGGGTTGGTGATCTGCGACGCGACATCGGCCGCGTTCGCGATGGCGTTGCCTTACGAGAAGCTCGATGTGGTCACCTGGTCCTGGCAGAAGGTGCTGGGCGGGGAGGCGGCGCATGGCATGCTGGCGCTCTCGCCGCGCGCCGTTGCACGGCTGGAGAGCTACAAGCCGGCCTGGCCGCTGCCGAAGATCTTCCGCCTGACAAAAGGCGGCAAGCTGATAGACGGCATTTTCGCCGGCGAGACGATCAACACGCCGTCGATGCTGTGCGTGGAAGATGCGCTGGACGGGCTGCGCTGGGCGGAAAGCGTGGGCGGGCTGGCTGGCCTGATCGCCCGCAGCCGCGCCAACCTTGCAGCGCTGACCTTGTGGGTTGCGAAGAGCGACTGGGTTGAGTTCCTGGCCGGGAACGAGGCGAACCGCTCCAGCACGTCCATCTGCCTGGCGATCTCCGCACCCTGGTTCACGGCACTGGGCGCGGATGCGCAGGCGGCGGCGGCGAAGAAGATCGCCTCGCTTCTGGAGAAGGAAGGCGTGGCGCTGGACATCGCCGCCTATCGTGACGCGCCGCCTGGCCTGCGCATCTGGGGCGGCGCCACCGTCGAGACATCCGACATCGAGGCGCTGACGCCATGGCTGGACTGGGCGGCCGCCCAGGTGGCCTCCGACTCTATCAAATCGGCCGCGGAGTAGTCGCACATGCCGAAAGTTCTCATCTCCGACAAGCTTTCTCCCGAAGCTGTCGCCATCTTCCGTGACCACGGCATCGACGTTGACGTGAAGCCGGGCCTCACGCCGCCAGAACTGCGTGCGATCATCGGCGAATATGACGGGTTGGCGATACGCTCGGCCACCAAGGTGACGAAGGAGCTGCTTGACGTTGCGACTAAACTGAAGGTTGTCGGGCGTGCCGGCATCGGCGTTGACAACGTGGATCTGAAATCGGCCACCGCGCGCGGCGTGATCGTGATGAACACGCCGCACGGCAATTCCATCACCACGGCCGAACACGCGATCGCCATGATGTTCGCGCTCGCCAGGCAGATTCCGGAAGCCACCGCGTCGACCAAGGCCGGACGCTGGGAAAAGAACCGCTTCATGGGCACCGAGCTCACCGGCAAGACGCTGGGCCTGGTCGGTGCCGGCAACATCGGCAGCATCGTCGCCGACCGTGCGCACGGCTTGCACATGCGCGTAGTGGCGTTCGACCCGTACCTGTCGGAAAAGCGTGCGCTGGACATGGGAGTCGAGAAGTTGGAGCTCGATGACCTCCTCGCGCGCGCGGATTTCATCACGCTGCACACGCCGATGACGGAGGCGACGCGCAACATTCTCTCGCGCGACGCCCTGGCCAAATGCAAGCGCGGCGTGCGCATCATCAACTGCGCGCGCGGCGGGCTGGTCGACGAGGCGGCTTTGGCCGAGGCGATGGCCTCCGGCCAGGTCGGCGGTGCCGCGCTGGACGTGTTCGAGACCGAACCCGCGAAGGACAGCCCGCTGTTCGGCCTGGAGAACGTGGTCTGCACGCCGCATCTGGGCGCTTCCACCAACGAGGCGCAGGAGAACGTGGCGCTGCAGGTGGCAGAGCAGATCAGCGATTTCCTGCTGACCGGCGCCGTCACCAACGCGATCAACACCGCCTCCGTCAGCGCCGAGGATGCGCCCCGCCTGCGTCCCTACATGGAACTCGTGCAGCGCCTAGGCGCGTTCGCCGGCCAGCTCACCCACGCGCAGGACGGGGTGATACGCAAGATCGCCATCGACTACGAAGGGGCGGTGGCCGCGCTGAACCAGAAGCCGCTGACGGCGGCCGCACTGGCCGGGTTGCTGGCTCCTGTGCTCTCCGGCGTGAACATGGTCAACGCGCCGGTGGCCGCGCGCGAGCACGGCATCGAGGTCTCCGAGACGGCCCATGACAGGCCGAGCGAGTACCAGACCCTGGTGCGCATCACGGTGACGACCGACCGCGGGTCGCGCGCGGTTGCCGGCACGCTGTTCGCCGGCAACAAGCCGCGGCTGGTGGAGATCAAGAACATCAAGGTGGAGGCCGATTTCGCGCCGCAGATGATCTACGTCACCAACCAGGACAAACCCGGTTTCATCGGCCGGTTCGGCGAGACGCTGGCGCGGCACGGCATCAACATCGCCACCTTTCATCTGGGCCGTGCCGCGGCGGGCGGCGACGCGATCTGCCTGGTGTCCGTGGACGGCGATCTGAGCGAGGCGGTGCTGTCCGAAGTGCGGGCTTTGCCGCTTGTGGTGCAGGCGAGCGCCCTGGCGTTCTGAGACCGGCGGATTTTGAATATCTGTGCAACGAAGGCCAGGGGCGGCGGGCGCCTGGACCGCGCTATGGCAGTATTGCCTGAGGATTGGTCCTCAATAGATCGGCGTTTTATATCAGCCCGTTCAGTGGTTGAGGCTTGTGCAAGCAAGAAAGGCCTTCTTTTTTGAAAAAAAGAAGCAAAAAACTTTTGCTTCCTGCGCAGGCTCAGATGCCTCGATTTATCCGGGAGCACCCGGTTGTTGCAGATGCTACGGGAAGCAGAAGTTTTTGCTCTTTTTTTAGAAAAGGACTGCTTGCTTGCACGGCATCAGCCACGGGTCTGGTCGGTATTGCGGCTCCGCGTGATTTGGATAGAGCCCGAACCTCGCTGCCCAGGGCGCGACCAGGTCGCGGATTCACGATCCATTAATCTTACTCAGGGCAGGAACATTCCAGCTCCGTCTGCGTCTGAGCAGCCACAGGGTTTGTTCGGAGGATGGCATGAGCCAGGAAACTGTCAGCCTGGTCGCCTACATGGGCGAGATCGGTTTGTATTCGACCGTCGTGGGCCTGGCGGTCATGCTCCTGATGCCTGAGCGGTCCGGCCATCTCCTTGGCGGACGCCTGGCTTTGGCGGGCGGGGTGGCCATGGGCTACGAGGTTGTTTTGGCGCACATGATCTGAAATCGGGTGACGACACCGCTGGTCCAAGATTTGCCCGGGGACAAGGTTCGGACTGTACGCTTATCGGGACGCGTGGCGGTTCGCCAGGCGTTCGTCTAAAGCCGGCGCAGCACGAACGCAGCGCCATCCCACAATGAAAACGGCCGCGTTCCGGCCTGCTCAACCGAAAGGCCGAACGCCGCGCACCAGCCGGGCAGGCGCGCGCTGGCATCGGCGCCGTAGGAGAGGTTCAGGATGACCAGCGCGCCGCCGGGCCGCAGGCATTGCGCGCCTGCTTCGGCGTGTGCGTCGGCCAAGCCGGATTGTATCAGATAGGGAAAGCTGTCCACCGCGAGGACGAGGCCGAAGCCGCCAGCCGGCAGATCACCTGGCGGCTGGCCGTCCGTCACGGCGAACCGCAGCCGCGGGTCGCCGCCGTAGCGCCGCCGCGCTTCGGCAACCATGCCATGGGAGACGTCCAACCCCAGCACCTGCCCCGCATAGGGCAACAGTGCGGCCGCGATGCGCCCGGTGCCGCAGCCCAGATCCAGCACCGGGCCCGCCGCCAGGCCTTGCGCCACAAGCCACCGCACGATCTCGGCCGTAGCGCGCGCGGCCACCTCCGGATCGTTCAACGTGTAGGCGGCGACACTTGCGTCGGGCGCGTCGGCCACGGCGCGATTGAACATGCGTGCGATCTCCTGCGGCTGCTGGGCACCGGCGTGGTCGATACGCGCCCGGGTGAGCATGCGCGCGACCACGTGCAGGTTCTCCCGCTGCCGCACCGCCAGCGCCGCGAGCGCGGAACCGGCGGGCACCACGGCCAGGATGTCGTCAGGTGCCAGCCCGTCCAGCAGCAGGCGGCTGAGCGCCACCTCGGGTGAGATATCGCCCGCCAGCCAGGCGGCGACGGCGTTCATGCCGGCAGGAAGCTGTGGGTGGCGTTGTGGCGGTCCACCGCGCCCCAGCCGTATTTGTAGGCCTCGCCGCCGCGCAGGAAGTGGATTTCGCGCCTGTCCTCGTCCAGGCACTTGCGGGCCAGCGCGTCCACCAGCAGCGAGCCAGGGCTGCACGCGGCGTAGGCCGCATCGAAGCCGCTGAGGTATAACAGTATCCGGTCCGCGCCGGCATACATCACCATACAGGCCGCAGCCACATTCGGCCCGATGCACAGTTCCGCCACGGACAGCGCGCCGGCCGCGTGCAAACCGGGTGCTGCTTCACGCAGGCATGCGCCGACGCGGGCATCGGCCAGCACGCCGTCCGGCTCGCCTTGCTGTGTCCAACGCGAGGCGTGCAGCGCGAACAGGGTTTCGACAGATGCCTCCAGGGTCTCGGCGGTGGCCAGGCGCAACAGCGCACCACCGGCGCGCCCGGCGCGGTTGCGGTTCATCCGCAGCGTGCGATGGGCTGCTTTGGATATGCTCTCACGCAGGCGCGCGCCCGTCAGCCGCAGCACGGGGCAGGGCTCGCCCTGGGCGCGGGTGCTGCGCCAGCCTGCGGGGGCAGGCACCGTGCGCAGCGGCGAGGCGGGGGGCAGCTCGATGAAGTCTGCGCGCGCGATCGGGCCGGCTGCGCGCAACGCCTCGGCCAGCAGGCGCCCGGCGGCGTCCGGCGGTGCCTCGGGGGCCAGCAGCACATCCAGCGTGTCGCTGATACCGGCGCCGATCGGGAGCAGCTTGCCCTCTTCCGGCAGCACGTAGCATGGCAGCAGGCCGAGAAGCCGGCCTTCGGCGCGCAGGGTGGCCAGCACGGGGCGTGGCGTGCCGAATTGCCGCCACCAGGCGAGCTGCCAGGCAGGCGACTGGAACGGTGTGGCGGCGGGCGTGCGCTGCCAGAGCGCGTGCCAGTCTGGCGCGAGGGCTTGCAGGCTGGTTTCTGTTTCGACGGTCAGGGAAGGCAAGGCAAGCAGTCCTTTTTTGAAAAAAAGGACCAAAAAACTTTTGCTCCTGACGCAGCTGGAGCAGCCGTTTCGGGTGTTGAGTTTACGCGTTGGTCAGTGCAGGCGTCAGGAGCAAAAGTTTTTTGCTTCTTTTTTTCAAAAAAGAAGGCCTTGCTTCCTGCCCCGCCCATAGCCGCGTAGTACCTCAGGTAGGCATCCGTCATACCCGGCAGGCCGAACCGTTCAAACGCAATGCGGCGGCACAGCTCGCGGTCAATCCTGTGCACCTGACCGATCGCGCGCGCCATCTCCTCCGCGTTACGCACCAGGAAGCCGGTGCGGCCGTCCTCGACGATGTCGGGCAACGCCCCCGACGGAAAGGCGATGACCGGGGTGCCGCAGGCGAGCGCTTCCATGGCGACGAGGCAACTGGTCTCGGCCGCCTGGCTGGGGACCAGCAGGCAGGCGGCGGCCGACAGAAAGCGGCGTTTGCGGGCGAAGCCGAGAGGTCCGAGGAACCGGCGGCGTGCGTCGAGCAGCGGCGCCATTTCGGTCCGGTAATATGCCTGGTGGGCGGGGTAGGGGAAGGCGGCACCACCGAGGAACAACGCGATTCCGGCACGGTGGGCGGCTTGCAGGGCGATGTGCTGCCCCTTTTCCGGGCAGATGCGGCCGAGCATCAGAGCGAAGCCGCGCCGGCCGATGCGGGTGGCGGCCAGGCGCTGCACAGGGACGCCGTTCGGTATCGGCGGCAGCAGGCCGTCCGGCGGTCCGAGCCCCAGGCACGCCGCGTGCTGGGCGGACGAGACGCAGACATAGTGCAGGCCCGGGCGCGACGGCAGCGTGGCGTACCAGTCCGGCGGCAGATGCAGGGTGACCAGCGTGGGCGGTGCGGCGTCCGGCAGCGTGCGGGCGAAATCCAGGCCGTGCAGGTGCAGGACGTCCACCTTCGTGGTGGCCAGCGTACGCCGGATGGCGTCGCGCGTGGCGGCTTCGGCGGCAGCACGCGTGGCGGAATCCAGCGCGGCGTCCGGGTTCACGCCGGTATCG
Source organism: uncultured Acetobacteraceae bacterium (assembly GCA_964252625.1). GTDB lineage: Bacteria > Pseudomonadota > Alphaproteobacteria > Acetobacterales > Acetobacteraceae > BOG-908. The sequence continues at coordinate 7,187 of CAXUOA010000048.1, read as the reverse complement.
ACCCACGTGCCGGCAACCGTGCTGCCGCGGCAGGCGACCACCAAGGAGCGGTGGCCCGCTTCGGCCAACGCGTGGTCCAGGGCGGAGAGTATCTGTTCGGCGCCCCCAACCGCGTCCGGGCCCACCGGCGCCAGGGCGTAGGCGGCGTTGAGCACCGTCAGGCGGCGTGTCACGCGAGGGCGGCCGTGGCCAGATTGCGCCAGGCGGCACCCGTCATGCCCCAGTCGTAGCGTTCGTAATGCAGCGTGCCGGGATGCGGCGGCCGGGTGAAATCGTATTCGGGGGCCACCCGGAACGCCTCGCGCTGCGTGCCGAAGGCGGCAAGCGTGGCGCGCTGGGTCGGGAAGCAGGCCAGCATCGCGCGCTTGCGGTCCTGTTCGGCCGGCGAGAGCAGGATCTCCACGGCTTCATCGCCGCCGGGCAGGAACTGGCCAGTCCGCAGGCTACCGCCCTCGCCGGCATGGTAGCCGGCCATTTCCAGAACCGCGATGGCTGTTCCGCGCACGGCGCGGCGCACGCCCAGGGCGGTCGCGTCATGATCGGGATGGCCGCCCTCGTAGGGGTGGGTGATGACGGCCTGGACGGCGTGCGCGGCGAACAAAGCGGCCAGCCTGGAAGCGAGCGGCGACATCTCGGCCGAGGCACCCTGGTCGGGCAGGTCCAGGGCCACGATGCGCGGGTGCGCCTGGCCTTGGCACAGGGCGTCGGCCAACTCGGCGCGGCGTGCTGCCGCATAGGCCGCCCGCGTGCCGAAGCCGGCACGCCGGGCGTCGTTCATGTCGCCGGGTGCCCCGTCGGTCACGTGTATCAGCAGCAGGTTGGAGAACAGGTGGAGGCTGGCGCCGGCGCCGATCGTCTCGTCGTCAGGATGGGCGGCCACGAGCGCCACCGGCAGGGTGACCGGCCTGCGTCGGGCGAGCGCGTCGAGCACCTGCGCAGCAATCAGCTTGGCTGCCCCACAAGGGTGCGTGCCGGCAGGGCGTCCGCGCGGCCGGGCGCATAGCGGCGTATCATGGCGGCACAGAACGCGGCGAACTCGCCGGGGTCCTTTGGCGCGGCGGTGTGGTGCGGCCAGACGCCGCGGTCTTCCGGGGTGAAGCAGAACGTGACGGTCACGCGGAACGCCTCCAGCGCGCGCATCTGGCGGTCGAACCAGGCCAGCGCGTCGGGCCGGGTGAAATCGGCCCAGCTCAGGCCGGTGCGCAGGGTGGTGACGCCCATGTCGCGCATGTGGCGGACCGCGTCGTCCAGCCGGTGGTCCTGGTAGTGGAACCACTGGCACAGGCCGATCTCCGGCGTGTAGTCCGCGAAGTGCCGCGCGGCCAGTTTCGGGCGCCCGTGCTCGTCCAGCAGGCCCATGTGGAAGTGGCGGTAGTAGGAGGAGCCCTCTGCCTCGCGATGGCGCGTGGTGGCGGGCCAGGCGGTGGGAAGGTCGTACAGGCTATACCAGTGGATGCGCGGCGCACGCCCGATCAGCAGCTCGGCGGTGCGCTTGAGGCCCCATTCCTGCACCTCCTCCGCCCCGAAGGTGGAGATGCCGACCTCGCTAATCCAGACGGGCAGGTCGGTGCAGGCCTGGATGCCGGCGAGCTTGTCCGGCCACTCGTCGAGCAGCCAGTTGTTCCAGTCCAGCGGGAAGCCGTGCACGGCCACCGCGTCGAGCTGCTCCATCACGCCCTGGGCTTGCAGGATGCGCAGGAAATCCGGATCGATCGGCGACATGCCGCCGAGCACGCGCGGCAGGCCCGGCGCCTCCGCGGCGATGGCGGCACCGGCCAGCCTGGCCATTCCGGCGAAAGCCGTCCAGCCGGGATCGTTCTCGATGTCCCAATGGCTCTTGTTGTTCGGCTCGTTCCAGATCATCGCCGCTTCGATCATCGGCCGCGCTCCGGATACACGGCGCCGAACTCCGGATACGCACGCTCCACACGTTTGGCGATGAAGATCTCCTCCTCCGGATGGCTGACGATCTCGAAACCCGCGCTGCGCAGCATGGCCGCGGAGGCGGCGCGGTTGGGCGCCCACCAGTTGGTCTGGTCGTGTGCGTAGCGGTGCTCGATGAAGTGCAGCCGCGGATAGCCGGGATCGTCGAAATGGCTTTCGTCCCAGAACTCGTAATCCTGTTCGACGGGGCTGATCGCGGCGCTGCCGCGCTGCAGGGACTGAAACACCAGCAGGTCGCGCGCCACGTGCTCGTGTATCAGGTCCAGCGCCAGCAGCGGGTGGCGAAGATGATAGAGCACACCGATGAAGAACACGATGTCGAACCGCTCGCCCAGTGCGCCCACGTCGTACACCGACATGCGCTGGAAATCTATGTCGAGCCCTTCCACCTCCGCGGCGAAGCGGGCCTGGGCCAGGTAATCGTCGTCCACGTCGATGCCCAGCACGCGGGCGGCACCGCGCCGTTTCATCTCCATTGCATAGAAGCCGCCGTTACAGCCGATATCGAGCACCGTGCGGCCGGTGAGGTCGGCGGGGATGTCGGCCGCGAAACTGCGCCATTTGACGGTCGGGAAATCACCCAGAAAGTGGTCCGGGGCGGTGCGGACGCCTTGCAGGTCCATGTTGTGAAACCACGGGCCGAGCGCCTGGGCGCGCGCGGCGATCGCCTCCTTCGTCCAGCGCGCCGGTGTCGAATCGTCAGGCATGATCCTCAACTTTCTGAAAATGCGGCAGCTCGTCGCCGCCCAGCAGATGCACGGCCTGGCGGTAGCCGTGCAGCGTGCCGACATCGACGTAATGCTGGCCCGCGCGCACGCCGAATGCCTCGCCGCCTGCGTCCAGCCAGGCGTTGACCAGCGTGCCGATGTATTCGTCCGTGCAGCCGCGTTTCTGCCATAGCGCGTGCAGCGCGTGCAGCGTGCTGCCCGGCAGGCTGAAGGCGCCCCAAATCCATTGCGTGCCCGCATTGGGCTGCTTGACGACGATGCGCCGCACGCGGCCGGCATCGTCGGTCTCGACGGCATCGAAGAGTTCAGGGTGCTCGACGGGGAAGAGCAGGAAGCTGAACCGGCCGGCGGGCAGCGCGGCCAGGCCGTCGGCAGGAAACCAGATCGTGTCCGGCAGGCCGATCACCACCATCTCGTCCCGCGGGATGAGCGGCAGCGCGCGGAAGATGGCGTCGCACAGGCCGCGCGCGGCGTCCTGCACCACGTAGGCGAGCGACACGTCGCCGATCGCACCGCCGAAATAGCTCATGATGTCCGACTTGGCGGGCGAGATGACGAAGCAGAGCTTGCTGATCCCGGCGCGTGCCATGCGCTCCACCAGGTATTCGCTGACCGCGCGCGGGCGTTCCACGCCGTTCGCATCCCGCCTGCTGCCCACGGGCAGAAGCTCCTTGGAGAACGCCAGCGGCTGGATGCGTGTGCCGTTGCCGGCGGCCGGAATGATGCCCCACATGGCGCGTCAGGCCTCTATCTTGTTCAGCGCGCCTTCGAACAGGGCGATCAGGGTGTCCGCACGATGCGCGGCGGTGTGCTCGGCCAGCACGCGCGCGCGTGCGCGCGACGCCATGCGTGCCAGGTCCTCGGGCGCCGTGTCGATGGCCTGCAGCGCATCCTGCGTGGTCCCGGCGATCATGATCTCGCGGCCGGGCTCGAAGAAGGTATCCAGGCCCAGCCAGGCGTCGCTCAGTATGGGGGTGCCGCAGGATGCCGCCTCGAACAGCCGGCCGGACGGGCACCAGCCCATCGCGGCCATCGCCCTGCGCGTCAGGTTCAGGGTGATGCTGGATGAGCTGTAGAAGGCGGGGTGCTCGCCCGGCGGCAGATGGCGGACGAAGAAGATGTTGGGCGCCCAGGGGAAATCCCTGGGGTATTGCGCCCCGCCGATGACGAAGCGCTGGTCCGGCCGGGCGCGGGCCGCTGCCACGAACAGCCGCAGCAGGCTGTCCTGCCGGTCCGCCGCGTAGGTGCCGAGATAGGACAGATCCGCCACGTAGCGCGGTTCCACCGCCGCCGGATGGTAGATCGCGGGGTCCACCCAGCCGTAGAGCGCCGCCGTCCGCACGGCGCCGAGCCGCGTGCGCAGCGCCTCCAGCGCGGCGCCGCCCGTGTAGCTGAGAACCAGGTCGTAATCGGTGAGCCCTTGCGGGCCGATATAGGCAACCGGCTCGTCGGCGGAGAGCCTGTCCAGGGTGACCGGCGTGTCCAGGTCGTAGAAACACCGCAGGGCCACGCGGCTGCCGCCCAGCAGGTCCGCGGCGGCCAGTGCGTCCGGACAGAAGGAGGTCACGATCGCCGCGTCCGCCTCGTCTGCCGCCCGCTGGGCCTGGGCGGCCACGTCCTCCCACTCCCGGTAGAGCACCAGGGACGCATTCGGGCCGAGTTCGGTGAGGTCGCGGTTCTCGGCGTAATAGGGCACGTCGCGTTCGAAGAAGACGACGCGGTGGCCGGCGTTTGCGAGTGCCGCGATCAGGCCGCGCCAGAGCGTGGCATGGCCGTTGCCCCAGGACGAGCTTACGGACAGGCCGAAGATGATCAGGCGCAACGAACGGGAGACCTTGTCTTGCGAGGAGAAGCCGAGGCGTCTTGCCTCCTCTGCTCTCCTGGCCAGGCGCGCAAGGCCGGAGGACACGCAAGGTCACTGGTTCTGTTCAGAAAGGGACTGATCTCTTTGCTAGACACGGAACCGGGAACGATCATTCCTGCACCGGGTTTCCAGAAGCGGGCCCACATCGTGAAGCGTGTCCAGGACGGCCTCGCAGCGTTGCACCGTCTCGGACGCCGGCGTCACCACGTCCGGCACCATGACCACCATCATGCCGGCGGCATGGGCGGCGGCCACACCGTGCGGTGAGTCCTCCAGTGCCAGGCAGTCACGCGCCGCCACGCCCAGGCGGGCGGCGGCGAGCGAGAAGCTGTCCGGCGCGGGCTTGCCGCGCGCGACGTCGTCCCGGGTAACGACGGGATGAAAGCGCCCGGCCAGCCCGGCCGCCTCGAGATGGCGGGCTGCCGTGGCGGCGCTGGCGGATGTGGCTATGGCGGCGGGCAGTGCGTTCGCGTGCAGCCAGGCAAGCAGCTGGGTGGCGCCGGGCTTCAGCGCGATGCCTCCGGCCAGGTGACGCGCCCGCGCCGCATAATAGCTGGCGATGAACAGGTCTGCCGGGCAACCGGCACCGAGCATGGCGGGCAACAGCTGCCGCCGCGCGGTCGTGGGCAGCCCCACGAGGGCCTCGTAGGCGCCGGCCGGCAGGATGCGCCCGAAGGCCGCGACGGTGTCCAGGAACGCTGCCCGGTAGGCCTGCTCGGTGTCCAGCAGCGTGCCGTCCAGGTCGAACACCACGGCGCGAACGGAACGCGGCAGGCGCGCGCCGGCCGCGGACTCGGGCGCACTGCCGGCAGCGTCACCTTCGATGGCAAGCTCCGCTTCGTCCTGGTCCATCCTGCCCCGCGCCTGCCGAACTGCTTGCAAGCATCGGTGGCGGAGGCAAGTGGTTCCCGTTCCGGCATAACTTGCCGGCGGCCTTCGGTGCCGGCTGGCTCTAACGCCCCGCGGGCCGAGGCTATTTCGGCTTCCTGAACGTGTGTTCGGCGGCGGGGAACGTGCGTGCGCGCACGTCGGCGGCATACGCCGCGGCGGCGCGCGATATCTCGTCGCCCAGCGTCGCGTAGCGTTTCACGAAGCGCGGCGTGAAATCGTTGAACGTGCCCAGCACGTCGTCGATCACCAGCACCTGGCCGTCGCATTCGGCGGACGCGCCGATGCCGATGGTGGGGACCGCCAGCGCGCGCGTGATGGCGGCGGCCACGGGTTCCAGCGTGCCCTCCAGCACCACGGCGAACGCGCCCGCAGCGGCCACCGCCTGCGCGTCGGCCGTCACCTTGGCGGCTTCGCCATCCGTGCGGCCGGTGGCGCGGAAGCCGCCGGCCACGTTCACCGATTGCGGCATCAGGCCCACATGGCCGCATACCGGCACGCCGCGCGTGGTGAGGAAGGCGATCGTCTCGGCCATCTCGGTGCCGCCTTCCAGCTTCACGGCGGAGGCGCCGGTCTCCGCCAGCACGCGCGCGGCGCTGGCGAAGGCCTGCTGCGGGCTCTGCTGGTAGCTGCCGAACGGCAGGTCGACCACGATGCAGGCGTGCCTGGCACCGCGCACAACGGCCGCACCATGCGCGATCATGGTGTCCAGGCTGACCGACAGCGTGCTCGGCAGGCCGTAGAGCACCATGCCCAAGGAGTCGCCCACCAGCAGGGCGTCGCAGTGTTCGTCCAGGCGCTGCGCCATCGGCGTGGTGTAGGCGGTCAGCCACACCTGCGGCCTGCCCTTCATGCGGCGCAGGTCCGGCACCGTGATCGGTTTGGCGGCGCCGTGTACACTCATGCTGTCTCTCCCATCGCGCGCAGCCCGATGTCCCGCCGGAACACGGCACCGGGATAGCCAATCGCGTCCACGCCGGCATAGGCGGCGGTCCGCGCGGTCGCCACATCCGGCCCGGTGCCGCAGATGCTGAGCACACGCCCGCCGGCGGAGACGACGTGGCCTTCGCGTATGTCTGTTCCGGCGTGGAAGACGGCGACGTGCGGCAGGGCGGCGGCTTCGCGCAGCCCCGTGATGGCAGCGCCCGTGGCGACAGCCCCGGGGTAGCCGGGTGCGGCGAGCACCACGGCCACGCAGGTTGTCTGCAGCCAGGCGGGCATGATGCCGCCCAGATCGCCGTTTGCGGCGGCGAGCAGGGCTGTCAGCAGGTCGGTCCGCAGGCGCGGCAGGATCACCTGGGCTTCCGGATCACCGAGACGGACGTTGTATTCAATCAGGCGGGCGCCATCGGCCGTCAGCATCAGGCCGGCGAACAGGATGCCGGTGAACGGCGTGCCCCGCGCCGCCATTTCGGCGAGTGCCGGACGGATGAAGCCGTCCAGCGCCGCGTGCTGCGCCGCCTCGTCGAAGCGCGCCGGTGGCGAGACCGCGCCCATGCCGCCGGTGTTGGGCCCCCGGTCGCCGTCTCCCACCCGCTTGTGGTCTTGGGCCGCGCCGAGCAGCACGGCCCTTGTGCCGTCGCACAGGGCGAACAGGCTGACCTCGGCGCCGCTCAGGCACTCCTCGATGACGATGGCCGCACCCGCGCGCTGGGCGACGAGCATGGCGCGCACCGCCGCCGCGGCCTCCCCGGCCGTCTGGGCGCCGACCACCCCCATGCCGGCCGCCCGCCCGGCCGCCGTGATCACGATCGGAGCGCCCC
>CAXUOA010000047.1:0-13733 GCA_964252625.1 uncultured Acetobacteraceae bacterium | reverse complement strand
CGACGGGAAGCAAAAGTTTTTTGGTCCTTTTTTTCAAAAAAGGACTGCTTGCTTTTTATGCGTGAGCCTCAAGACCGATTGGTACTAGTTGACGCTGCGAGCATCTTTATCCGACAGGTGACCCCGGTTGATCTGATGATGCTCTTAAGCCTGCCGCAGCGCGTCCAGCCGGTCCGCACCGGCGACCGGACTCATCACGCGCGCCTCACCCAGCGCATCGCGTTTGATCTTCTTGGCCAGCGACCATTTGTGCACCTCCGTCGGACCGTCATAGATGCGGAAGGCACGCGTCTCGCGAAACACCTGCTCGACGATGGTGTCGCCCGTGACCCCGGTGCCGCCCATCACCTGGACGCAACGGTCGGCCACGCGGAACAGCGCCTCCGAGGCCGCCACCTTTGCCATGGAGGATTCCACTGTGCCCAGCACGCCCGTATCCAGCACATCGGCGCACCAGTCGATCATCAGCTCCGCCTGTTTCAGGTCGATCATGTTGTCGGCCAGCATGAAGCCGACACCTTCGTGGTCCACCAGTTTTTTGCCGAACGCCTCGCGGCGCACCGCGTAGGCCGTGGCGATCTCCTGCGCGCGCGTGGCTGCGCCGTGCCAGCGCATGCAGTGCGTCAGGCGCGCCGGCGCCAGGCGTATCTGGGCGTATCTGAACCCCTCTCCGGGATTGCCCAGCATCTGTTCGGGCGGCACGCGCAGTTTGTCCAGCACAACGATGGCGTGTCCGCCCGGCATGGAGCTGTCTATGGTGTCCAGCACACGCTCGACGCGTATGCCGTCCGCCGGCAGGTCCACCAGGAACATGGTGGCGCCTGCCTCGCTGCGCGCCATCACGATGCCCACCGAAGCACCGACCATCCCGGTGATGAACGCCTTGCGGCCGTCGATGACCCAGTGGTTGCCGTCCTGCCTTGCGGTGGTCATCAGCATGGAAGGGTCGGAGCCCGCGCCGCCATCGGCCGCAGGTTCCGTCATCAGGAACGCAGACCTGGCGTGCCCGCTGAGCAAGGGTTGCAGGAAGCGCGCCTTCTGTGCGGCGGACGCACAACGGCCAAGCAGGAACATGTTGCCCTCGTCCGGAGCGGCGACATTCAGCGCCGGCGGCCCCAATGGCGAAAGCCCTGCCGCACGCAGGACCAGCGCCGTATCTGCATGGCTGAGATGGCTGCCGTCGGCGCGGATGTGCGGCGTCAGCAGACGGTGTGCGCGGGCCTTTTCGCGCATGTCCTGCACCAGGGCGTCGCTGGGTCCGTGCGCGTCGCGTCGCGTGTCTTGCTCGTAGGGCATGATCTCAGCGCGTACGAAACTTTCCACGCGGGCGGCGATGCTGCGGCCTTCCGGGGTATTCGGCATAATGTTGTCCTTCGATGTCTCGTGCGTCAGGAAGCAGGCGGTTGTTGTGCAACAACGGACCGAGACTTTCCCGCTTTGTCAGAAATGGCGGCGCGCGGCGACGCACACGGAAATCCTGCGTTCTTGCCGGCAGTCCTCTGCACCGGGATTGCCCGGTCGCCTTCCGCTCCGATTTGCCTGCGTGCGCCTGCGCCTTTTCCGATCCGCCGTGCGGCCTTGCATGTCCATCGCCGCCGTCGCCGCCGCGCCTGTCATCCGGTGCGCGGTGGTTTCTTGATCGCCCGCAGGTCGACCGCGCCCGGTTGCGCGCGGGGATCCACGCCCGGCGCGAAGATGGCGATCTTCTGCAGCTTCTGCGACGTGCCTGTCGGCAGGTCCTGCAGGAACAGGTACCAGCCGGGAGCCTTGAAGTAGGCAAGGTGGGACATGCACCAGTCGAACAGGCTACGCGCCATGTCGGCGTCCGGCAGCCTGCCGGCGGCATCGGCCTGCAGAACGACGCAGGCCATCACCTCTTCCTCGCGTATGTCGTCCGGCACGGCGATCACCGCGGCCTGCTTGACCTGGGGGTGCGCGCACAGGCAGCCTTCCACTTCGGCCGCGGCGATGTTCTCGCCGGCGCGGCGAATGATGTTCTTCTTGCGGTCCAGGAAGTGGAACAGCCCCGCGGCATCGCACACTGCAGTATCGCCGGTGTGGAACCAGCCATCCTGCCAGGCAGCGTTGGTGGCCGCCGGATCCTTCAGATAGCCGGAGAAGAAGCCGCCGCGCGGGTCGGCCTCGGTATGGCGTATCACCAGTTCGCCGGGCGTGTCGGGCGGCTGGGTCGCGCCGGTCTCATCCACCACGCGGGCATCCAGGCCGGGCACGGCGCGGCCGAAGGCGCGCGTGTGAATGCTGCGCGGCTCCACGTTATCGGTCAGCAGGCGGCCGGTCTCCGACATCGCCCACATCTCCACCACCGGAAAGCCGAAACGTTCCTCGAAGGGCGCGTGGTGGCCCGGCTCGATGCCGGCGCACAGGCCGAACCGTACGCGATGCTGCGTCTCCTCGGCGGTGACCGGCAGCTTCAGCAGGAGGTTGGGGATGATGCCCTGCATGTGCACCGCCGTCACCCGGCAGGCTGCCAGGTCATGCCACCAGGATCGCGGATGGAAGCGGTCCGGGAACACCAGGCAGCCACCGGTCAGCAGCATGGCCGGCGCGGAGATCGACAGGCAATTGGCATGGTGCAGCGGCAGCGGGTTGTACATGCGCTCCACGCCCTCCTGCATGCCCAGTCGACCGCCACGCGAGAGGTACCAGTCGCCGAAGGTGTGGAAGTAGCGGTTGGAGAGGATACAGCCTTTCGGCCGGCCTGTGGTGCCCGAGGTGTAGAGCAGGGCCGCTTCGGTCTCGACACCGGGCCTGCCGTCGGCCGCCTCGCGACGCGTCGCCGGCAGGTCGGCGGCCGGATCGTCGAAGGATATCACGTCCGGCGCGGGCGACAGCGTGGCCGCCGCTGCCCGCAGGTCAGCCAGCCGGCTGTCGATCCCCAGCACCAGGCTGGCCTCGGAATGGGCCAGCAGATAGGCGATCTCGTCCACCCGGTAGTCCGGGTTGATCGGCACCATGCTGCAGCCAAGCGCATTGAGCGCGTAATAGTGGAAGAACATCTCCGGCCGCTGGTGGAACAGGATGGCCACACGATGGCCCAGCCCATAGCCGGCCGCCGCATAGCGCGCCCGCATCGCCTCGACCTGGAGCGCCACCTCCGCCCAGCTGTATTCGGCACCGTCGGGATGATAGGCGCGGCCCTGCATGGGCGGCACCGCGTAGGCCGGCCGCTGCGCCCAGGCGGCCGCCGTCCGCAGCAGGGTCTGATACAGCGTGGCATCCGCACGCATCGGAGGCGCCTGGTTCACCCTGCCCGCCTGCGCTGCTCGGCCTCGTCCCACGCCGTCAACGCCTGGTAGTCGGGCACGAAGCCCAGCCCCTTGTTGGCGTCCGAGGAGGCCACGCGCTGCGATGTCACCACGTCGATCACCGCCGGCACGCCGGCCTGCAGCGCGCGCTGCAGCGCCGCCGGCAGGTCGTCGGCGTTCTCCACGCGCTCGCCATGCGCACCCAGCGCGCGTGCCAGCGCCGCATAGTCGGAGTGGCGCAGCGTGGTGCCGACCACCCGGCCGCCGTAATTCGTCTCCTGGTCATAGCGTTCGATGTTCCAGGCGGCGTTGTTGGCGATGATGAACACAGGCGTCGCGCCGTGACGCACCGCGGTGTCCACCTCCATGGCATTGAAGCCGAACGAGCCGTCGCCGATCACCGCGATCACCTGCCGTCCAGGATAGGCGAGCGACGCCGCGATGGCGTAGGGCACGCCCACGCCCAGGCAGCCGAACGTCCCGGAATCCAGGTATGTCGATGTGGCCAGGCCGATGCGCGCGAAGCTGAGGATGTCACCGCCGTCGGCGATGCCGATCGCGTCTGGCGCCGCGGCGCCGGCGATGGCGCTGAAGATGCGCCCGGGATGTATCAGCCCGTCCGGCCCGGTAGCCGGCGGCAGGCCAGCTGCCGTTGCCGCGCGCTCCTCGTGCTTGCGGCGCAGGCTGGCGGTCCAGCCGCGGTCCACCGCCGGCGCACGGTTGCCGGCCGCCGCCAGCATTGCCTCGACGGCCAATGACGGTGTGCACAGCAACTCAGGGTCGCCGCGCCGATTGTCGATCAGCTCGCCGGCGGTGTCGGCGATGCGTACAAAGCGCGCCTTGGGGAACACGGCCGGCGAGCCATAGGCCAGCTGGTAGTCGAGCTTGCGGCCGATCACCAGCACCACGTCCGCCTGCGCCATGGCCGCCGCCCGCATGGCACCCACGCCGGCCGGGTGGTCCGGCGGCAACAGGCCGCGGCTTTCCTGGGTATCGAGATACACCGCGCCGCTGGCATCAAGTAGCCGGCGCAAGCCATCCCCCAGGCCGCGTGCCCCCCGCCCGGTGATCACCAGCGGCCGTTCGGCGGACCACAGCGCATCGGCCGCCGCCGCCGCCGAAGCCGGCGCGGGAGCGGACTGGCGTGCCACAGCGGGGCGCATCCATTCGGCCAGGATCATCGCCGGGGGCACCGGCAGGCGCAGCACGTCGGTGGGGATCTCGATATACACCGGCCCGGGCTCGCCGGCATCGCCGATGGCGCGCGCCACTGCCTCATCGAGCTCGCGGATCACCTGGTCCGCCACGCGCAAGGTGCGGGAGACCCTGGTGACCGGCCGCAGGATGTCGACATGGGCGATGTCCTGCAGCGGACCCATGTTCACCTGAGGACGCGGCGGGCAGCCGCCGATCAGCAAAACGGGGATGCGCGCCAGCGACGCGTTGGCGATGGCGGTGACGGTGTTGGTGACGCCCGGCCCGGCAGTGACCATGGCCACGCCGAGACCGCCGGTCAGCTCTGCATGGGCATGCGCCATGTGCACGGCGGCGCCTTCGTCACGCACGTCGATGATGCGTATTCCCAGCCTAGCGGCGAAGTCCCAGATCGGCTGGATGTGGCCGCCTTGCAGGCCGAAGATCCGGTCCACGCCGCGTGCCTGCAGGAAACGCGCGATGTTGGCCGCACAGCTTGCCTCGCCCGCCAGATTTTCCGGCAGTACCTTGTCAGAATGATTCATCGCGCCGTTCCCTGTGACTTTCCGATTAAGTGACGCATCGCCGGCCGGTCTTACCCGACGCAAGCGGGCTGCGGCAGGCCATCAGAAGACAAAGACGAGCTTGAAATAGGCGGCGTTCGTGACTGTCGTATTGCGCCCTTGCAGTCCGCGCGAATAGCGGACTGCGAAACCGATCTTCTTCGTCAACTGGACGTTCAGGCCGCCGCCGAAAGTTGTCTCCTGAAGCGCACTGTCGACCAGTTCCTGGCCGGTGTACAAGTTGCGATCGGTACCCGCCGTGGTCCAGTCGACGGCGAGAAACGGTTCCACGATCGGATGCACCTTGAAGCCGAACCTGGCATTGACGTGGTAGAGGTCGGACTGTGTGTGATCGTACTGGTTCTGGTAGCGCGAATCGCCCCTGAACACGATCCCGGCGTCTCCGGTCAGGTCAAAATGCTTGAACTGGTAGTCGAACAGGATGCTGGACAGGTTGTTCCACGACGAGCCGTGATTGAGGACCCCGGTGGCATCGCGGGCCTGGCCGAAACTCTGGAAGCCAAGCGTGCTGTCGCCGTTCGGCTTGAACCATGTGGCAAACCCGAAGATGGTCCCGCCCAGCCCGGTCACGCCCGGCGAGACGTCGCTGATGTGCACCTCGGGCTCGATGACCTCCGCAGCAAAGCCGATATTGGGCAGTGCCTTGAAATCGAAGAAATAGACGTATTTCGTCAATCCTTCATAGAGGGAGCCGCCGTTGCTCCCCTGAACATGGCCCTGGTTGTTGTAGGCCTGATTATTGCTGTTGATCTCGCCGTATTGCACGACTGCGTTGAACGGCGCGTAGTTGATCGGCAGCTCGTATTCATGCGGCCCGATCACCGCGAAGGTGATGTCGCCAGCGCGCGCCTGATGGGTACATGTCGCCCACATCGCGGCGCCCGCACAGAGGGGCATAAGCTTCCACTGGCCTGTGGTCAACTTCATTCTGGATCCTCCCGGAAGTCTTTTATTATTTATTTTCGCCACAACGTCGCAGCAACGAACGGTTGTTTTTACGGAGTTCGTCAGGCAATACAATATACAGCGGCAACGTGCACGATACCTACGCCAGCATGCAGTTCAGGGCTGAGCCGATATTTCGCGGCGTTTATCGGCACGGCGGTATTACTTGGCGTCGATTGGCTGTTCCCAAAGCCCTTACGTCTGGCACAGTGGTAACTTCAGCTTACCAAGCTTGTCAACATGGTCTTTTTGCCTGCGATCCTTTTTGGCTGCATGGTGCAGCACTGCCGCTGCCGCCCAGGTTGGCAGTACGCCTCCTGCCGTGAGTTCACCGATGTCACAGATCGAAAAGGGCAGCGCCAAGAGCGTCGCCCGCCACATAGAAGCGCTCGTGCGCGAAGGCACGTTGCGGCCAGCCGATGTCCTGCTGTCCGAGCGCGACCTGGCCGAGCGCCTCGCCGTCTCGCGACCCACCGTACGCGAGGCGATCGGCATGCTGTCGCGTAGCGGATTGCTGATCAGCGAGCCGGGCGCCAGAACCATAGTGGCCGCCACCGGCACATCGATCACCGATCCGCTTCTCAGCCTGCTGGCGTCCGGCGGAGAGACCACCTTCGACTACATAAAATTCCGCGAGATCTGCGACGGGGCCGCGGCCTCGCTGGCCGCCAGCCACGGAACGTCGGTCGATTTCGAGAACATCGGCACGGCGCTGCAACGGATCGAGGTGGAGCACGCCAAACGCGACGCGGCCGACGAAGCGGACGCGGATCTGGAATTCCACATGGCGATCTACGAGGCCACGCATAACGTCGTGCTGCTCCACGTCATGCGCGCACTGATCGGCATGCTACGCTCGGGCATGTTCTACAGCCGCAGCAAGCTCTACGAACGCACCGAGATACGGGAGACGTTTCTGAGCCAGCACCGCGCAATCCACGCGGCGATCGTCAACCGCGATGCGACATCTGCAGGAGCCGTCGCAACGCTGCATCTGCAATTCGTCGACAACGCCCTGCGCGAAGTTCTTGCGGCAGACAAGCGCCTTGGCGTGGCCCTGCGGAGGGCCAGCGTCGACGGCAGCAACCTGTCGGCTTCGAGACGGCGGAAATAGCCGGGCTGGCAAACCCGCTCTGCGGTTGACGCCTTCGCAAGAAAGGAAGGCCTTCTTTTTTGAAAAAAAGAAGCAAAAAACTTTTACTTCCTGCGCAGGCTCAAACGCCTCGATTTATCAGGGAGCACCGGGCTGCTGCAGATGCGACAGGGAACAAAAGTTTTTTGGTCCTTTTTTTCAAAAAAGGACTGCTTGCTTTTTACTGCGTCAGTTGCACGAACGGCTGGTATCAGACAAGCAAGACCGTCACAGCAACTTGTCCAGCGTGATCGGCAAGTCGCGAACCCGCTTGCCTGTGGCGTTGTAAATCGCGTTGGCGACCGCAGCACCCGTGCCGGTAATGCCGATCTCGCCGATGCCACGCGCGCCCATGGGCGTGTGCGGATCGGCGATGTCGGTCCACATCACGTCGATCTCCGGCACGTCTAGGTGCACGGGCAAATGATACTCGGCGAGGCTGGGGTTCATCAGACGCCCGCTGCGCTCGTCGAACTGCGACTCCTCCATCAACGCCAGGCCCAGGCCCATGATGATGCCGCCGCGGAACTGGCTGGCCGCCGTTTTTGCATTGAGGATACGCCCGCAATCAAACGAGCCCAGAAACCGGCTGATACGTGGCTCGCCGGTGATCGCGTTGACCCTCGCCTCGCAGAACATCGCGCCGTGCGAGTGCATCGACCAGTGCATCGTCTCCAGCGGCGGCGGCGCGTTCGCCTCGACCACCAGTTCGGTGCGCTTTGCCCGTCCGAGAATGGACGCGTAGCTCTCGTGGCAGGCCGGCTCGTCGTGCTTGGCCAGGCCGCCATTCAGGCCGCGTACCTCGTCCGGCTTCAACCCGGCGAGCGGCGAGCTGTTGCCGGCAAGCTTGAGCAGCTCGCCCACCAGCTCGCGCTGGGCTGCCATCACGGACGCGCCGATCGATGCCGTCTGCTGCGAGCCGCCGGCCAGGACGAGCCCGGGCAGGGTCGAGTCGCCGTAAGCGAAGGTCACCTGTTCGAGCGACAGGCCGAGCCGCTCGGCGCAGACCTGTGTCTGCGCGGTCGCCGTTCCCATGCCCATCTCGTGGGCGGCGATTTCGACCCGGGCATGGCCGTCCTGGGTCAGGGTGATCCGCGCGGCACCACCCGGCATGCGGTAATACGGGTAGGTCGCGGTGGCCACGCCCATGCCGATCAGCCACTCGCCCTCGCGCCGTGCGCGCGGGGCTGCGTTCCGCCGGCTCCAGCCGAACCGCTCCGCGCCCGCCCGCCAGGCCTCGACGATGTGGCGCGAGGAGAACGACGTGCCCGCGACCGGGTCCGCTTCCGGCTCGTTGCGTATGCGCAGCTCGACCGGGTCTATCCCGATCTTCTCGGCGAGCTCGTCTATCGCGCATTCGAGCGCAAACGTGCCGACCGCCTCGCCCGGCGCCCGCATGAACGTGTTCGCGACCATGTCGAGATAGGCCACCTTCACGTCCAGCTTGAAGCTGCCTGCCGCATAGGTACTGCGCGCCGGCAGCACGAACGGTTCGGGCATGGTGTTGTGCCGCGTCATCGTCACCGCGCCGGTGTGGATGATCGCCTCGAAGCGGCCGTCCTCCCGCGCGCCGATCGCGACCCGCTGCTCGGTCATGCTGCGGCCGCCGACTACGCGGTAGACGCCCTCGCGCGAGAGCGCGATCCGGACGGGACGTCCGGCGAGCCTGGCTGCCGCCGCGCCCAGGACCTGGTGCTGCCACAGGGTCTTTCCCCCAAAGCCACCGCCTACGTAGGGCGACGTGACATGGACCTGTTCTTCCTCGATGCCGAAGACCTGGGCCATGGACCACGCGGTGTGCACCACCGCCTGCGTCGCATCGTGGACGACGAGGTCGTCGCCGTTCCAGGCGATGGTGGCGGCGTGCGGCTCGATCGCGTTGTGGTTGTGACGTGGCGTCGTGTAGGTCGCGTCCACCGCGAATGCCGACGCAGCCAGGGCCGCCTCGGCGTCGCCGATGTTGGTCTGCAGCGGCTGGCCCTGGAACGAGGCGGGTTCCATGCCCAGCGCCTTCGCCTGGTCGAACGACGTGACCGCTGGCTGGGCCTCGTACGTGGCCCGGATCAGCGATTTCGCGTGATCGGCCTGTTCCTGTGTTTCGGCCAGTACCAGGGCGATCGGCTGGCCATTCCAATGGATAAGGTCGTCCTGCATCACCGGCAGGTCGCTGCCGCCGGCCGCCTTTGCCGCAGCCATGAACATCGGGATCGGCTTCATCCGGGGCGCGTTGCGATACGTCATCACCAGCACCACGCCGGAGGCGGCTTCCGCATCGGCCGTGTCGAGCGAGACGATCCGGCCCCGGGCCACGGTGCTGTAGGCGAGTGCCGCGTAGGTCATGCCTTCGAGCGAAAACTCGGCGGCAAAACGGGCGGCGCCCCGCACCTTCAGGGGGCCGTCTATGCGCGACACGGGCGCGCCGATCAGGCCGTGGCGCTGGCGGATCAGCGGGTCGGGCTGACCGCCGGGCATCCAGCTGTCCGGCGCCAGCTCCGCCGCCTTCTTCATCACCGCCTGCGCCACGCCTTGTGCCGCTTCTTTGGCCTTGTCGAGCGGGTTCATGCGGCCTCTCCTGCCAGTTCGCCGAGAACGGCGGTGATGGTGCGCGTGGCGAGCTCGATCTTGAAGGCGTTGTCCCGCAGCGGCGTGGCGTCCGCCAGCTCCGCCTGCGCGGCGGCCCGGAAGCTGGCAGCGGTGGCCGGCTGACCACGCAGCGCGGCCTCCGCCTTCCGGGCGCGCCAGGGCTTGTGCGCGACGCCTCCCAACGCGATCCGCACATCCTTCACCGTGCCGCCCTCAACCTCCAGGGCGGCAGCGACCGAGACGAGCGCAAAGGCGTAGCTCGAACGGTCACGCACCTTCCGGTAGGTCGACCGTGCGGCGAACGGCAGAGCGGGCAACGCGATGGCGGTGATAAGCTCGCCTGGCGCCAGCATTGTGTCCACGTCCGGCCGTCCGTCCGGCAGGCGGTGCAGGTCGACAAAAGGCAGCGTGCGCTCGCCGGTCCTGCCGGCGATGTGCACGACCGCATCCAGCGCGGCCAGGGCCACGCACATGTCCGACGGATGCGTGGCCACGCAGCTCGGCGACGCGCCCAGGACCGCATGGATGCGGTTGAAGCCGTCGATCGCATCGCAGCCCTGGCCGGGCACCCGCTTGTTGCAGCGCGAGCCTTCGCCGTCATAGAAATACGGGCAGCGGGTGCGCTGGAGGATGTTGCCGCCCACGGTCGCCATGTTGCGTATCTGCCCGCTGGCCCCGGCAAGAATGGCGCGCGACAAAGCCGGGAAGCGGGTCCGCACCGCGCGATGCTCCGCCAGAGCGGTGTTGCGCACCGCCGCGCCGATCAGCAGGCTGCCGTCCTCCCGCGCATCGATCGTGCTGGACAGGCCGGTGACGTCGACCAGGCTCGCAGGATATTCCGCGCCCTCCCGCATCAGGTCGACGAGGTTGGTGCCGCCGCCCAGGTATCGGGCGCCGGCGGCGCGGCCCTGGTCGGTGGCGTCCGCGACGCCGCTGGCGCGCGTGTAGCTGAAGGGGGTCATCGGCCGGCCTCCGCGAAGGTTTCGGTGATGGCGGCGACGATGCCGTTATACGCGCCGCAGCGGCACAGATTGCCGCTCATCCGCTCGCGCAGCTCTTCGGAGGTGGGCAGGATCGTCTCCGCCGACACGTCGGCGGTCACGCTGCTCGGCACGCCGCGCTTCAGTTCGGCGGCCATGCCGATGGCCGAACAGATCTGCCCCGGCGTGCAGTAGCCGCACTGGAACCCGTCATGCGCGACAAAGGCCTGCTGCAGCGGATGCAGCACGCCGCCGGACGCCAAGCCTTCGATCGTGGTGATCGAACGCCCGTCATACTGCACCGCCAGCGCCAGGCATGCGACGATGCGCTCGCCGTCAGCCAGCACCGTGCAGGCGCCGCAGGCCCCCTGGTTGCAGCCTTTCTTGGTGCCGGTAAGCTGCAGATGCTCCCGCAGCAGGTCGAGCAACGACACGCGGGGGTCGCCGGGCAGCACCGCAGCGGTTCCGTTTATCAGTATCGCCAAATCCACCTCCAATTGCGGCCAAAACTGGTCTGAGCCTGCACGAGGTTCAGCGGAATGACAGCCGCGTGATCTATCACCAAGCCAGGAAAGGCAAGGCGGTTCCGCCCGGGCCGATTCTTGCTGCTGGCCACTGCATTGCAGGAGCAAGCCGCCATGCCATGCCGCCGGGCGGCTTCCTGGCGCCAGCGACACGAACAACCATGGGGTAGTGGGCCGGGCTTGCCTGATCAGATGGGCCATAGCTCGTCTCCCACGCAAGATCCGCGTGCGTCGAAACGGCCCGTGCTGCGTTGCGCTGCCTTCCACCAGGAGAGAACCATGTCAATTCCCGAGAACCTCAAGGAAGTCTACACCGACGAGATCAAGGACCTCTGGTCCGCCAACGACCAGATGCTGAAGGCGCTGGCCCCTCTGACCGAGGGCGTGCACGACGCCAAGCTGAAGGCGCACCTCACCGAGGCGGCGTCCGGCATCACCAAGCATAACGACACGCTGAAGGGGCTGCTGCAGGACGCCGGCGCGGAAGTCGAGAAGGAACACTGCAAGGGCATGGAAGGCCTGGTTCGCGAGGCGCTCAAGCACGGCGTGAAGGAAGCGCCCGCGGATGGCGAGCTGAAAGACATCGTGATCATCGGCCAGTATCAGCGCATGTGCCACTACGGGATCACCGGCTTCGGATCGGCCGGCGCGATCGCCAAGGCGCTCGGCATGAAGGACCACGTCAAGAAGCTGGAGGGGATCGTCTCGGACATCTACGGCGGCGATGAGACGGTCAGCCAGATGGGCGAGAAGCTCGCCAAGCTCGCGGCAAAGCACGCCCAGGCTTCTGCCAAGGCCTGAGCCGAAAGGTTGGGAGACCGCCCGCCCGTCAGGGCGCCGGCCGGTCTCCCTCAAACGACCCGCGAGCCCGACCGCGTGCCGCGAAGACGAGTCGGGCCCGCGCTCGTTTGGCTACCAACGGATGCCTGGCGAAAAGTCACCTGACGGTACGGCATGAATGCGCCGCTGTCAGGATCTCCCATGATACGATAAGGTCTGGTCCCAGGCAGTTCTAACAGACGGCATGTTTTGGGACCGATAGTTCTCCAGCAGGATTGGGTGCAGAGCCCAACCTTCCTTGCCGGTCAAAACCGCTATCAGAAAACCTCGTCGAACAGCGAGATCATTTCCGTCCAGCTACGCTCGTCGGCCTGCTTATTGTAGGCCGCGAAATCCGGCCGTCCCAGCTTGTCGGCTTCCGGATTGGTGAAATTGTGCAGCGTGCCGCCGTATACGCTCATCTGCCAGTTCACGCCGCCGGTGCGCATCTCGTCCTCGAATGCCCGGCGTGCATCGGTGTTGATGCTCGGGTCGTCGGCACCAATGCAGACCAGGACCTTGCCCTTGATGTTCCGGGCGTCTTCCGCATTCGGCGTTCCCAGCCCGCTGTGGAAGCCGACCACGCCCGCAATCTCGGCCCCGCTGCGCGCCAGTTCCAGAGACATCGTGCCGCCAAAACAATATCCGGTCGCCACTACGCGGCCGGCCATACCATCCACGCCCAGCAATGCGCCGAGCGCGCCCGCGGCACGCGCCCGCATCTTGCTGACATCCGCCCGTAGCGGCGCCAGCAACCCCAGTGCCTCCTCCAGCCCTTCAGTCACGTATTGCCCACCGTGCAGGTCTCCGGCGAGCGCCGCGTAGCCAAGCCCTGCCAGCCGTTCCGCCCGGCGTTTCGCATGCGCCGCGAGCCCGAACGCCTCGGGAAACACCAGCACCGAACCGCGAGGCTTTCCGTCCGGCAGGCAGAGATGTCCCTTCATGCTTAGCCCGTCCGCCTCGTAGGCCAAATCCTGTGTGCGCATCGCGTGCGTTCCTTCCGCCGGAAACCGGGTGCCTGTCTCCGACGAACGCCTGTCTGGCGCAAGCCAGGGGCACGTCACGCCTCCGCGCGCCGGCCCGGTGTGCGAAGGCGCTTTCTTTTTTGCTGAAAATCAACATGTGTCGCGCAACAACGGCCGGGAGGGCCGCATGATACGTGGCGCGATCGAAGACGTGCGGCCCGAGCTGGTGTCCGGCTGGATCTATGCAGGCTCCTACAGTGTGCGGGACCACCTGGTCCTGGCCTTTGCCGGCCCGCGCTGCGTGGGCTCCGGCCGTGTCGAGATATTCCGCAAGGACCTGGCCGAGGCGGGCCTGGGTGACGGCTATTGCGGCTTCCACTTTCCGATCGAGCTGGAACCGGGCGAGCATACGGAAGCAGTCGTTATCCGGCTGGCAGATTCCGACGCCGCCCTCATCCAGGCAAGCAGCAAGGTCGGCCCATGACGCAAGCCCAGATTCCCGTCGCAGCCTTCGTGTTCGACGTCTTTGGCACCGTGGTGGACTGGCGCCGCGGCGTGGCCCGCGAAGCGGCACCCTTCCTCGCCCGCTACGCACCGCCGGGTGCCGATCCTCTCGCCTTCGCCGATGCGTGGCGGCGCCGCTACGCGCCCGCCATGGAGGCGGTGCGGTCCGGCCGCCGTCCGTTCACCAGGCTGGACGTGTTGCACCGCGAAAACCTCTCGGCCATCCTGCCGGAATTC
>CAXUOA010000046.1:6118-13745 GCA_964252625.1 uncultured Acetobacteraceae bacterium | reverse complement strand
GGACTGCTTGCTTTCTTCCTCCTGCCGCCAACCGTGTTCATAGTTTTCGAAGGCGGCGAAGGCGCGGGCAAAACGACCGCCATGGCCGCCGTGGCAGACCGGCTCGGCGCGCGAGCGATGCTGACCCGGGAGCCAGGTGGTACGCCGGAGGGCCTGGCCTTGCGGGCGTTGCTGTTGGCCGGTGACGCCCCGGACTGGGATCCGATGGCCGAGTTGCTGCTGATGGTGGCGGCCAGAGTGCAGCACGTGGCACGCGTGATCAGGCCGGCGCTGGCGGCCGGGCGCGTGGTGCTCTGCGACCGCTTTCTGGGGTCCACGCTGGCCTACCAGGGGGCGGGACGCGGTCTGGACAGCGGCCTGATCCTGGAGTTGCACCGGCGGGCCGTAGGTTTGCTGCCGGACCTGACGATGCTGCTGGATGTGGACCCCCGTGTGGGATTGGTGCGGAGCGGGCGGCGGCTTGCGGCGAGCGGGCAGGACGAGGGCCGGTTCGAGGGGTTGGATCTGGCGTTTCACGAGCGGGTGCGGGCATCTTTCCTGTCGCAGGCGGAAACCTCGCCCAGCGTCGTGATTGATGCTGCCGCACCCAGCGATGTCGTGCGGCAAGCCGTGACGGAGACGGTCGGCACGTTCCTGCGCGCGTGACGCTGCCTCACTTTCGCCGGCGCAGCCGCGCCGCATGCCGGGCCAGGTCATCACCGGCGATGGGTTTGCGCAACAGCACCGTCAGCCGGTCTTGGGCGGAGGCGAGCGCTTCCTCGGCACGGAATTCGGCGAAACCTGTCAGCAGCAGCGCCGGAAGGCCCGGGCGGCGTCGCCGGGTTTCGGTGATCAGCGTCATCCCCGTCATCCCCGCCATCGCGTAGTCGGTAATCAGCAGATCGGTTGGCTGGCCGGCGTCGATCAAAGCGAGGGCAGCTTGGCCGTCGGCGGCGGTGGTGACGAGAAAGCCGTGCGCCTCCATCTCGCCGGCGAGCACTTCG
This sequence comes from uncultured Acetobacteraceae bacterium, assembly GCA_964252625.1. Lineage (GTDB taxonomy): Bacteria > Pseudomonadota > Alphaproteobacteria > Acetobacterales > Acetobacteraceae > BOG-908. The sequence goes on along the minus strand of CAXUOA010000046.1, from coordinate 12,762 downwards.
CGAACCATGCTGTCATCGTCAACCATGAGGACGCGCATGGGGTTGGCCGCCTCGCCTGCCGGCATCGCAGGGCTGGCGGGCGCCGCCGAGATCACCGCATGCTCGCCTGCCTGCGGAAACCAGAGATGGATCGTGGTCCCCTGGCCCTGGATGCTGCTGATCGCGAAGCCGCCGCCGGACTGCTCGGCGAAGCCGCGTGCCATGGCCAAACCCAGCCCGGTGCCTTGGCCCGGGTCCTTCGTGGTGAAGAAGGGCTCGCTTGCGCGGGCCAGGATCTCGGGTGCCATGCCGGTGCCGGTATCGATCAGTGTCAGGTGCACATAGGCGCCCGCCGGAAGGACAGGCGGCGGCAGGGTGTCCGATGGTGCGGCACCAGCCGTCAGCGTGAGGGTGCCGCCATTCTGCATGGCATCGCGCGCGTTCACCGCGATGTTGATGAGCGCGGTCTCCAGCTGGGGTTTGTCGGCCAGCAGGTTGGGCACGCCGTAGGGGACCTGCACGCGGACGGTGATCCCCGGGCCCAGCGTGTGGGCCAGCATCACCCGCAGACCCTCCAGCAGCGCCTCGGGCGGCACAGGGGCTGCCGCCAGATCGCCACGGCGGGCGAAGGTGAGCAGGCGCCCGGTGATGGAGGCGCCGCGGGCAGTCGCCTCTGCAGCCATCGCGGAAAGCCGCAGGACGGCGCGCTCGTCGGCCGCGCGGCGCTGGATGAGGCTCAATCCGCCTGAGACGGCCTGCAGCACGTTGTTGAAATCATGCGCGATGCCGCCGGCGAGTTGGCCCAGCGCCTCCATGCGCTGGGACTGCGCGAGCTGCGCCTGCGCGGCGAGGCGGCTGGCAGTCTCCTGCCGCACCCGGCCTTCGAGCTGTTCGTTCAACGTCCGCAGAGCACCCATCGCGGCCTGCCTGTCGCGCTCGCCCTGCCGCAGCGCTGCGGCAACCGCATCCAGCTCGCGCAGGCCCAGGCTGCCCATGTCCGCCTGGGCAGGGTCGGCGGCAAAGCGCGTGAGGGAGCGTATCGGCCGCAGGATGCGCTGGCCCATGACAAAGGCCACGGCGGCGCTGGTCAACATGCCAACCAGCCCCAGGCCCAGCGCCAGGCGGAGCGATCTCTGCAACGGGGCGCGCAGCTCGGCGTCCGGCACCGCGAAGGCCACGGCCCAGCCTGACGGCTTGGTGTGGCTGAAAGCCGTCAGCACCGGCCTGCCTTCCCGTGTCACCGAAGCGAGAACGCCTTCGTCTCGCGTGAGCAAAGCGGGCAACAGGGTGGAGGGCGCCTGCACACCGACCAGGGTTTCGGGATTGGGCAGGCGGGCGACAGTCTGGCCGAGGCGGTCGAAGACGGCGAGTATCCGGCCGGCGGGAAGCGTCTGCTCCGAGAGTATGTCCGAGAAGCGCGAAGCGGGCAGCACCAGGCTGAGGTCGTAGACGACGTGGCCGTTCTTCATGACCGGCACGTCCGCCGTCACGATCAGCTCGTTGCCGGTCTCGGGCGGGAACAGGTTGCTTATGACCGGCTGCGCGGTGTCGAAGACACGCCAGGTCAGGGCTGCGTTGGCGGCCGAGCCTCTGCGGACGAGCCTTTCGCCCGGCGACAAGGCGGTGTTGAGCAGCTGCTGTCCCGCGCTGTCCAGCAGCACGAGAGCCGAGCCTTTCGGCTCTGTGGAGATAAAACGCTCAGCGAGGTTGCGGAAGCCGGCTACGTCGTCCTGCTGCAAGCCCGGCGACAATGCGAGCGCCTGCAGGCTTGCGGTAGCGGCGCGCAGCTCGCGTTCGACGGTTGCCGCCATGCTGTGGGTGACGCTGAGCTGGCGCTCGCCGGAGCGCACGCGTTCCGCACGGTAGTCCAGGTAGGCGATGGCGGTGAACAGCAGCAGCATGGGCAGGATGGCGGCCGTTGCGAGCACGATGAGGCGCGTCTGGACCGAGCCAGCCGGCTGTCTGCGTGCCTGGGCAGCCGGCGCCACAGGCGCGGTTGCCGCCCAAACGGCGGTCTCCGCCGCCTCACCCGACACCGGTCTGTTCCTTCTGGTTGTGCATTCGTGAGTGAGCGCTTCCTGAACGTGGTTACGCCTGCTGGTTGGGTCGTTACCGCCAACATTGATATCGTATCGAATCCGTTACAAATGCGCGTTGTCCGGGCGGTTCAACTATCGCCCGCACTCATGCGGCTTTTAGGATGATGTCCGTATCTTGTATTACCCACTTACGCCTGATTTGCAATTGTTACAGTTGCATGCAGTGTTTGACCGCCGGGCGCGGTGGGCGCTGCCCTGAACCAGACTGGGCCCCCGGTCCGACCTGCACCCCATTCAGCGCTGTCCGGGATGAGGGTGTGAGGACTTCGACCTCGGGCACGGCCGGAGGCAGGATTTGTGCATCCCTGGCGAGGACGCCGGCGCCTGACTTCTATCGGGCCCCGCTCGGCCAAAGCACCACGCGCAGCGTCTGCAGCAGGATCAGCAGGTCAAACAGGATCGAAAAGTTCTTCACGTAATACAGGTCGTAGCTGAGTTTCGAGCGTGCGTCGTCCAGAGACGCGCCGTAGGGATAGTTGATCTGCGCCCACCCGGTCAGCCCGGCCTTCACCATGTGGCGTTCCTGATAGAGCGGAAGCTGCTCGGCGAGCTGGGCGGTGAAGGTCGGCCGCTCCGGGCGAGGGCCTACGAGGGACATGTCGCCGCGCAGGACGTTGATGAGTTGCGGCATCTCGTCAACACGTGTCTGGCGCAGGAAGCGGCCGACACGGGTGATGCGCGGGTCACGCGCTTCGGCCCACACGGCGCCGAATTTCTCTGCGTCCGTGCGCATGGTGCGCATCTTGTAGATACGGAAATGGTGTTCGCCGCGGGTGACGCGCTCCTGGCTGTAGAGGATCGGGCCGCCGTCATCAAACTTTATTGCGACGGCGGCACCCACTATGAAAGGCGAAAAAAGCACAAGCAGGATGAAGCTCGCGGCAATGTCGAGCATGCGCTTCAGCGCGTTGTCGATGGTGCCGAAGTAGAAGCCGCTGGAATAGAGCAGCCAGCTTACGTCCACGCGCCGTATGTCGACGCGCCGTATCTCGTGCTCCAGGAAGGTAAGGTACTGGCTGACGGGGTAGCCTTCCTTCTTGCAGGCGAGCAGGCTGTCCAGCGGCATGCCGCGTCGCTCGTCCGGTGCCACGACGATCTCGTCGGGGCGGAGATCACGCGCAGCCGAGAGGACGTCCGACTGATCGCAGATCCGTATGGCATCGCTTTTCGCCGCGGTCAGGCGCGGGTCCATCATGCCCATGTCCGGGTGGTGGACGAAATGCATCACGTATGTGGGGCGGCTGCCCTCGTTGCGCAGCATGCAAAGCAGGTCCCACGCGCGCTGGCCGGCGCCCACGACCAGAAGGCGGCGCTGGAAGGTGCCGCGCCGCTTCAGGCCGCTGAAGATGAGCCGCGCAATCAGGCCAGCCACACAGAAGCCGATGACCGCGCCCGAGAACAGACGGACGCGGTTGGAGGGTGCGTCGATCCACACGGCGAGCAGGCCGAGGAGCGCGGCCGTCCCTACCGCGCCGAGGCTGACGGCCAACGGTACGCGGCCCAGGGATTCCCGCGTCTGGATGATCGCCTCGCGCCTGTACAGGCCGAGCGCATACAGGGAGACCAGGTTGGCGATCGGGTAGAGCAGCGCCGCAGCCCCGTCCGGCGTAGGACGGAAACATTCGCCGCCCCAGCAGCCGAAATGCAGCAGGATCGGCCAGACCACCAGCAAGCAAGCCGTATCGAGTAGAAACAGGGCCTTGCCCGTAGTCATTACGCAGCACCGCCAGGAAGGGACAGCAGCCTTATAGCCAGTGCACCCATGGGCGAACACTGCATTGTGAGCGGGATACCGGCGCCGACACACGGACGTGATGGACTGGCAACAGGGAACAAAACCAGCCTGTTCGCGGCGCCCGGTGCGCAGCGCACGCCGGTGTCGGGCTGTTCCTTATTATTGATCTCCGAACGTGGCTGCTTGCCGTACTTGCCTTGACCCGGCGCGGCACCGGGACGACCTGAGGGGGATGCTTCTGGACCCCTTTCAGCGCCCGGTGACCTATCTGCGGGTTTCCGTGACCGACCGCTGCGATCTTCGCTGTGTCTACTGCATGGCGGAGGACATGACTTTCCTGCCGAAGGCTGAAATCCTCTCGTTGGAAGAGCTGGAGGCGCTGTGCGGCGCGTTTGTGGCAGCCGGTGTGCGCAAGCTGCGCGTCACCGGCGGAGAACCTCTCGTGCGGCGTGGTGTGATGGGGCTGATGGGGCGGCTCGGCCAGATGCTGGGGCACGGACTGGACGAGCTGACGCTGACGACGAACGGCACCCAGCTTGCGCGCCATGCCGAGGCGCTGGCCGCCGCCGGCGTCCGGCGGGTGAACGTGAGCCTGGATACGCTGGACCCCGGACGGTTCACCCGCCTGACACGGTGGGGGCGGCTGGACCGGGTGCTGGACGGCGTGTTCGCGGCGCGTGCCGCCGGTCTGGCGGTAAAGATAAACGCGGTGGCACTGGCAGGCGAGAACGAGGACGAGCTCGACGCCATGCTTGCCTGGTGCGGACGGGAAGGTTTCGATCTGTGCCTGATAGAGACGATGCCGATGGGGGAGATAACGGAGGCGGGCCGGATGACGCAGTACCTGCCGCTCTCTCTGGTCAGGGCACGCCTGGAGCGGCGTTGGACGCTCGACGAGTCGGCCTACCGGTCTGGTGGACCGGCACGCTACGTGACGGTGCGCGAGACCGGGCGGCGGCTGGGGTTCATCACCCCCTTGACCCATAATTTCTGCGAGGATTGCAACAGGGTCCGGCTGACCGTGACCGGCACATTGTTCATGTGTCTGGGACAGGAAGATGCCGCAGACCTGCGCGGGCCGTTGCGGCGCGGCGAGGATATCAGGGCAGCGATCGACGAGGCGATCGCACGCAAGCCGCGGGGCCATGATTTTGTAGTCGGGCGGCGCGGGCTGGAAGGCAGGGTCGGCCGGTTCATGAGCGTAACGGGGGGATAATTCCCGCCGAACGCCGGAAGGCTGGGAAAAGTCCTGACAGATGGGAGACCGGGGCCTCGAGGCCCCGGCGGGGATGGGGCAGAGCCTCGATCTTGCCTGCTATCAGGGCAGACGATCATTTCGCGGCGACCTGGACCTTTTCGCCAGGCACCAGATCGACCGGCGGGTTCAGGATCACCTTGTCGCCGTTTTTCAAACCCGCACGCACGCGCACCTGCGCGCCGTCATCGGCCGCCACGTCCAGGTGGCGAACGGCGATCTTGCCGTCGTCCACGACGGCCGCGCTCAAGCCCTGGTCGTTAAAGATCACGGCTTGCGTGGGAATGCTGATGATCGGCTCGGGACGCGGCTCCTTGAAATGGACGATGCCATAAAGGCCGGCGGTAAGCGCGCCGTCCTTGTTGTCCACATCCACCTCGGCCAGCAAGGTCCGTGTGTTGGCGGCCAGTGCGGCCGCGTTGCGTGCGACGCGGCCGTGAAAGTCGCGGCCCGGCAACTGCGGAACGGTGATGGTGGCATCCTGGCCGTCTCGCAGGCCGAAATAATCCTCCTGCGGCACATAGACCTGAACACGCAGCACGTCGTCGCGGGCGACAGAGAACAGCGAGGTTCCGGAAGAGGAATCAGCGGTGACCAGGTTGCCGACATCGACCTGCCGGGCCGTTACCACACCGTTATAGGGCGCGGTCACCTTTTCGAACCCGGTCAACTCGACCAAGCGGTTCACGGCGGCGGCCTGCGCGGCCAGATTGGCCTGGGCTACGCCCACGGCGGCGGTGCTGGTGTTCAGCGTGGTCGAATCCTGGTCGCCCTGCTGGCGGCTGTCCCAGCCTTCGGTCACCAGCTTGGACGTGCGCTGGTTGGTGGCTTTGGCCAGGCCCCGCTGGGCAATTGCCTGGCGCATGGCGGCCTGCATCTGAATGAGCTGGGCGCGGGCCTGGGCCAGCTGCTGGTCCAGATCGGGGGCGGCAATGACGGCAAGCACGTCGCCGGCATGCACCTTGCTGCCGATGTCGACATTGCGCACGGCGATGTAGCCGGTGGCGCGCGCATAGAGGGTGGCGATGTCGAAAGCCTGCATGGTCCCGGGCAAATCCACCACGCTCGGGCTGTCATCCGATTTGGCGGTCATGACGCGCACCTGCGGAATCGCATTCTGGCGGGTTTCGGTCGCGGTCTTCGCGGCGTTGGCCGTCGCAAGATGGGCCCAGATCCCCCAGCCGAGCATGAGCGCCAGGACGATGACCACACCGATGCCGGCAAGGCGCGCGATACGCGCCCGCTTGGGGTCCGGCGTATGGGCCGGCGGTGCAGCGCGAGACTGGCCGGGCTGGTCCTGGTGATCGGGCGCAGCGCGGCCTTGCTCACCTTCGGCCTGCGGGCGCTCTGGATTGCTGACGTGGTTCATGGCTCAGTCGGCTCCCTGCTGGGACAAGCGTCGTGGTTCGGCCGCTCCCTGCTTCCTGTCGTTCGCATCGGCTGCCTTTTCGGCACGGTCGAAAGCACCGAAGACGTAGTAGAGGTAAGGCACGAAGAGCAAAGGCGTCATCGTGCCGACGAGCACCCCGCCGATCACTGCCCTGGCGAGGACAGAGTTCTGCTCCTCGCCAGGGCC
>CAXUOA010000046.1:0-6108 GCA_964252625.1 uncultured Acetobacteraceae bacterium | reverse complement strand
CCCCGCCCCCCCCCCCCCCCCCCCCCCCCCCGCCCCGCCCCCCCCCCCCCCCCCGCCCGCCCCCCCCCCCCCCCCCCCCCGCCGATGGCCATGGGCACCATGCCCACGAGCATGGCGGCCGCCGTCATCAGGACGGGCCGCAGCCTGGTGGTGCCGGCGGAGATCGCTGCTTCCACGGCGCTCATCCCTTCCATGCGTTGCTCGCGGGCGAAGGTGACAAGCAGGATGGAGTTGGCCGAGGCCACGCCCACCGACATGATGGCACCCATGAGCGACGGCACGGAAAGCGTGGTTCCGGTCACGAACAGCAGCAGCAGGATGCCCGCCCCGGCGCCCGGCAACGCCAGCATCACGGCAAGCGGATCTACGAAGCTCTGATAATTCACGACCATCAACAGGTAGACGAACACCGCGGCGAACAGCAATCCGATCGTCAGGTTGGTGAACGCATTGTCCATGCTGCTGATCTGGCCGAGGATGTTGATCTTGTCAGCCACGCCAAGGTGGTGGCGTTCCTCGGCGACCACCTTGTTGATGACGGTCTCCGCGCTGCCGAGGTCGGAACTCTGCACGCTGGCATAGACGTCGTAGACCGGCTGGATGTTGGACTGGTTGTAGTTGGACTGCACTTCCTGGCGCTTGGCACTGGCGACGTTGCCGAGAAGGTCCGGGATGATCGCACCGGTGGAATTGGTGGAACCGGCGATCGGCGTGTTGTTCAGCGCCTGCAGGTCATGCAGCCGATACTCCGGGGTCTGCACGGCGAGGTAATACGGGATGCCGTTCTTCGGGTCGGTCCAGAAATTCGGTGTCACCTGTTCCGACGAGCTGAGGCTGATGTTCAGGTCCTGTGCCACCTGGTTCACGGTCAGGCCAAGTTCCTGCGCGCGTGTCCGGTCTATCGTGTAGAACATTTCCGGCGCGTCGAGCTCCTGCTGGACATGCGCATCCACGATGCCGGGAACTGCGCCGAGCTTGTGCGCAATGTCCCTGGCGATCTTCTGGTTGTCCTTGCGATCGCGGCCTTGCACCTGGATGTCGATCTGCGAGGGCACACCGAAATTCAGGATCTGTGTCACCAGATCGGCAGGCTGGAAGTAGAACTGGACGTCGGGAAAGGCGCTCGGCAGTTCATCGCGCAGGGCGCGCGTCAACGCGGCCGTGGTGCTGCTGCGATTTTCGGCGAGCTGGATCTGGATGATGCCGTCATTGACGCCGATCGTGGTGCCATCGGTGAAGGCAAGATTGTACGTGCGCTGCGGCAGGCCGAAATTATCGAGCAGCAGCGTGATGTCCTTGCCCGGAATGTGAGCGCGTATGTTTTCCTCGACGGCCTGGAATATCTTCTCCGTGCTCTCGATGCGTGTGCGTGCGGGTGCGCGCACATGAAGCTGTATCAACCCGGCGTCGACCTGCGGAAAGAAGTCCCGGCCGATGAACATGCTGAGGACGCCGGCCAGGACGACGACGGACAGGCCGACCAGCGGCGTGATGATGCGGCGCGCCAGGATGACGCCGAGCAGCCAGCCATAGAAATCGCGGAACGCGTCGAAACGGCGGTTGAAGCCGTCATGGAAGCGGCCGAACCAGCCCTTCTGGCGGTTCTCGTCGTGGGTGCCCTCGTACTCCTTGCGCAGCATGATGCGTATGATGATCGGGGTGAGCGTCCGGCTGATGCCGTAGGAGGCGAGCATGGCGAACACCACCGCCTCGGCGAGCGGGGTGAAGAGGTATTTCGCCGCACCCTGCAGGAAGAACACGCTGACGAAGACGACGCAGATGGCCAGCGTGGAGATCAGCGTCGGGATGGCGATCCCGGCCGCGCCCTCCATCACGCCCTCCTCGAAATCGCCGCCCTCGTCGAGCAGGCGGTGGGTGTTCTCGATGGTGACCGTCGAGTCGTCGACCAGGATGCCGACGGCCAGCGCCAGGCCGCCCAGGGTCATCGTGTTGACGGTCTCGCCCAACGCGGTCAGCACGGCGATCGAGGTAAGGATGGCCAGCGGTATGGACACCATCACCACGACGGTGGAACGCCAGGAACCCAGGAAAATCAGGATCATCAGGGCGGTCAGCCCGGCGGCGATGGCGCCCTCGCGCAACACCGAGCTGATGGCGTTCTGCACGAAGACCGACTGGTCGAACAGGAGCGTGATCTTCATGCCGGGCGGCGCCGCCTTCTGGATGCCCGGCATGGCCGCCTTCACGCGGTTCACCACGTCGAGCGTGGAGGCGTCGCCGTTCTTGATGATGGTGAGAAGGACGCTGCGCTGGCCTTCCGTGCGCACGATGTTCTGCTGCACGGCCCAGCCGTCCCGCACATGCGCCACATCCCTCAGGTAGACGGTGGTGCCGCCGACCTGGCGTATGGGCACGTTGTTCAGCGCCTCGATCGATTGTGCGGAAGCGTTCACGCGTATGATGAACTGCCGGTTGCCCATCTTGGCGTCGCCCGAGGGCAGCGTGAGGCTCTGCGCATTGACCGCGCTGACCACGTCGTTCGGCGTCAGGCCCTGGGCGCGCAGGGCGTCGGGATCAAGATCGACCATGATCTGGCGGTATTTGCCGCCATAGGGGGTTGGCAGCGTGATGCCCTGGATGGGGGCGAGCTGCTGGCGCATCTGGTAGATGCCGTAATCGTAGAGCTGCTGCTCGTTCAGCTTGTCCGACGACAGGCTGATGGAGAGGACAGGGACGGAGGACGCATTGTACTGGACGATGGTGGGCGGCTGGATGCCGGTCGGCATTAGGGCACGTATGGAGTTGGACGCCGAGACGATCTGCGCGATCGCCAAGTCCACGTTGACGTTCGGCTGAAAGTAGATGCGCTCGACGGATATGCCGGACAGCGTCTGGCTGTCGATGTTCTTGATGTCGTTGACCGAAGAACTGATGGAGTATTCGCTGTAGGTGCTGACGCGCTGCTCCATCTCCTCCGGCGTAAGCCCGGTATACTGCCAGATGACGCTGACGACAGGGATATTGATGCCGGGAAAGATGTCCTTGGGCGCGATCACGATGGAGCTGACGCCGAGAAACAGCATCAGGATGGCCACCACGTAGAACGTGTGGGGGTATTTCAGCGCGAACTTTACGATGCCCATCGAACCGGCGCCTATCAACTTCGAATGGCAGTAAGGTGGCTTACTAGTTTGCGGTTTTCAATGCATCACTTGCGGCACCGGAAGAGACCCGGGGACTGACGCGCCCATCCCGTCCCGCCTGACCCAAAACGGGTTAACATGTGGCAACGCGCGCACGTGGCGCTTTCCTTCGGGTCCGGGGCGCGGTAACGCGAGCGCGACGCGCGGGTTGCCGCGCAGCTTTGGGCGGAGGCTGTTTGCTCGTCGAGTTTCTGGAGTGGTGGGGCGGTCAGCTCCGCACGCTGCTGCCGTCGCGGTTCAGCCAGCCCGGCGGCCAGGACGCGCTGATTGCCGATGTCAGCGTGCCCGGTGTGCTGACCATGCGCCGCCGAAGGCGCGGGGTGGAGCAGCGCGTGGCCGAAACCCACGGCGATGACGCGGGCATGCCGGGTCTGCGCGCCGCGATAGGCGGCCGGGCAAGGGGGGAGCCGGTGCTGCTGCGCGTGCCCGCTTCCTGGGTGCTGGAACGCGCGGTCAGCCTGCCGCTCGCCGCCGAACGGGATCTGGCACGCGTGCTGGGCTACGAGATGGAACGGCTGACGCCGTTCACGGCTGCCGAACTGGTGTGGGACCACCTGGTGGTGCTGCGCGACAGAGCGCGGGTGCGTATCAACTTGCGGTTGACCATGATACGCCGTTCTGCCCTGGATGACGCCACAGGCTTCTTGCGGCCGCTCGGCGCCGTGCCGTCAGCGGTCGAGGCGGCGATGCCGGACGGGATGCGTGTGCTGAAACTGGCGCGCGAAGGTGGCGGTCAGGCGCGGCTGCCGGTGCGCACGCTGGCGATTGCGGCCGGCGCACTGGCGCTGCTCGTGATCGTCTCGCCTTTCCTGCGGCAGGCCATCCGCCTGTCCAGCCTGCACGAACAGCTGGCGGCGATGGCGCCAGGGATCGCGCAGGTGGAAGCGCTGCGCCGGAGGATTTCCAGCACCACCGCGGGCGGCGATGCGGTGGCGGCGGAGACGCGGCGGCTGGGCGACACGCTGGAGGCGCTGGCGGCGCTGACCGAGGTGCTGCCGGACGACAGCTACCTGACGGAGTTCACCATGCGGGAGCGCAAGATCACCATGGCCGGGCTGGGCGCTTCGGCGCCCCGGCTGATCAGCGGACTTTCGGCCGACCCGCGGGTGAAGAACCCGGCTTTCACGGCGCCGGTGACGAAAAGCGAGACGAACCACCTGGACGTGTTCGCCATCCGGGCCGAGCTGGCGCAATGAGCGTCTGTTCGAAGACTCTCTCCTGCCGCGCTCCTTCCAGAGAGCACGGCCTGCGTCCCCTCTGTGGCGTTCGTCCATGATAGCCGCCCTTCCCACCGGCAGGCGCGGGCAGATGCTGGCGGCCTGCTTCGCCGTGCTCGCCCTGTTCTTCGCGTGGCTGGGCGTCATCGGGCCGGCAAGCGATTTCTACGCTGCGCAATCCGAGGACATCGCCGCGCTGCAGACGCGGGTGGCGCGAGAAGCTGCGCTGATCGAGACGCTGCCCCTGATCCGGCGTGAGGCGGACGCCTCTGCCACGGCGCCGGCCAGGGCCGTGCTGGCGGGCAGTTCGGACGCCATCGCGGGTGCGACGCTGCAGGAGCAGGTGCAGGCGATGGCCGGCTCGGCCAGCGCGCAGCTCACGAGCATAGAGACGCTGCCGGCCGAGCAGGTGGGCAGCTACCGGCGTATCGGCGTGCGCGTGGAGCTGAGCGCGCAGCTGTCCGTGGTGGTGGCGCTGCTGCGCGCCATCGAACAGGCGACGCCCAGCATGCTGGTCGATGACATACGGCTGACAGCCACGCCGGTCGGACCGCAGAACGCGCAGTTGCCGATGGATTGCACCTTTACGGTGTATGCGTTCCGGATCGGCACGGCGAAGGAGGACCAGCCTTGAGGCCCGACCTGCCGCGTGTGCTTTGGGGGACGCTGGGCGTCCTGGCGCTTCTGCTGGTGCTGGAATGGACGTGGCCCGCGGGCAATGCGGCGGGCGGCACTGTCTCGCCGGCGCGGGTGGCGGTGCAGGCGCATGCGCCGGCATTGGCGTCGCGCGATACCAGCGCCTGGGTGAGCGCCGTGCTGGCGCGGCCGCTGTTCAGTGTTACGCGCCGGCCGCCGCGCATCGTCTCACGCGGGGTGGGCGCGGTGGCGGTGGGCCAGGCGCGGCTGGCGGGCATCATGATCACACGCAGCGGCCGCCGGGCGATCTTCGCGCCGGAGGGCGGCGGCAGGCAGCTGGTGCTGCCGGAAGGCGCCGCGGTTAACGACAGCACCATTCGGCGCATCCTGCCGGACCGCGTGACGCTGGCCAGCGGCGCGGTTCTGCTGCCGAGTTATGACAGGAACCGGGTGAACACAGGCACCCCGGCATTCCAGCCGTTCACCCCAGGGTTCCCCAACCCCGGTTTTGCGAACCCCGGATTCAATCCGGTGATGCCGGGCGGCTTCCCGCCAAACCCGGCCTTGCAGAACCCCACCGTGCAGCCGCCGGGCGAAGAGACCGGCCAGCCGCCCGCGCAAGGCCCGCTATTGCTGCGCAGCAACCTGATTCCGCAACGGAGAGAGTGATGATGCACGCCAAGCGACGCCGGAGGAACGCCGGCTGGCTGGCAGCGAGCACCGTGCTGTATGCCGCCGGATGTGCACCGGTGACCCAGCCGCGGCTGTTGCCGCCGCTTCCGCCGCTGTCCGGCGGGCTGGACAACGCCACGCCGCGGGTGAACGGCAGCGTGGCCGGCAACCCGCCGCCGCTGCAGGTGGCGGTCAGCAACGGGCCCGGCATACTGGTGGCGGCACGGGCGGGCACGCCGGGGGGCTCGGGCGGCAGCATCACGCTGGACTTCGCCGACACCGACATACGCGAGGTGGTGGCACAGATCCTCGGCAACACGCTGCACGTGAACTACGCGATCGATCCCTCCGTGCACGGCACGGCGACCTTGCGCACCGTCTCGCCGCTGGCCGAGAGCCAGCTGATCCCTGTGCTGCAA
>CAXUOA010000045.1:0-14090 GCA_964252625.1 uncultured Acetobacteraceae bacterium | reverse complement strand
GCCTGCTGCGCCGCGCGCTGCAAGGCCGGCCCTGGCGCACGGATATAGGCGGGAGTTTGCGCCGGTGGCATTCGGCGTTGCAGCCCCATGTGGCGGTGCTCAAGCCGTTGTGGGTGCATGGCGATCTCCACGCATCCAACCTGTTCTGGCGGAGTGGCCGGGTTTCGGCCGTCCTGGATTTTGGCCTGTGCAACCGTGCCAGCGCGGCGTACGACCTGGCCACGGCGATCGAGCGGAACGCGATCGCTTGGCTGGAACCGTCAGCCGGAAGGGCGCGCCCGGACCTGGCACACGCTATCGTGCGGGGCTACGAGGAAGCCCGGATGCGTCCGCCGGAGGAGAGGGCGGCGTTGCGCCACATCCTGCCGGTCGTGCATGTCGATTTCGCCTTGTCCGAACTCGCATATTTCCATGGCGTGACGCGGTCGGCGGAAAATGCGGAGGCAGCCTATACGGATTTTCTGCTCGGCCACGCTGACTGGTTTGCGTCCGCGGGAGGCCAGGACCTGCTGCGCGCCGTGTAGCTGCGCAGGAGCAGGAGTTTTCCAGGAAAGGACCGCTTGCTTTTTCCTCCTCCTGCAAACAAGCTGCGCACCAACCAAGGGGTGCCCCGACAAGGGGCTGAGACACCGTTCGCGCAGCCGCGCAGCACGGAGACCCTGCCGGGACGAACCTGCAAGCAGGTTCGCACCGGGGAACCTGATCCGGATAATGCCGGCGTAGGGAATGGTGTAGGGGCGTGCTGCACCGGCAACCCTCTGTGTCATCTCCCGGCCGTGCGGGAGATGCGTTATGCGCGCAATGTTGTTCCTGACCTTTGCCGCCGCAGGCCCGGCGTTTGCCGCCGACCCGGCGCCTGCCAGCCCGTCCGTCGAGCAGCTTGTGGTGACGGCGCGCGCCCGTTCGGCCACCGGCGTTACCGGAACACAGCCGGGCGGCGGGTTGATCGCCAGGCAGGATGCGCCGGTCTCACGCAGCACCGTCAGCGTCGATTTCATCGCCAAGCAGGCGCCGACGGCGAACGCCTTCGAGCTGCTTCGCCTGGCGCCCGGCGCAAACGTTTCCACGTCCGATCCCTACGGGTTGTCGCCGAGCGTGAACATAGCCGTGCGCGGATTGAACAGCGACGAAGTGGCCTACCTGGTGGAAGGCGCACCGGTAAACGACGTCGGGTATTACGCCGGCTATCCGTCGCAATGGGTCGACAGCGAGAACATCCAGACGGTCACGCTGCAGCAGGGAACGGCGGATCTGGACAGCCCGACGGTGAACGCCGGCGGCGGCCTGATCACGCTCAATCTGCGCGATCCGGCGGACAGCGCAGGCGGGTTTGCATCCGGCTCGTTCGGTTCCTATCACGAGGGCCGCGCTTTTGTCCGGCTGGACAGCGGGCCCATCGCGGGGACGAACGCGCTGGCTTTTGTCTCGTTCTCGCAGACGTCGGCGGACAATTACCGCGGGCCGGGCGACGACCACCGGCAGCACATCGACTTCAAGTTCACCAATGGCTGGGGGGACGGCAACCACATCGCACTCGCCGGTTCCTACCACGATGCGATACTCAGCTCGTACCCGATGCCGACGCTGGGCCAGTGGCAACAATTCGGGCGCTCATACAACTACGATGCGGTGTTCTCTCCCGGCGACACGAACTACTGGAAGCTGTACCAGCAGACCTGGCACGACGAGCAGGCCAGCCTGCCCACGCATCTGACCCTGACGGATACGCTGGCGTTGGAGACCACGCCGTATGCCGAACACGGCTACGGGAACTCGCCTTACGGCACCACGCTGCCGACGACGGGGCTGTATCTCGGCACGCAACCGATAGGCGAGCCGGTGAACATTCCCGGCGCTGCAAACAGCCAGGGGCAGAAAGTGGTTCTGGCCGATTACATCGGCAACCAGTACAGGGCTGGCGTCACGAGCGAGCTCATTGCCACTTTGGGCGCGAACCGGATCGTCGGCGGGTGGTGGTACGACTACGCGGACGACTACGACCCGCAACCTTTCACCCCGGTCGGCGCCAATGGCGAGCCGGCCTCCATCCAGGGGTTTCCCTACACGATCAAGTTGTCGACCGGGCAGAATTTATCGGCGCAGGAGGCGCATACGCGTGAACAGGCGAACGTGCTGTTCCTGGGCGACACGCTGACCCTGCTCGGCGGCCGCCTGCGCATCGATCTGGGCTTCAAGTTCGCGATGGTGAACCGGGACGGCACGAACAACCTGCCCGGCCCGCAATACCGGGTCGGGCTGAACAGCGCCCAGCCGCTGCCACGCGCGGCGGTGCGTTACCAGGTCACCCCGGCGACGCAGATATTTGCCAGTGTCTCGACGAACTTCCGCTCACCTACGGAGTACGTGCTCTATAACACCTACGACGTCTTCAATGATCAGCTCACCAGAGGCGCCGGCCAGCGCGACGAATATTCCATCTCGGAGGAGGTGGGCGTGCGCTACCAGGGCAAGCTGATCGATGGATCGCTGACCGGGTTCAACTACGATTTCACGAATCGCCAGGTGTCCACACTGGTCAGCACCGTCATTAGCAGCAGCATCAATGCGGGCGGGCAGACCTCCCGGGGTGTGGATGCCGAGCTTGGTCTCTTGCCGGTGCGGCACTGGCGGCCCTACGTCTCCGCCGAATACCTGCACGCCACGATCGACAACAATTTTGCCGTGGCCGGTGACTATCTGCCGACCGCGGGAAAAACCGCGGTGCGCAGCCCGGCTTTCCAGGCAGCGCTCGGGCTGGATTACGACGATTCGACCTATTTCGGCAATCTTGCCTTGAAATACACCGGATCCCAGTTCGCCACCTTCAACGACGACGAACGGATACCCTCGCATAGCCAGGCTGACGCTACGCTTGGGCTGCGTTTCCCCGATGTCGGCTTCATCAAGAAGCCGGAGATGCGGCTGAACCTGATCAACATCGCCGACGCCAAGTTCCTGTCCGGCGTGGCGTCCGTGACACCGAATGCACAGGATGCGCGCAGTGTTCGTGGCGCGGTTATCTTTGGCTCGATGCCTACCTACTATATCGGGCCGGGGTTTGCTGCTGTGCTTACGCTGGCTTCTGCGTTTTGAGGAGCGAGGAAGCAAGCAGTTCTTTTTTGAAAAAAAGAACCAAAAAACTTTTGCTCCGCTGTCGCGCGTTTGCGGCACCGCCGGGCCTGACAGGATATGCGCGCGCCGCCGATACAGCGGGGGCGCAAAAGTTTTTTGCTTCTTTTTTTCAAAAAAGAAGGCCTTTCTTTCTTGCTTCGACGTTGGCCCTCTCGCTCGCAAACCCAGCGCAGGCCGCCGACCACCTCGGCGTCGTACTCGACTGGTTCATCAATCCAGATCACGCTCCCATACTCGTCGCCCAGCAACTGGGCGCCTATGCGGCCGAGGGGCTGGACGTGGAGCTCATACAGCCGGCGGACGCCAGCATCGGCCCGAAGCTCGTGGCGGCGGGCCAGGCGGATCTGGCGCTGACCGCGGAACCGCAATTCATCGAGCAGGTCGCAGGGGGCCTGAAGCTCGTGCGGCTCGGCGTGCTCATAGACAAGCCGCTTTCCTCGCTTGTGGCATTGCAGGGCGCGGGTGTCGGCAAGCTCGCGGATCTGCGTGGCAAGCGGATCGGTTATGGCTCGGGCGAGGTGGAGCGCGTGATGGTGGGCGTGATGCTTCACAGCGCCGGCGTGTCATCGGACGAGGTGCACATGGTGCAGATCGGCGAGCAGCTCAGCGTGGCGCTGCTTTCGCACCAGGTTGACGCGGTGAGCGTCTACCGCAACTTCGAGCCGCTTGAGCTGGCCCGCCAGGGCGCGGGCGTCGTGCAGTTCGACTACGAGCGTTACGGCGTGCCGGCCTTCGAGGACTTGATGTTTGCCGGCCGTCCGGTACCGAAAGGGGACACGCGCTACGCCCGCTTCCTGCGCGCGACCACGCGCGGGCTGGCCTATCTGCACGCGCATCCGGAGGAGGCCTGGGAGATGGTGCGCAGGACGCATCCGGACCTCGACGACCCGTTGAACCACGCAGCCTGGACGGCGACGCTGCCGTATTTTGCGCCGGATGCCGGCGAAGCAGCCGACTACTCTGCCTTCGCAGCGTTCCTCCGCAGCGCCGGGCTGAAATAGAACGTCGTCGATGCCAATTGCACATCATTGAAACACATCGTTTCAAATGTCCGCGACAGCGCACGCAAAAGCTTTTTGCTTCTTTTTCTCGAAAAAGAAGGCCTTTCTTTCTGTAAGTGAAACCCGTCTTGCGGCTGACATAGAGAAAGCAAGCAGTCCTTTTTTGAAAAAAAGGACCAAAAAACTTTTGCTTCCTGTCGCATCTGCAGCAGCCTGGTGCTTCCTGATAAATTGAGGCAACTGAGCCGGCGCAGGAAGCAAAAGTTTTTTGCTTCTTTTTTTCAAAAAAGAAGGCCTTCCTTGCTTACCCAAGCGTCAATCTCAAAGCGGGTAGGTATAACCTCGGTGAAATCACCTCTTCGCGCTGAGCACCTTCAAGATCGCCGCCCCATACCGCTCCAGCTTGGAAGTGCCCACGCCGCGTATCTCCCCCAGCGTGTCCATCCGCGCCGGCCGGACGGCGGCGATGTCGCGCAGCACCGTATCGTGGAAGATTACGTAAGGCGGCACGGCCTGAGACTTGGCGGCCTCCGCGCGCCACGCACGCAGCCTTTCGAACAGGCCGTCATTGGCCGGGTCAGCCGGTGCCGCGGCATTGCGCGCGGCGGTGCGCGGCGCGCGCACGGCCGGGCCGTCCTCGCGCAGCATCACCGTCGTCTCGCCGCGCAGGATCGGGCGGGCCTGGTCTTCGACGAGTTCCAGGCCGGGGAACTCGCCCTCGCCGGTGCGCAAGGCGCCGCGTGCCACGAGTTGGCGCAGAACGCCGCGCCAGAACGTGTCAGCACGGTCGCGGCCGATGCCGAACAGAGCGAGCTTGGTGTGCGCGTTACGCTCCGTACGGTCGTTGCGCTCGCCGCGCAGCACGTCCACCACGTATTGGGCGCCAAACATCTGGCCGGTCCGGTACACCGCACTCAGTGCCTGCTGGGCGGCTTTCGTGCCGTCGAACACGGCAAACGGCGTGCGGCAGGCGTCGCAATGATTGCAGTCCTGTGCGAGCGTCTCGCCGAAGCAGGCCAGCAAAGTGCGGGTCCGGCAGGACGTGGCTTCGGCCAGCCCGATCATCGCCTCGAGCCGCTGCTTCATCACGGCCTTCTGCGCGTCCGGCGCGGTGGACTGGCTCAGCCAGTGGCGCGCGCGCGCCATGTCCTCGCCGCCATAGAGCAGGAGCAGGTCGGCCCGTTCGCCGTCGCGTCCCGCACGGCCGATCTGCTGGTAGTAGCCTTCCGGGCTGTCCGGCATGTCCAGATGCACCACGAAGCGCACGTCCGGCCGGTCGATTCCCATGCCGAACGCGATCGTGGCCACCATCACGATCGGTTCGCCGCTGCGGAAGCGGGCGAGGGCAGCGCGTTTCTCGATCGGGCTGAGGCCGGCATGGAATGCCACGGCCGGGACGTTCTTCTCGCGCAGCTTCATCGTGGTGCGCTCGGTCTTCGCCCTGCTGCCGCAATAGATGATGCCAGCTTGGCCGGCGTGACGCTTGAGGAAATCCTGCAGCTGCGTCGTCTCGGAAAGCTTCGGCTGAGCCGCGATGTGCAGGTTCGGGCGGTGAAAGCTGGCGGCGAACACGCGCGCGTTCTGCATGTCGAGCGCCGAGAGTATGTCTTCGCGGGTGCGCGGATCGGCGGTGGCGGTGAGCGCCATGCGCGGCACGCCGGGAAACAGTTGCGCCAGGCGTGCCAGGCCGCGGTATTCCGGCCGGAACTCATGTCCCCAGGCGCTCACGCAGTGCGCCTCGTCGATTGCGATCAGCGCCAGGTTGCGCCGCCGCAGGCGGTCCAGCGTACCCGATGAGAGCAGCCGTTCCGGCGAGACGTAGAGCAGGTCCAGCTTGCCGGAATCGAGCAGGTTGGAGACGCGGGAGGCTTCGGTGGGCTCGAGCTCCGAATGCAGCGCGCCGGCGGATACGCCAAGCTGGCGCAAAGCCGCGATCTGGTCGTCCATCAATGCGATCAGCGGCGAGATCACCAGCGCAGTGCCGGGGCGGACGAGGGCAGGGACCTGGTAGCAGACGCTCTTGCCGCCGCCCGTGGGCATGAGGACGAGCGCGTCCTCGCCGGCGATGACGGCGTCCACCGCCTGCTTCTGCAAGCCGCGAAAGGCGGGGAAGCCGAAGACGCGGTGCAGGGTTTCTTCGGCTTCGGTCATGGAGAAGAAAGCCGTTCGTTTTTGAAAGAAAGAACCAGGAAACTTTTATTTCCATAGGTTGGGGCAGGCGCGAACATCAAACGACGAGCCGGCGACAGCGGAGCAAAAGTTTTTTGCCTCTTTTTTTCAAAAAAGAAGGCCTTTCTTCCTTCAAGCCGCCGCCGCCACGGCAAGCCCGCCAGAAAGCCGCCATATCCTGTCCAGCCGCTCCACGCCCGTCAGCCGGTGTGCGATCAGTATGACCGTCTGCCCCGCCGTCTCCGCAAACAGCGTGGTCAGGAACGCGCGTTCCGTCTCTGCATCGAGCCCCGCGCAGGGCTCGTCGAGGATGAGCACCGGCGCGCGCTGCAGCAGCGTGCGGGCGAGCGCGATACGCCTTCCCTGGCCGCCCGACAGGCGCGCGCCGCTCTCTCCCAGCCACGTGTCGAGCTGGTCGGGGAGGCCGCGAACGGTGTCGCCGATGGCCGCGCGGTCGAGCGCCTCCCACAGATCGCCGTCGGTGACGTCCAGCCGGCCGAGTAGCAGGTTGCCGCGGATGGTATCATTGAACAGATGGCTGCTCTGGCCGAGCCAGGCGACGCTGCGATGGACGTCCGGCGAGGCGAGCTGGACCAGATCCGTGCCGCCGAGGAAAACGCGGCCGGCTTGCGGCACGGCCACCTTCAG
Source organism: uncultured Acetobacteraceae bacterium (assembly GCA_964252625.1). GTDB lineage: Bacteria > Pseudomonadota > Alphaproteobacteria > Acetobacterales > Acetobacteraceae > BOG-908. Next base: position 7,140 of record CAXUOA010000045.1, on the reverse strand, counting down.
CGCCAGTGCCGCGAGCGTGGATTTGCCTACGCCCGACGGGCCGAGCACGGCCACGCGCGCGCCTGCAGGCACGTCCAAGGTGAGCCCGCTGAATACGGCAGGCTGGTCCGGTGCCCAGCTGAAATGCACCCCGGCGAAGCGCAGGCCGGGTGCTGCGGGCACGAGGGCGGGCTGTGCCGGCTCCCTGATCGCGGGCGGGCTGGAGGCCACATCCAGCACGCGGGCGGCTGCCGCAGACGCGGTGGCGGCCGCCCCGCCGGCTCGCGGCCGGCCGGAAATCGGTTCGAACGCCGCCACGACCAGGAACACGGCGGCCACCGCTGCGGCGGGCGCGGCGCCTGCCGCCAGAAGTACGGCCAGCACACTCATCTGGCCGCAGAGAAGCGCGCCTGCGTTGGCACGCGTCACCCGCCTGGAGTGTGCGTCCTGCGCGGCCTGCAGCGCAGTGCCGGCGTCCTCTACCCGGCCAGCCATGGCGGACTCGGCACCGAATGCCCGCACCTCGCGAAGCCCGGTCAGGGCATCCAGCGCCGCGACGCGCAGGCTGGCGGTGGCCTCGGCAAGGCGGAAGCTGCTCTGACGCGTGCCGTGCGCGGCGAGAGCGGGCATGGCGAAAGCCGCGACCGCCAACAGGGTTGCCACGACGAGGCCCACGGCCAAACCCAGCTGGCCGGCGGCGATCCCGGCCACCGGAATCAGGATCACCGCGCCGGCCAAGGGCAGCAGGATGCGCAGGTACAGGCCGTCGAGGGCTTCCACGTCGTCGACCATGCGGGAGAGCAGGTCGCCGGCACGGCGGAACCCGAGCCCGCCCGCGGCGCGGGTTGCCAAGCCCTGGAAAAACCACACACGCAGCCCTGCAAGCGCGCGGAACGTCGCGCCATGGGTGACCAGCCGTTCCAGGTAGCGCGACACGACGCGGACCGGCCCGAGGATTTGCAGAGCGAGGGACGCGGCGAGGGCGCTTCCCGTCAATACGGCGGCGACCGCCGTTCCGGACAGGCCCATCAACGCGACCCCGCAAGCCAGGGCCGCGAGGCTGAGCAGCAACCCCAAGCCGAGCGATGCCGCGAATGGACGCCACAGCGCCAGGATGCGCAGGAGCGGCATCATGCCGCGCCGCGTGCGGCTGCAGCACGGCCGCCGCGCAGTTCGAGCCGGCGGCCGCTGAAGGATTGCGCCGCGGCGGAATGGCTGGCCATGAGCACCGTGCGGCCGACCGCCAGGCGCCGCAGGCTGGCGAGCACGTCCGCCTCCGTCGCCGGATCGAGATGCGCCGTAGGCTCGTCCAGCAGGAGCAGCGGCGCGTTTTTCAAAAAGGCGCGCGCGACCGCCACGCGCTGCGCCTGTCCGCCGGACAGGCCGTGCCCGCCCTCGCCGATAGGCGTGTTCAGTCCGAGCGGCAGGCCGTCGGCAAAGATATCCACGTGAGCAGCCCGGGCGGCGTCTTCCACCTCGGCACGCGCGGCATCCGGCCGGGCGAAAGCGATGTTGTCGCCGATCGTGCCGGCGAACAACATCGGCTTCTGCCCGATCCAGGCGGTCAGCCGGCTGAGGGCCGACGGCACGATATCGGCGATGTCGTGGCCGTTCAGAAGAATGCGGCCGGTATCCGGCCGCACGAAGCCGAGGAGCAGCTCCAGGACGCTGGATTTTCCGGCACCTGACGGGCCAGTCAGGATCAGCGTCTCGCCGGGCGGGACGAAAAAGCTCAGATCATCCAGCGCAGGACCGCGCGACGCATCCCACACCAGGCGCACGCGCTCGAAGCTGACGGTCAGGCCGCGCGCTTCGATGGTGCGTATGGCGGCAGGCACTGCGGGCGCCGGCAAAGGCGGCAGTTCGGCCAGCGCCTCGGCGGCGCCCGTCGCGTGAATGCGGTCCTGGTAGGCAGCAGAGAACGCCCGCAACGGGGCGAAGAACTCGGGCACGAGCAACAGGCTGAACAGCGCCCGCAGCACGCCGCCGTGTCCGGCGGCGAGAGCCGCGCGGTTGTGCAGGACCAGCACGATCAGGGCGCCGGCCATGGCGCAATCCAGCGCCGCCGAGGACAGGAAAGCGACGCGGAGCACGCGCATGGTGCGCTGCCGCAACTCCGCGGCCGACTGGGCGAGGGCGTGGGCTTCCTCTCGTGTCCGTCCGGCCAGGACGATCGTGGCGATGCCGCGCACACGGTCCAGGAAACGCGCCTGCAGCCGTGCCATTGCCAGGAACTGGCTGCGCGACGCGGTGGCGGCGCCCAACCCGGCGACGGCCTGCCCGACGGGCACGAGCAGTCCGGCGAGCAACAGGACAAGCGCGGTGAAAGGGTCCACCGCCAGGGCGATCAGGCAGATCAGGGCGGGACCAAGGATCGCCAGGAACGAGGCGGGCACCCAGCGTCCGAACAGCCCGTCCAGCGCCTCCACCCTGTCGACCGCCGTCGCCGCAAGCTCGCCGGACTGTGTGCGGCGTAGCAAAGCAGGGCCGGCCGCCAGCATGCGTGCGAACACGTCATGCCGGAGCCTGGCGCGGCCTGCGGCACCGGCCTGGAAGCCGGCGCGTTCCGCCTTGGCCTGAAACGCTGTCCGAAGCAGCGCCAGGGCGCCGAAACCGGCGATTGCGGGGATGCCGTCGCGTGGCTTGCCGTCAAGGGCGGTGGAGAGTGCCCAGGCGACGCAGCCGGCCTGGGAAGCCGCGGTCGCCAGGCTCGCGAGTCCGAAGCCGACTGCGGGGATTGCCTGGGTACGGGCCAGCTTCGTCTGCTGCCGCGCCCAGGCGCGCGCGGCGGTTTTGCTGTCCTGCATGAGATGGCATGTAGCGTCGGGCGCGTTTCGCCTCAAGCCTGCGTGACGGAACGGAGTTTTCCGACGCTCGACCCGGCTGTCCAACACCGGACTTTGGGTAAAGCTAAGTCAAGAAAGCAAGCAGTCCTTTTTTGAAAAAAAGGAGCAAAAAACTTTTGTCTCCGTCGGGCGCGCCGTGTGGAGACGCGCGCTTCAACGTTCCCGCGACAGCGGAGCAAAAGCTTTTTGCTTCTTTTTCTCGAAAAAGAAGGCCTTCCTTCCGTCCGCCGATCAAGCCTCCTTCAGCTCCAGCGCAGACGTCAACGGGATCCGCACGACGTACCGCGTGCCCGCGTTCTCCTCCACCGCAAGCGTGCCGCCAAGCTGGCGGGCGAAGCCGCGTATGAGCGTGAGACCCAGGCCGTCGCGCGTGCCGGTTTCCGTCTCCGTCCGCCCGGCGGGAATGCCCACACCATCGTCCTCGACGACCAGCTCCGCCGCGCCGTCTTCCGCGGTGAGCCGCACGCACACGGCGCCCGACCGGCCGTTCGGAAAGGCGTATTTCACCGCGTTGCTCACCGCTTCGGTCACGATCAGCGACAAAGGGACAGCCTGATCGCTGTGCATCTGCAGGGGACTGGCTTCGATGTGCAGGCTGATGCGCTTGCCGGCGGTCTCGCCCATGGCGTCGAAGATCTGGCCGCACAGCTCCTTGAGGAACGCCGGCATGTCGATCGTGTGGACTTCGCCCTGCAGATAGAGGTGGCGGTGCAAGGTGGCCAAGGCGCGGACGCGATCGCGCGCGCTGGCGAATTCGGCGCGGGCTTCCGGCTGGCGGATCCGGGCGGCTTGCAGGTTCAGCAGGGATGCCACGATCTGAAGGTTGTTCTTCACCCGATGGTGGATCTCCTTCATCAAAAGCTCCTGCTTCTCCGTTGCCGCAACCTGCCGGATCGCGTGCTGGCGCAGGGAGTCGGTGGCCTCGGCGAACGACATGGCGAGTTCATGTATCTCGGTCGGCGGGTCCGGTGTCAGGTTCGGCTGGAACGGGCCGCCTGCGCGCCAGGCGGCGACCGCGTGGCTCAGCCGGGTCAGCGGCTCGACCAAAGCCAAATGCGTGCCCACGGCCACCGCGGCCAGTCCGAGCAGCAGCAACAGGCCGAGCTGCCCCAGCCGGCGTATCAGCAGTTCGGTGGCGGCCGCCTGGTCCAGGCGGGCAGGGTAGGCGACGATCAGGCTGTAGCCGTCCGAGAGCCTGGCCGACGCATAGGCATACGGTGCGCCGCCGGTCGAGCGTGCGGTGAGCACTACTGCGGCTTGCTCAAGCTTTGCGATCAGTCCGGGGGGCGGAAGGCAGAGTGCGTCGCTGTCGGAGACCTGCACGACGCGGCCGCTGGGGTCGGCGATCCAGAAGCCGCGCAGATTCGCGGCGGGCGTTCCGGCGGCTTGTCTAAACCAGTCGATACGCAGGCTGGCATAGACGAAGCCTGCGACATCGTGGCCGTGCAGGATGGGATAGGCTGCGGGGATGACGTCGTGGCCCGTCAGCAGGCTTCTACGCATTGCGCCGAGAGCCAGATCGCGCCGCAATCCCGCCGCGGCGAACAGCTTCATGTTCGCCGCGTTCGCGCGCGCCAGCGCGTCCTGGTCGGGGATGTCGAGGGCGGAACAGACCAGTTTGCCGGTGCTGTCGTGCGCTGCGATGTTGGAGTAGCGAGCGGCTTGCAGGCGCAGGACATTCGCCAACCGTTCGTGGCAGGCGGCGGCGTTGCCGCCGGACAGTTCCGTCACCTGGGAGAGCGCCTGCAGCATCTGCTGCGCGCCGGCGATTTCGGCCATGTGGCGAGCAGCGGTGGCGTCTCTGAGGCGCGTGACCGTCTGCGCCGTGACATCCAGGGCCAGCCGGTAATTCTGCCACGCGATGGTGGCCGACAACATGAGCAGCGGCACGGCCGCAATCAGCACGATCAGGACGAGGCGGATGCGTATCGGACCGAAGACAGCGCTCAACGGATTGCGTGACTGGCGCCGGCCCGCCGAGACGGGCGGCACGTCGGTCACCTCTTGCGATCCTCTTCGATCAGCCGGAGCAACTCGTCGGGAATGGGTTCGCGCGCCACGTTGTCGAATATATCATGCAGGCCTTTTTGCAGCCACAGATCGAAAGCGGCTTCCGTCTTGCGCGGCTTCTTAAAAGGCGGCTTCGGAGCGGCGGGTCTGCTCGGGTCATGGGCGTTGGGCATCGGAAACTGCTTGTGATCCTCGCGCGGGCCTGCATAGGCGAACGGCCGCTCCCGTGTGGGAGCGGCCGCGCAGCCGCATGTCAATTACGGATAACCGCGTGCTCTGGATGTCACCCGCGCATCACATCCTGCTCACCTTCGGCAAGGCGACGGGCCAGAAGTGCCGCAGCGTTGCGTCCCGCCTTGGAGCTCTCCTTCGTTTCACCAAGCAGCCAGCTTTCCAACTGCCGGCGAGCACGGAATACGCGGCTCTTTGCCGTGCCGACCGCGCAGCCGGTCGAGTCCGCGAGCGCTTCGTAGCTCATGCCGTGAACCACAACCATAACCAGCGCCTCGCGCTGGTCGGACGGCAGGCGGGTCATGGCGGCGGCAAGTTCCTTGAGCGCCAAACGGTCCTCATGCGGCGCCTCGGTGGCGAACACGCTGCTCGGCACGTCGTCGATGTCTGTCGTGTCACGGCGCTTGCGCAGGTTGCTGATGAAACGGTTGCGCAGGATGCGGTGCATCCAGGCGGGGAAGTTGGTGCCGGGAATGAAGCTCTGCTGCGCGGACAGGGCGTTGCAGACGGCGTCCTGTACCAGGTCTTCCGCAGCGGCACGGTTGCGGGTCAGCGCAAGTGCCTGAATGCGCAGCTTCGGCAGGATGGCGATGATCTGGTCGTGAAATGTCGGCATCATAACGTCGGCGGTCATCGGTGTCTCCGTCTTCCTGAATCAACCAATGACGCAGGCCGGGAATGCGCTGCATCGGCATCGATCACGAAAACGGCATCGCAGGGAACGCCGTGTCACTAGGCATCCCACGGGCGGCTTCCGGTGCCGAAAGCCTCGGCCAGCTTGCCACGCGCGCGGGAGACGCGGGCACGCATGGTGCCAACCGGCACGCTGCACACGAGGGCGGCCTCCTCATGCGTGAGTTCCTGGGCGCCCACGAGCACAAGCGCCTCGCGCAGCAAGGGCGGCAGGGTCCACAACATGCGCGACATGTCGGCGATCTCACCGTGATGCTGCTGCAGGCCTTCCCCGCCGCCGGCGTGCATCGCCAGGGCCGCCTCCTCGCGTTTGCGCCGCCGGGCCTGCTCGAAGAAGGCATTTCGCAGAATCGTGAACGCCCAGGCTTTCAGGCTGGTGCCGGCCTGGAATTGTCCGATCGATGCCAGCGCCCGCACGATCGAGTCCTGTACCAGATCGTCGGATTTCGAACGGTCCCGCACTAGAAACCGCGCATAGGCTCTTAATTCAGGCAGGAGCGCCGCCAGCTCCCGGCGCACGTCCTGCGCCGGATCGCCTACCGCTTTGCGCTTGGACGGACTATCCATGTTGGCTTAGGCATGCTGACCGCCGTCCTGTCCGATACCTGCTGGCTTGGTAAGACTTCCGCACCTGTCCGTCTCCGAGGAACTTCAATGACCGCTGTACGCCGCGAGGACCTGATCCGGGCGCTTCCGTATGCCCGTAGATATGCCCGTGCCCTGACCGGCAGCCAACCCGCCGGTGATGCGCTGGTGGCGGACTGCCTGCGCGACACGCTGGCGGCCGGGCGTGGCGAGGCGGACGGCGCCACCATGATGGACGCGCGGCATGCGCTGTACCGCGGCGTGACCCGGCGTTTCGATGCGAGCGGGCGCGGGGGCGACGGCGAAGGATTGTCCGCCAAGCAGCGCCAGTTGCTGCTGCTGACCTCCCTCGAGGACGTGGCGGCCAGCGATGCGGCCCCGATACTTGACGTGTCGTCCGACACGGCCGCCCAGCTTCTCGGCGACGCGCGTGATCGCCTGCGGGCATCGGCCGCCACGGACGTGCTCATCATCGAGGACGAGCCGATCATCGCGATGGACCTGGAGGAGCTGGTGCAGAGTTGCGGCCACAGGGTGGTGGGTGTCGCCTCGTCCGAGGCCGAAGCGATCAGGCTCGCCAAGCAGACGCGCCCCGGGCTGATACTGGCTGACATCAATCTCGGCCTGGGCGGAGACGGGACGAGCGCCGTCAGCGCCATACTCGCCAGTCACTACGCGCCGGTGATCTTTGTCACGGCCTATCCGGAGCGCCTGCTGACAGGCGATGCCATCGAGCCGGCGTTCGTCATCACCAAGCCGTTCGAGCCGCTCACTCTGGCGATCGCGACCTACCAGG
>CAXUOA010000044.1:13202-14095 GCA_964252625.1 uncultured Acetobacteraceae bacterium | reverse complement strand
CCGTGTAGGACCCAGCCGGCTGTAAAACGCCGGCAATCCAGCTCTTCCGCGCGGACCGCCCGCCGGGCGCCGGCAGAAACCACGTGCACCGCGCCCCACCCTCCAGCGCCGCGAGCGGGTGATCCCGGTGCCCTAAAGCAATCGCCATCGCCGTGCCCGCCCGCGTGGCAATGCGCGCCGCCAACAGCTTCGTGCGCATCCCGCCGGACGAGTACCCCGCCGGCGGGTCGCCGCCCATCGCCTCGATCTCCGGCGTCAGCACCGCCACCTCGGCAATATGCACCGCCTGCGCGTCGGTCTTCGGATCGGCCGAGTAAAGACCATCAACGTCGGAAAACAGGATCAGCTGGTCCGCCTGTACCATCTCCGCCACGCGCGCCGCCAGCCGGTCATTGTCACCGAACCGTATCTCCGCGGTGGCCACACTGTCGTTCTCGTTGATCACCGGCACGCAGCCCAGCGACAGCAGCGTCCGCAACGTGGCCCGCGCGTTCAGATACCGCCTCCTGTCCTCGGTGTCGCCCAATGTCAGCAGTAATTGCGCGGCAACCAACCCATGGGCACCCAACGCCTCGGACCACGCCTGCGCCAGGCGTATCTGGCCCACGGCGGCAGCGGCCTGTTTCTCTTCAAGCCGCAACCGTGCCTGCGTCAGCCGCAATGTGTGCCGCGCCAGCGCGATCGCGCCGGAGGACACGATGATCACCTGCGTTCCACGCGCACGCGTAGCCGCAATATCGGCTGCCACGCCGTGCAGCCACGCCGTGCGCGGTTCCGCACGCGCGGCATCCACCACAAGCGCGCTACCTAGCTTCACGACGATCAGGCGGGGCATAAGAAGAAAGGCCTTCTCTTCTGAAGAAAAGAAGCAAAAGACTTTTGCTCCCTGTCGG
>CAXUOA010000044.1:0-13192 GCA_964252625.1 uncultured Acetobacteraceae bacterium | reverse complement strand
CGCATTCTCTACTGAACAACAGTCCCAAACCTCATTCGCTGCCTCACCCCTAAGCCCTGAGCAGCCGAAGAAATGTAGCAAAAGTCTTTTGGTTCTTTTTTTAAAAAAATGTCTTTCTTACTTGCTACGGTCTGCTGTAATCGCGTCCTGCAGCGCTCTCAGCATCTCCGGCACCCCCTGCCCCGACACCCCGGACATCTCATGCACCGCCTGCCCCGAAGCCCGCGCCAGCGCCCCACGCCGTGCGCTTATCTCGCGCGCCGACATCGCATCGATCTTGTTCAGCACGATCAGCTCCGGCTTGTCCTCCAGCCCCGCGCCATATGCCGAAAGCTCGCCGCGCACAGTGCGCCACGCCTCCACCACGTTGCCGGCGGCGCCATCCACCATGTGCAGCAGCACCGCGCAGCGCTCCACATGGCCCAGGAACCGGACGCCCAGCCCCGCGCCCTCATGCGCACCCTCGATCAGCCCGGGGATGTCCGCGAGCACGAACTCTTCGGTGTTGGACAGCCGGATCACCCCAAGCTGCGGATGTAGCGTGGTGAACGGGTAGTCCGCGATCTTCGGCCGCGCGGCGCTGGAGGCAGCCAGGAACGTGCTCTTGCCCGCGTTTGGCAGCCCGACCAGGCCTGCGTCCGCAATCAGCTTCAGCCGTAGCCAGATCCAGCGCTCCTCGCCAGGCCAGCCCTTGTCCGCCCGGCGCGGGGCACGGTTGGTGCTGGATTTGAAATGCGTGTTGCCGTGGCCGCCATCGCCACCGCGGCACAGCACCACCGTTTTGCCTGGCGTGTTCAAATCCGCCAGCAGCGTCTCCTGGTCGTCCGCCAGTATCTGCGTGCCGATCGGCACGCGTATGTGCACGTCATCAGCGCCGGCACCTGTACGGTCCGAGCCCGCCCCGTTGCCGCCCTTGCGGGCACGGAAATGCTGCGTGTAGCGGAAATCGATCAGGGTGTTGAGGTTTGGCACCGCTTCGAACACGATGTCACCGCCACGCCCGCCTGTGCCGCCGTCCGGGCCGCCGAACTCGATGAAGCGCTCACGACGGAAGGCGATCACGCCGTCTCCGCCGTCTCCGCTTCTCACGTAAATCTTGGCTTGGTCTAGGAACTTCATAAGAAAGGAAGGCCTTCTTTTCTGAAGAAAAGAAGCAAAAGACTTTTGCTCCGCTATCGCGGTCTTATCCGGTCAGCCGCCAGCAGGAGGTGAGGGTCTTCCGCTTTAAATCTTCAAAAAAGAACTATTGCTTACTCCGCCGCTACAGGCAGCTTCTCGACCGAGACATAAACCCGGTCGTCCGCCCGCGTCTGGAACTTGACGTGGCCTTCTACCACGGCGAAGATCGTATGGTCCTTGCCCAGGCCCACATTCATGCCGGGCTTCCACTTCGTGCCGCGCTGGCGGATGATGATGTTTCCAGGGATCACCGCCTCGCCGCCGAACTTCTTCACGCCGAGCCGGCGTCCTTCGGTATCACGGCCGTTGCGCGATGAACCGCCTGCCTTCTTGTGTGCCATTAGCTCTCTCCTCGCTCAGGCAGCGACGATGTCTGCCACGCGCAGCACGGTCACGTGCTGGCGGTGGCCATTCTTGCGGCGGCTGTTCTGCCGGCGCCGCTTCTTGAAGATGATCACCTTGTCCAAGCGGTCCTGCGCCACAACGGTGGCCGTCACCGTGGCGCCGACCACGACCGGCGTGCCGAGGGTGACACCGGCATCCGACCCGATGGCCAGAACGTCCGTAAAGGTGAAGGTGGTGCCGGGCTCGGCCTCCAGCTTCTCGACCTTCAGCAGCGCGTTCGGTGTTACGCGATACTGCTTTCCGCCCGTGCGGATGACAGCAAACATGATCCAAGCTCCATGTGGACGCTGGTTCGCGCCCAATTCTTATGATGAGGGCGTCTGCGCGCCCAAGAGCGGGTTCTACGGCCGGGTGGCCGGCGATGTCAATGTAGGAAGAAAGGCCTTCTTTTTTGAAAAAAAGAAGCAAAAAACTTCTGTTCTCTACGCATCTGCAGCCGTCGCGCCTGTCATGACAGCACCGCTCTCTTACCGGCGGAAGAGCAAAAGCTTTTTGCTTCTTTTTAAAAAAGAAGGCCTTCCTTCTTCACTTCACTGCGGCCCCAACTCCCGAAACTTCCGCGCAAGATCGAACTCCCGCGTCGTCACGTAGCTTTCCAGCCGCCCGAGCCGCTGCTCCAGCCGCGTCATCGTCTCGCCCAGCGCCAGCACTGCCGGGTTGCTGGGTGCGGCCACCCCGCCACCGCGCCATTGCCGCCGCATGCCGGACAGCCCGCCGGCACGGCGCACGATGCGCCAGCAGATAACGAGCACCAAGACCACGAAGGCAAAGGTCAGGAAGTTCTTCAGATCCGTGACCGTGCGGGCGCCGCGGCGTATGCCGCTGCCGGCGCCGGTCTTGCGCGCAACCTGGTCGCCCATGGCTGCGGCGTGGTCCGCGTCCAGCCCCCCGATGTCACTGCCCTCCGCGGCGCTCTGGCTGAGCGCGCCGCTGACCGGGCCGAGCTTCGCGTCGCCGCCGCCACGCATGTCCACGGTCGCGTCGCGCAGGGAAGCGGCCACCGAAAGGTCGCCGCTGCCGTTCATGTGGGCCTGCAGGCTGTCGATATGCCCGCTCCCGAGCAGCACGTCGCCGGACCCGTTGCCGTCCAGCACGACGTGGCCGGCCTGGATGGCGCCGGCGACCAGGTCGCCCGAGCCCACCTGTTTCAGGGTGAGCGGGCCGTGCACAGCCTTGATATGCACGTCGCCGTTGCCGCTCATGTCGATCACCGCCGGCCCGTCGACGTCACCGAGCGTCGCGTCCCCGTTGGCGTGCACGGACAGGGTCAGGGGGCCGGTGCTGCCCGTGACCAGGTCGCCGCTGCCGTTGAGCGCGGCGGTGAGCGGGCCGCGCAGGTCGGCCACACGGATGTCGCCGTCGCCCGAGGAGGACAGCGTCACCGGCGCGTCCGGCGGGATGCCGATGCGCAGGGGTCCGGCATCCTCGTCGCAGCGCGCCGTGCTGACCACCACGGTGTTGCCGCGGGAAATGGACAGGCAGGCAAGGCTGGAATCCCCGCTGAACCGGATCTGGCCGTGCAGCGACGGATCGGTGTCGATCACCACGTCCTCCGAGGAGCTGGTGTTCAGCGTGAGCCGCCCGCCGGAGATGGTGCGTGTCTCGGCCCGCGCAGACTGCCCGGCCAGCAGGCCGGCGAGCAGCAGAACCGCCGGGGCGGCCCGGTATGCGATGCGGCTCATGCGCGTGCCCTCGCGCGCCAGCCGGGCGCGTCCTCGTCCAGCAACCGCTCCAGCGTGTCCACACGCTGTTCCAGCCGGCGGGCAACCTCCATCGCGCGGTCGAGCGCCGCCTGGTCGCCGGAGGCGAGCCCCACTCGGGTGTCGCCGCGGCCGCGGTAATGCGCCCTGACCGCCGTCAGGACGATCACGAAGGTGAAGATGACAACAAGGTCCCAATCCATGGCGAACGCCCCGTCTTAGAAAGCGTGCGATGCCGCGCGCCTGCCCCGCATGGTTAGCATCCGCTGTGCCACGCCGTCAGCCTCCTGCAACGTGTGGACGGCATGGTGTTTTTGGCCAAGCATTGGCCCAGGGCAACATACGAAATCGCACTCCGGCGCTGATCCAGCCCGCAGATGTTTGATACCTCCCAGACTGCCGCAGAGGCACGGCGAGAAAAGCTTTTTTGAGCTTGCCTACAGGACGCTAAGCCGCAATCGGCTGGCCACCCGATCTCGCCCCATCAGCGGCAGCAGCGCCGCCAGCTCCGGCCCATGCTCCTCTCCCGTCAGTGCCAGCCGGAGCGGCATGAACAGCGTGCGGCCTTTGCGGCCCGTCAGCGTGCGCAGTGCCTCCGTCCAGTGGGACCAGGTGGTTGCATCCCATGGTTCGGCCGGTAGGTGGGCCAGCGCGTCACGGAAGAAATCCGCCTCGCCGTCCAGCACGGGCGGCACCACGTCGCCGGCGACCACGGTCCACCAGTGCCGCGCCTCGCTCAGCATGTCCAGATTGCCGCGCACCGCATCCCAGAACGGCCGCGTGGCTGCGGCCGGCAGCCGTTCGTGCACGGAGTCGAAGCTGGCGCCGTGCAGCACGCGCCGGTTCAGCGCCAGCAGCTGGCGCACGTCGAAGCGGGCCGGTGAACGGGACACGCGCGAGAGGTCGTGGCCACGCGCCAGGTCTTCCAGCGGCGCCACCTCCGGCGAGTCGCTGGTGCCGAGCCGCGCCAGGTAGGCCACGATGGCGGCCGGCTCTACACCGTCCTGCCGCAGCGCACGCAGGGACAATCCCTCCAGCCGCTTGGACAGCTTGCCGCCGTCCGAGTCGATAAGCAGCGGCAGATGCGCGAAGGTCAGGCGTGACGGGTTGGCGCCCAGTGCGGAGAAGATGTCGAGCTGCACGCCCGTATTCGTGATGTGGTCCTCGCCGCGTATGACGTGGCTGACCTGGGCCTCGATGTCGTCGACCACGCTGGTGAAGGTGTAGAGATACGTGCCGTCCGCGCGTACCAGCACGGGATCGGACACCGCGGTCAGCTTCACGCCGCGGCGGCCCAGCACGAGGTCGTTCCACGCCACCTCGGTGTCGGAAAGCCTGAAGCGCCAGTAGGGCGACTTGCCGTTCGCCTCGGCCTGCGCACGCTGCTCCGGCGTCAGCTTCAGCATCGCACGGTCGTACACCGGCGCCAGCCCGCGCTTCAGCCGCTGGTCGCGCTTGAAGCGCAGCTCCTCCTCGCTCTCGAAACACGGGTACAGGCGCCCGCTCGCGCGCAGCTTCTCCGCCGCGGCGTCGTACAGCGCGATCCGGTCGGATTGCTTGAAAGTCTCGTCCCACTGCACGCCGAGCCAGTGCAGATCCTGCGCGATCGCCTGCTCGTATTCCGGCCGCGAGCGCTCCAGATCGGTGTCATCGAGGCGCAGCAGGAACTTCGCCTGGTGCCGGCGCGCGAACAGCGCGTTCGCCAGCGCGATGCGCGCGTTGCCGACATGCAAATAGCCGGTAGGGCTCGGCGCGAACCTGACGCGCATCTATTCGTCGTCCCGGCGCGGATCGAGCGTCCGCCAGTCGCGCTCCTCGGCGCGCGCCGGCTGTTCGGAAAACGCGCCCAACTCGTTGGCGCTGCGCCAGCCATCGTCGGGGGCATCGAGCACGTGGGCGTCCTCGCCGAAGGCGAACCACGCGGAGAGCACGTCGCGCGGCGCCAGGCCGGGCGCGCGGCACAGCTCCATGCTGTCGCGCACATAGGCGCGCGCGAAGGCGTTGGCCTGCATGAGCGTGGGGAAACCCTTGACGTCTTCGACGATGTTGTCTTCGGCGCCGCCGGACATGTCCAGGATGCGGACGCGCCAGCCGCCTTCGGGGGCGAAGATGTCAGACATTCGTGGAGTGGCTTTCGAGGGAGGAAGCAAGGCCTTCTTTTTCGAGAAAAAGAAGCAAAAAGCTTTTGTCTGCGCTGTCGCGGACTGTCCGACGAAAAGCAGGCGCGTCAGCATGCCGCGACAGCACGAACAAAAGTTTTTTCAAAAAAGAAGGCCTTGCTTCCTGCCTCAAGCCACCAACCCCGTATACCCATTCGTTATAGGATACCGCCGGTCCCGCCCAAACGCGCGCGACGTGATCTTCACCCCGGGCGGCGCCTGCCGGCGCTTGTATTCCGCGCGGTCCAGCATCTTCCACACACGCACCACGGTGTCGCGGTCGAACCCGGCCTGCACCAGGTCGCACACGGATTTCTCGCCCTCGACGAGACCCGCGAGTATCGCATCGAGCTCCTCGTACGGTGGCAGGCTGTCCTGGTCGGTCTGGTCGTGCTTCAGCTCCGCGCTTGGCGGCTTGGTGATCACGCGCTGCGGCATCACCGGGCCGTCCGGGCCAAGCGCTCCTTCCGGCCGGTGCGCGTTGCGCCAGGTGCTCAGCGCGAACACCGTGGTCTTGTAGACGTCCTTCAGCACCGAATAGCCGCCGCACATGTCGCCGTACAGCGTGGCGTAGCCTACGGACATCTCGCTCTTGTTGCCTGTCGTCAGCAGCATGTGGCCGAACTTGTTGCTCATCGCCATCAACAGCAGACCGCGCGCGCGGGACTGGATGTTTTCCTCGGTGATGTCGTCGGCCAGGCCGGCGAACAGCGGTGCCAGCGCAGTGTTGGCGGCCTGCATCGCCGGCGTGATCGGCACCGTGTCTATGCGTATGCCGAGCAGGCGCGCGCATTCCGCGGCATCGTCCAGGCTGTGCTGGCTGGTATAGGGGCTGGGCAGCATGACGGCGCGCACCCGGTCGGGCCCCAGTGCGTCCACGGCTATGGCGGCGGACAGGGCAGAGTCGATGCCGCCCGACAGGCCGAGCAGGACGCCGGGAAAGCGGTTTTTGTTCACGTAGTCGGCCAGGCCGAGGCACAGGCCGCGATAGGTCAGCTCCTCGGGCGGCGGCGCGGGGGGAAGTGCGGTGGGCGTGCACACGAAACGTCCGTCTTCGCGGTGCCAGTCGGTCACGTGCAGCGCCGGCAGGAAGGAGGGCATCACACAGGCCAGGCTGCGGTCCGGGTTCAGCACGAAACTGGCGCCGTCGAACACCAGCTCGTCCTGCCCGCACACCTGGTTGAGGAACACGAAGGCCAGCCCCGTCTCCACCACGCGGGCGACTGCAAGCTGCACGCGGCGACCGGCCTTGTCCGCCTCGAAAGGGGAGCCGTTGATCGACAGCAGCAGCTCGGCGCCGGTCTCCGCCAGCGTCTCGCTGACGGCGGGGAACCACCAATCCTCGCAGATCATCAGGCCGATACGCACGCCGCGGAACACGACCGGGCCGGGTGCCGGGCCCGCGTCGAACACGCGCTTGTCGTCGAACACGCCGTAGTTCGGCAGCTCGTGCTTGGCGCGCCGCGCGGTGATCTGGCCGCCATCCAGCACGAAGCCCGCGTTGTAGATCGCGTGCCCATCCTGCCAGGGGCCGCCCACGATCAGGCCGGGGCCGCCGTCTGCGGTGTCGCGCGCCAGCGCCGCAAGTGCCGCTTCGCAATCGGTGACAAAGGCGGCTTTGCGCACGAGGTCTTCCGGCGGGTAGCCGGCGATGGAGAACTCCGGGGTGACGACCAGGTCCGCGCCCAGGGCAGCGGCTTGCGCGCGGGCGACGCGGAGCTGGGCCAAGTTGGCGTCGATCTGGCCCTCATGCGGGTTGAGCTGTGCCAACGCGATGCGCAGGGTGTCGGGTGGGGTCGGCATGGTGGAAAGTTAGGGATGCGGGGCTTTGGGCGCAACGTAGCCGACGGGCGGAGATGGCTGGCCTGGCGGCAGGCAAGGTCGTCATGCACGGCCGCCTTGCCTATGCCGTCCAGATCGGCCGAGTGCTCTCCAAGCCGGCCGGGCGGCACAGCAGTTCCGTTACAAACGGTATTGACCCCCCCGCCATCGCAAGCCGATCCGCTTCTTTAACCGATTTCGCCCGGATGTGCTCAGAATAGCCAGGTTCTGGCGAGCTTACTCAGAGCACCCAATTCCGCCGACGCGGCCTAGCTCTATTAGCCAGCATAATCAATTATTTACTGCGTTGGCACAGCACGTGCAATCGTCTTCTCGAGTGGCGCAGCGTCGCAAATCAGGCGCGCCGGGCCGCCGAAACACCGGGACAGGAGCACATGATGTCACACCTAGCAGCAGCCCTTTCGTTCGTTCTCATCACGGCCGCGTCGCCATGTCTGGCCGATCAGGCCGATGTGAGTTCCTCGACTCTCAGCCTGCAAGGCATCGAAGCCGGAAGCAGTTCGGGCGATGCCATCCTGCACGCGCGCCTGCACCAGGCTGTGCGACAGGTTTGTGGCGAGGCGGACACGCGTGATCTCGCCACCATGACCGACATGCAAGCCTGCCGCGCCCGCGCGACGCTGCAGGGTGAAGCTGTTCTCGCCGCGCGCACGCGCACCCGCGCGGTCCACAGTGAGAGCAAGGTCGCCGCTCTCGACACGTATCGTTGAAGCGTGCGTCATGGTCCGTGCTGCCGTGCGCCGAAGCTCACGCACGCGGCAGCCGGACCGTCCGACACCGACCCTGCCTCTCAGACAGGCAGTCCTTTCTCAAAACCAAAAACTCTGTCCGTGCTGGTCGCGTGCCGCTCAAATGCCGGCGACAACGGAGCAAAAGCTTTTTGCTTCTTTTTCTCGAAAAAGAAGGCCTTTCTTCCTGTCACCAAGAAAAACCCTGCCTCAAAGCACCGTCGCGTCGGCAACCAGATGATAGAAGCCGCCGTCGAACAACTTCATGACCGCGACGGTCGCCGCATGCGATTCCGGGCGGATCGGCGACGCCATGCAGCGCTCGATCGCCGCCATGTCCGCGAAATCCATTTCCAGGATCATCGCGATCGGACGCGCATCCGGGTCGGCCGACAGCATACGTTGCACGCGCACGGCGAGCACGCCGGGAAACCTGCGCCATAGCGGCTCCAGCTCCTCCCGCACGCGGCGAAAGAATTCCTCCTCCTGCCCGGCGTGTATCTTGCCTTCGTAGATTGCTGTCCTGGTGAGCATCCAAAATTCCCGTCAGAAGATAACTTGTTTGTGGGAGCCAATAGTTTTTTGCTTCTTCTTTCAAAAAAGAAGGCCTGCCTTCACCCGCGCTGCCACAAGAACATCAGCTCATGCTTGTTGTGGAACAGGTGCAACACCCGCCCACCCGGTATAGCCGCAAACGCTTCAGCCGCCGCATGGTCCGTCGCTCCCTGAAACTTCAGCGTACACAGGATACGTCCCGCCCGCCCGCTGGCGATCCAGGCCTGCACCAGCGTCAGCAACCGCGACGGATAGGCGATCACGTCGGAAAACAGCCAGTCGACCGCCGGCTCGCCAGCAGGATCGAGGGCGAACGCGCTCTCCTGCCGGACGCTCACGCCAGGCATGGCGGCGATCGCCGGGTCGAGCGCGGCCTTGTCCACCGCGACCACACGCGCACCGAGCCTGGCCAGCGCCCATGTCCAGCCACCGGGAGCCGCACCCAGATCCAGACATAGCTCGCCGGGTTGCGGCCAGGCGCGCCACAGGGTGCAGGCTTCCCACAGTTTGAGGTAGGCGCGGCTGGGCGGGCCCACGCGGTCCTCCTCGAAGGCGACTTCGCCGTTCACGAAAGGGCTGGTCTGGGTGGGGCTGGCCAGCATGCGGTCGTAGCCGAGCAGCGTCCAGGCGCCGAGATGGCTGGTCGGCGCGGCAGTGGGAAAGCGTAGCGGTCTGGGGCGTAGCGGCGGCAGCCTGGCGGTGATCAGGGCGGCGCGGCTGTTATGGTCGAACGGCAGGTAGCCCCAGTTGCGCTGGATGGCGCGCAGGCCGTCGGCCGCCATGCCCACCGAGGGCACCGGCATTTCGCGTGGCGCCGTCCACACGTTCAGCGCCCAGGCGGCCGGTGCCGGCGGGTCGGGCGAGAGGGCGAGCAGGCCGTGCCAGGCGCGCACGTCCACGCCGCGGCGCTCCAGCTCCTCGGCCAGCACGTCGGCGAAGCCGTCGGCGGCCTGGTAGGCGCTGCGCACCCAGCCATGGTCTGCCGCCCCGGTCAGAGCGTACGTCCTGCGGCCAGGGCGGAGGCCGCCAGCAGCAGCCAGGACACGATCAGGAGGATGCCGCCCGTGGGAGCGGCGAGGCCGGAATGCACGCCGCCCAGATGGTTGGCGTAGATGGCGCCGCAGAACAGCAGCATGCCGAGCAGGAAACCCAGGCCTGCCAGCACACCCAGCGTGTGTGCCGGCGGCGGCGCGCGCATCACCCACAGGCCGGTGACCACCAGTGCCAGCGCGTGCCAGCCTTGCAGCTGTATGGCGGACTGCATCGCCGCCATGGCACGCACGTCCAGCCGCGCGGCCAGGGCATGCGCCGCCGCGGCCGCCATGGCGACCGCACCCGCGCCCGCCAGCGCCCCCACGGCCATCAAGATACAGCCCATCACACAAACCTTTCGCAAAATGATGCGCTGCACACCTAGAAGCTGCCGGCGCCTCTTCTTCCCGCGTCAACCCTCAACCGATAGATTGCCACCATGCCACGCGGCGACCTGTTTCCCGAAATCGGGCCATTCGAAACCGGCTACCTGCCGCTGACCGACGGGCACGTGATGTATTGGGAGCAGGTGGGCAACCCGCGCGGCCGGCCGGTGCTGTTCCTGCATGGCGGCCCCGGCGCCGGCCCCCGCCCCGTGCACCGCCGTTTCTTCGACCCCCGCCACTGGCGCATCGTCATATTCGACCAGCGTGGCGCCGGCCGGTCCCGCCCGCTGGGCAGCCTGGACGCCAACACCACGGACCACCTGGTCGGCGACATCGACCGGCTTCGGCTTTACCTCGGCATCGACCGCTGGCTGCTGTTCGGCGGCTCCTGGGGGTCCACTCTCGCGCTGGCCTACGCGCAGGCGCAGGCGTCCCACGTGGTGGGGCTGGTGCTGCGCGGCGTGTTTCTCGGCCGGCAGGCGGAGGTGGACTGGTTCCTGCACGGCCTGGCCCAGGTGTTCCCCGACGCCCACTCCGCCTTTGCGGGCTTCCTGCCGCCAGACGAGCGGGGAGACCTGCTCGGCAGCTACCTCAGGCGACTCACCGACCCGGACCCGCTGGTGCACATGGCGGCCGCACGTGCCTGGTCGATCTTCGAGGGTTCGTGCAGCACCCTGCTGCCCAGCCCGGACACCGTCAGCTCCTTTGCCGGCGACCGCACCGCATTGGGGCTGGCGCGGATCGAGGCCTATTACTTCGCAAACGGGTTGTTCCTGCCGCCGGGCGGCCTGCTGGGCCAGATGGCCGCCATCGGGCACATCCCCGGCGAGATCGTCCAGGGGCGCTACGACATGGTGTGCCCGGCCGTGACCGCGTTCGATCTGGCGGCGCACTGGCCCGCGGCCCGGCTGACGATCATTCCGGACGCCGGCCACTCGGCACTGGAGCCCGGCGTGCGGCGCGCCCTTGTGGCCGCGGTGGAACGCTTCCGTCACCGTACCTGAAAGGCGCGTTGGCAACACAGGGCGGCCTTGGGCGTTGGCTGGGTCCAGGCTGGGCCAACACACATGCCCATTGTCCTCAAGGAGCCAAGATTTTGAGATCGAACCTCGCTTTCTCCGCAGCATTGCTGTTTCCGTTGCTGGCCTCCACGGCCGCCTTCGCCCAGACCGGCGCCCCGCCGGTCACGGCCGCTTCCCCCGCTGCGCCTGCCGCAACCATGGCGCCCGCCACGCCCATCCCGTCCAGCACGGCCAAGCTGTCCAGGGCGGACATGGAGTTCGTGACCAAGGCCGCGCAAGGCGGTGCGGCCGAAGTGCAGATGGCGCAACTGGCACAGCAGAAGAGCCAGAATGGCAGCGTCAAGCAGTTTGCGCAGACGATGATCGACGACCATACGCCGGCCAACCAGAAGCTGGCCCAGCTCGCCACCAGCAAGGGGCTGACCCCGCCCACCGATCCTAGCCCCGCGCAGCAGAAGATGATGGCCAAGTTGCAGGGTATGGACGGCGCCGGTTTCGATCACGCCTACATGGCCGGCCAGCTGAAGGCGCACGAGACGATGCTGAAGCTGTACGAGCACGAGGCGACAAACGGCAAGGACACGGATCTGAAGGCGTTTGCAGAGAACTTGCAGCCGACGCTCCAGAAGCACCTGACGATGGCGCAGAACACCAAGTAGTCCTGACGCGTCCGGGATTGTTTCAGGAATCTGCCGAGCGGTTCGTTGTTCGAGTGCCTCAACCCCCCCGTTGAGGCACTCGATCCTACTTTGTTAACCTGTAGTTCCTCCTGATGCGCAGATGTCATTTCGGCTTGTCTATTACCTGGCCGATACCATGGGCCAGGTGGCGCCTCAAAGCTCCGGATGTAGTCGTTTCAAACTTGCCTGATTAGCTAGGCGCCGGTGTCTCGTGCGGTTGACGGCGATCTCTGCCGAAGCCGCAACGATTCGTTTTGTTGCTGGCTGTCTTGTCGCAGGCCGTTTGATGCGATTGCCGCATCTGTGTTGTAGAAATTCGTCCGCTGTGCCGCCGCCGTGGCCGGCTCCATTGTCATCATGATCGGTGCTGATGCCTTACCGGGTTTCAGCACTGTGGTGATGGCGCACACCTTGTGGCCGGTGGATGGGCGGACGGTAGCGTGGGGAACGCTAGCTAGGCAAACAGTTCTCTCCCTGATGAGGAGGACTGGACTTGTGCCTGTTTGCATCCGGGATCGGCGGGAATTGCCGGATGCTGGTTTGAGCGGCGATGGCTTTTCTTACACATGCCTGCCCTCCAGCGCTGCGCTCAGCAGCTCCACCTGCTGGGCCAGCCGGTCCAGCGGCTCGGCGTCCGTGACCGATGGCGGCCTGGCGGGAAGCGGCGCCCTGTCCGCCGCGGCGAGCAGGGCGGCGGGCACCCAGGCCCGGGCGTCGCTGCCGGTTTCCAGCTTCGGGCCGAGCGAGAGGGCGAGGAGGCGGCCGGCGATGCGGCGCAGCGCACCGTCTGCGACGAGCGTGGCCTGCAGGCGGTCGCGCTGGCCGCGCCGTGGTTCGTGCATGGCGCGCTGCAGGGAGGCTTCCAGGTTGTTGCTGGCCAGACCGGCCTGGCGGCGGCGCAACGCGAGGTCCTCTCCCTCGGTCAGCAGGACGGCGCGGGCGAAGGCGGCGTGGGCGGTGATGGCGGCGCGCAGGTCTTGCGCCACCTGGGCCGGCTGCCAGGCGGGCCACAGAACCAGGTTGGCGAGTATGGCGATGAGGCCGCCGGCGATGGTGTAGCCGGCGCGGGCGAGCGCGATGCTTACCTGGCTCTCGTGCGGGCGTATCTGCTCGACGAGCAGGATCACCACCGGGGTGTAGACGGCGATGTAGACGCCGTAGCTGACCTGGCGGACGGCGAGCGCCACGGCGCCCAGCACCGGCAGCAAAGCGGCGAGGTGCAGGCGGGAATGGGTGACGGCGGACAGCGCGCCGGCCACCACGCCGCCGAACAGCGTGCCGGCCACGCGTTCCAGCGTGCGCTGCCAGGTGGTGGCGAAGAACGGCTGCATGACCAGCACCAGGGTGATGGTGAGCCAGTGCGTGTAGAGGCCGTGGCGGAGCAGCGTGGCCGCGAGTGCCGCCGTGGTGACGAGGCAGACGCGTACGGCGTGGCGCAGGGTGGCGCTGCGCCAGGTGAGGTTCGCCCGCGCCGGGGCGAGCAGGCGGCGGCGCAGGGGTATGC
>CAXUOA010000043.1:0-14099 GCA_964252625.1 uncultured Acetobacteraceae bacterium | reverse complement strand
GATCGTGGGTCGCGGTCGCCAGCAGGGCCCGCGGCCAACGCTGCTGGCGCGCCTTGGCGGTCGCGTGCCAGGCGGCCGGCGAGAGGGCGAACTGCGCCGGCTCGCTGCCCACCTCGTTGCGGCTGATCAGACGGCCGTAGCGGTAAAACGCGGTGTCCTCGGTGGATTTCGCCGCGGTCGGCGACGACAGCTGCTGGAACCGCACCATGGCCCGCAGACGCTCCTGGCGGCGCGTGCCGGCGGGAATGTGGCGCAGATCGGCGCCCGACAGCCAGCCGCCGACCAGTCCCAGCAAGTGACGGTCGGTCGCCCGCACGCTGCGCCGGGCGCCGGCCAGCGCCCAGTCCATCGCCTGCGTGTCGGCCTCGCTCATGCCGGCCGGGCCGGCATAGATGCGATAGACCCGGAAATGCGCCAGGAGCTCCGTCAGCGTCCGGTGGATGGCGGTCAGCGTGTAGTCACGCGTGACCAGGTCCCGCCGCGCGATGCGGTGCAGCGCCACGGCCGTCGCTTAGAGTTCGGTCGCCAGGCTTTCGCGCAATATCTGCCGGCGCTCCGGTATCACTTCTTCCTCGAACACGCCGGTGCGGCCGGTCGCCTCGGTCCAGATGCGGGTCATCTCCGCCTCGCCCTGCCCGTCATGCAGGACAGCCGCGGCGTCGTTCATGAAATCGTAGCCGCTGGTGCCGTCGATGGACCAGTCCTGGGCCAAATGCTCGTGGGTGGCGAGAATCTTTTCCACCCAGATCACCGGGGCCGACCGGGTCAGCTCGGCCGGCCTATGTTCCGCCAGGGTCTGCATGCGCCGGCGCAGTTTGCGGCAGTAGCCGCGCGGGTCCGCCAAGCCGTCGACGTGGTCGATGCGCAGGCCGTCGATCAGCCCTTCCTCATACAATTTGAAGATGGTCGCGTGCGTGGCATCGAATACAGCGGGATTCTCTACCCGGATGCCGGCCAGGCCGTTCACGTCGAAGAACCGCCGCCAGTTGATCTCGTCGGATGCCGCGCGCCACCAGGCCAGGCGGAAATTCTGCCGTTCCAGCAGACGGTGCAGATGGTCGCGGCCGGGTTCGGTCGCCGGATCGTAGGCGCGCAAGGCTTCTTCTATGGCCTGGGCGTGTTCCGGGCGGCGCAGCTCGCGGCGGGCAGCCTCGGCTGCTTGCCGCATGGCCGTCCGGTCCGCCGGCAAGTCCGCAAAAGCCCGCGCCACATCCTCCAGCGGCCCGCCTTCGGACAGCAATATGGCCGGATAGTCGCGCGGGTTTATGGGAAAGCGGTTGTTATAGTAGCCGGCAAACAGCCTGCCGTCCTGTGGATCGAAGTTCAGCGTCAGGTCACCGGCGGCAAGGACGGTGCCGTAGGCGTCGCCCAGGAAAGGGGCGAGCACACGGCCGCGCAACGTGGCATCCGGCGGGTCCCAGTCGATGTCGAAGAACTCGGCGTAAGGGCTGGCGCGGCCCCATTCGAGAACATCCATCCACCATTCGTTGTCGTCGCCGCCCACACCCATGTGGTTGGGCACGACGTCCAGGATCAGGCCCATGCTGTGCGCACGCAGAGCCGACACCATGCGGCGCAACGCCTCCATGCCGCCGAGTTCCGGGTTGATTTCCGTGTGGTCCACGATGTCGTAGCCGTGGGTGGAACCGGCGCGGGCGTGGAAAATGGGCGAGGCGTAGAGATGGCTGATGCCGAGCTTGGCCAGATATGGCACCAGCGCCGCGCCGTCATCGAGGGTGAAGCCTTTATGGAATTGCAGGCGGGCCGTTGCGGTCAGGTCTTTGATGGCCACGCGTCTGATCTCCGTCTGGAAGAAGTTGGGCCTTCTCGCTTGAGGAAAAGCAAGATTGTGCCTGCCCCCGGTATCCGTCACTCCGGCTTTCCAGAAAAGTCGGTTGCAGCAGATGCGGCAGACAAAAGTCTTTTGGTCTTTTTTTCAAAAAGGACTGTTAGCTAGGCTTGCTTGCGTGCCGCATCCAGGTTTTTCAGGCGACGCACGGTTGCATCCTGCTCCAGCAGCACGCTCGCATCAGCCGGCAAGCGGCGACGCCAGTTGGGATGTTCATCCAGCGTTCCGGGCAGGTTCGGCTGCTCGCGCAATCCGAGCGCGTCTTCCACGGGCAGCATCACCAGCTCGCAGGCACTTTTTCCGACATGCACGCAAGCGGCGTCTGCGAACGCCGCCGTCCCGTCCTCTGCGGGACATTCGGCGGCCGTTGCGCCGGAGTCACGGAACGCCTGCCAAACCAGGGCGCGATCCGCCGCGCGCTGATTGCGGGCTTCCGCGGGATCCGCAAGCTGGCCAAGTTTCTCGTTCCACGCGATGTCATTGCCCGACCACCAGCCGGCGAGCGTGGGAAGATCGTGCGTGCTGGTCATGGCCGCAGCCTGCGGAGTCCAGGCGCGTGGCGGCGTGAAATGCTCGGTGTCACGCTCGAACCAGAGCACGCGCATCCCGTCGACGCCCGCATCACGCAGGCGATCCTGGAACCCTTCGGGAACCGTGCCCAGATCCTCTGCCAGCACGACTGCGCGATGCCGGTGCGACTCCAGCTTGATCAGGCGCAGCAGGTCCGTCTCCGGAAAAGCCAGATAAGCGCCGTGCGCCCCTGTAGCACCATCGGGGATGACCCACAGGCGGTTCAGGCCCATGGCGTGGTCGATACGCATGCCGCCTGCATGGGCCAGCGCCGTCTGCAACATCTCCCGATAGGTGGTGTAGCCGCTCTCGGCGAGACCGATGGGCGAGAACGCCGTCAATCCCCAGTTCTGGCCGTTGCGCTGCATGAGGTCGGGCGGCGCACCGACAGCCAGGCCCAGCAAGGTTTCACGCTGGCGGCTCCAGCACTGGCTGCCGCCCGAATCCGTGCCCACCGCCAGGTCGCTTACGATGCCGATGCCCATTCCCGCCGACCGGCAGGCCTGTTGTGCCGCAGCCAGGCCGCGATCCGCGCGGAACTGCAGCCACGCGTGGAAGGTGACTTCCTCGGCGTTCTGGGCCGCAAATTCCTGCACCGCCTGGGTGTCCGGGGTGCGGAACTCGGCCGGCCAGGATCGCCAGTGCCACAGCTGCGTGTCCTGCGAGAAGAAGTGGCCATGCAGCGTCTCGAACACCGCATGCGCCTGCAAGCGTGCGCCCTGTTGCTTGCGAAAGGCGTCCAGCGCCGCGCATTCGCCCTCGTCGGCGCGCGACCCGACGAACATCTCGCGCAGCGCGCGCAGGCGGAATTTGGAGGCTTCCGGCCAGTCGACCAGGTCCCCGGCGGCGAGCGCGGCGTTCGGCCGGTCTATGCTCGCATGAAGCACGTTCAGCGCCGTGCGGCTGGACGGCGCGTAGGGACTGAACCGGTCGGGATCTGCACTGAACTGCGCGTGCACTGGCGAGATGCCGATCGCCTGGGCGCCAAGAGCGGCCGCGGGCGCCGCCAGCGCGCCGAGTGCTTCGAAATCGCCCAGGCCAGCATCGCCCGGCCGGCGCAGCGCATAGAGCTGCACGGCCAGTCCCCAGCCCTTCGGCGCCCGCATCGCATCGGGCGGTGTGAAGCAGCGCGCTGGCGCCACCGCCACGCAGGTGCTGTGCCCGTCAAACGACAGCGTGTGATACCCTGGTTCCAGGATAGCGGAAACGAGCGCGCCGTCGGTATGCGGTTCCGCGATGCCCTCTGACACCCGCCCGTCTTCCAGAACCAGTCTGTAGTGGCCGCTGCAGCCCGGAACGGCAAAACGCTGGCCCGCCTCGGCCGTAAACAGCTTTGGAAGTGCGCTTCCCCCAGCCTGTGCCCGCTGCAGGCTGTCGGAGACGTCCGAATCAGATTGCGCTGCGTAGCCAAGCGCCGACAGCACAGCCCGCAACGTCGGCGGCTCGACAGTGTGGGTTTTACCAAACACGTCTTTCCACGACGCCGCTATGCCGGCCGCTACCGCCAATTCGGCAAGAGATGCGTCCGTCATGGTTGCCCGGCCAGGGTGACGATCGTGCAGCGTGGCGGGACCGTTCCGTCGTTGGACGCAGCCGCCGTGCTGAAAAGCAGCACACCCGGCAAGACTTCCGTGTTCACGGCCGTATTCCCGAAGTTTGCCGCAATCGTCAGTGTCTCGCCGGTGCCCAAAGTCCAGGCGGCACGCACGGCCTTGTCCCCGATCGCCTGTGCACCGGCGCTCCGGCAACCCGGAATGCCGGGAACGATTTGGGCCTGTCGCAGCGACAGCAGCCGCTTGTGCAGCGCAAGCGTGACCGCATGGTCGCCCTGCGCCGCCTCGGCGGGATCCGGCACGGACGCTGCAAACGTCGTTTGCGCGTTCGGGTCCGGTATCTGCGCCCGCCTCGCCTCGTCCTGGAACGCAGCAAAATGGGCGAACTCGCGGCGCCTTCCCTCGCGCACAAGCTTGGCCAGGTCCTCGTTGTGGTCGGTGAAGAACAGGAACGGTGTGCGGCTGCCCCACTCTTCGCCCATGAACAGCAGGGGAATGAACGGTGAGAGGAGCAGCAGGGCGGTGGCTGCCGCCAAGGCCTGCGGGTCAGCCAGCACTGTCAACCGCTCGCCCATGGCGCGATTGCCGATCTGGTCGTGGTTCTGCAGGCAGATCACGAAAGCCGTGGAAGCGAGGCTTGCCGACGGTTCACCGCGCGGGGTGCCGTGATGCGGCGACACCTGCCCCTGAAACACGAAACCTTCGGCAAGCGCGGTCGCCAATTTTTCGGCAGGCTCGGCAAAACTCTCGTAGTAGCCTTCCTGCTCACCGGTGAGCAGGACTTGCAGGCAGTGATGCCAGTCGTCCGCCCATTGCGCGTCAAACAGCTTCGCGTCCGGACCAAGAAGCAGGCTGGATTTGTTTGCCTCGTGTTCGAGCACGAGGTGCACGGGGTGGTCTGCCCCTTCACGCAACGCCGCTGCCAGTTGCGGCAGGAACGCCGGTGGCGAGATCGCGTGCACCGCGTCGAAACGCAGACCGTCGAAACGGTACTCGTTAAGCCACATCAGGGCGTTTTGCGTAAAGAACGCGCACACTTCGGGTTTTTTGAAGTCGATCGCCGCGCCCCAGGGCGTGTGCACCCCTTCGTCGAAGAACGCCTTTGCGTAAGCGTGCAGGTAGGCACCGTCAGGGCCGAAATGATTATACACCACATCGAGGAACATCATCAGCCCCTCGGCATGGGCGGCATCCACCAGAGCCTTCAACTCTGCCGGTGTGCCGTAGGCGCTGTCGGGTGCGTAAGGGAGCACACCGTCGTAGCCCCAGTTGTGCTTGCCCGGGAAATCCGCGACCGGCATCAGCTCCACAGCCGTGACACCGAGCGCACGCAACCGTGGCAGCTGCGCCCGTATGCCGGTGAAGCCGCCGAACGCGCCGGGATGCAACTCGTAGATGACCGCCTCGTGCCACGGACGATTCCGCCAACCGGCGGTCTTCCAGGCATACGCGTCGGGATCGACGACGACACTGGCGTCATGCACGTCCTGGCACTGGGCGCGCGAGGCGGGATCGGGAACGCGCGTCCCATCCGGCAGCACGAACCGGTAGGCGGTACCGGCGGACGCCGCCGTTGT
This sequence comes from uncultured Acetobacteraceae bacterium, assembly GCA_964252625.1. Classification (GTDB taxonomy): domain Bacteria; phylum Pseudomonadota; class Alphaproteobacteria; order Acetobacterales; family Acetobacteraceae; genus BOG-908. The sequence goes on along the minus strand of CAXUOA010000043.1, from coordinate 8,550 downwards.
CGCGGTGAACCAGCCGTCCTGCGCCTGCATCGGCGCAGGCTCGGCATCGTCGACCTGCAGCGACACGCCGGGTACCGACGGTGCCCACAGGCTGAACCGCGCTTGGCCGTCTGCAAGGAGAACCGGGCCGAAGGTGGGATGTTCTGTCACGTGCGGTCCTTCAGGAAGGCAGAACCGCCCTTCGACGAGAGGTCAAAAGGCGCCTTCCTGCCGGATGCCGACGGCGTTAAGTCCCGCAAGCACGAAAAGTTCTGCCGCTGCATCCGCAACAGGAGCCGCGCGCGCCTTGCCAGATCAGACCGCCCGCAAGACGAGGGTCGCCAGCGGCGGCAAGGTCAGCAACAGCGAGACGTCCATGCCGTGGCTTGCCCGGTCGTCCGCATCCACCGAACCGCCATTGCCGAGGTTGGAGCCGCCATAGGTGGCCGCATCCGTGTTGACGATCTCCTGCCAGGCGCCGTGTTGCGGCACGCCGATCCTGTAGCCGTAACGCGGCAGCGGCGTGAAATTGCAGACGACCAGCACAGGCGGATCTCCGCTCCCGCCCAGCCTTAGATAGGCGAACACACTCTGCTCGGAATCATCGATCACCACCCAGCGGAAGCCGGCCTCCTCCGTATCCCTGACGTGCAGCGCGCGGTTTGCCCGGTAGGCACGGTTGAGGTCGGCCAGCAAAGACTGCATGCCGCGATGCATCGGGTTGTCGAGCAGGAACCAGTCCAGCCCGGCATCGTGGTTCCATTCCCGGATCTGGGCGAACTCGCCACCCATGAACAGCAGCTTCTTTCCCGGGTGCGTCCACATGAATCCGAAATACGCGCGCAGGTTGGCGTATTTCTGCCATTCGTCGCCGGGCATCTTGCCGATCAGCGAGCCTTTTCCATACACCACCTCGTCATGCGACAGGGGAAGCACGAAGCGCTCGGAAAATGCATAGACCAGGCCGAAAGTGATCTCGCCGTGGTGCCAGCGGCGATACACCGGCTGCTCTTCCATGTAGTGCAGCGTGTCGTGCATCCACCCCATGTTCCACTTGTAGTCGAACCCTAGGCCGCCCTCATCGACCGGCCGCGAGACGAGCGGAAAAGCCGTGGACTCCTCGGCGATCATCACCGCGCCGGGCACCCTGTCCCGCATCGCGTGCGACAGTTCGTGGAAAAAGCCGATCGCCTCAAGGTTTTCCCGTCCGCCATGGATATTCGGCACCCATTCGCCCTGCGGCCGGCTGTAGTCGCGATACAGCATGGAGGCGACCGCATCGACGCGTATGCCGTCGACATGGAACCGCTCCAGCCAATGCAGCGCGCTGCCGATCAGGAACGCCCGCACTTCGTTGCGGCCGTGGTTGTAGATGAACGTGTTCCAGTCGCGGTGAAACCCTTCGCGCGGGTCCTGGTGCTCGTACAGCGCAGTGCCGTCGAAACGCGCGAGACCGTGTGCGTCGGTGGGGAAGTGGGCCGGTACCCAGTCCAGGATCACGCCTATGCCGGCGGCGTGGCAGCGGTCCACGAAACGGGCAAAGCCGTCGGGCGAGCCGAGCCGTGCCGTAGGCGCAAACTGCCCGAGGGGCTGATAACCCCAGGATCCGCCGAATGGATGCTCCATCACGGGCATGAGTTCCACATGGGTGAAACCCATGTGCTGCAGATAGGGCACCAGACGGTCGGCGAGATCTTCCCAGCCGTAGTCTGAGACGTGCGATTCCGGAAGCCAGGACATCGCATGCATCTCGTAGATCGAAACCGGCGCGTCAGGACTTTGGCGCGCGGCACGGCCGGACATCCATTCGCCATCCGTCCAGACAGGTTCCCACGGTTCCGGCACGATCGAGCCGGTGGCAGGCGGGCGTTCCGTCTGCTGTGCGACAGGATCGGCCTTCAACGGCAAGGTAGTCCCGTCAGGGCCCACGATCTCGTATTTGTACACCGCTCCCGGTGTTACCCGCGGGATGAACAGCTCCCACACGCCCGGCCCGTGCCGCAGCCGCATCGGGTGCCGCCGTCCGTCCCAAAGGTTGAAGCTGCCGACAACCGAAACCCTGCGTGCGTTGGGCGCCCAAACCGCGAAACGCACGCCCTCGACACCGCCGATGCGAACGGCATGCGCGCCCAGCACCCGTGCGAAGTCGCGATGACGCCCTTCCGCCAGCAGATGAATGTCCATCTCGCCCAGCAGCGGCGCAAAACTATACGGATCTTCCGTCTCGATGACGGCCTGTCCGTAAGCGATGCGGAACCGGTAGGGCGCGTCTTCGCGCAACACGCCGTTCCAGAAGCCGGCCTCGTCCACCTGCGACATCCGGGCCAGAACCTGGCCATCACCACGGGCCAGGATGTCGACACTTGCCGCGCCTGGAAGGAAAGCACGCACTGCGATACCCCCATCCACAGGATGCGGGCCGAGCACGGCGAACGGGTCGCCATGCGTGGCTTGCACGATCGCCGCGACGTCGTCACGGGCCGGCGCGCCGGTTGCCACAAGCGTTTCAGACATTCTCACGGCTCTCTTCCAGGAAGCGGGCGGAAACGCGCGCGAGACCCGCAAGCGGAATACCTATCCAGGCGGGGCGGTTTGCTGCCTCATAGCGTATTTCATAGGCCGCCTTTTCCAGCAGGAAGAGGTCGAGCAGCGTCTGCTCCGCTTGTTTGTCCACCCACGGCCTGGGGGATACATGCAACACGCTCCTGTAGGCTTCGAGAAAGGCGCGGCCTGCGGTCTGCCTGAATGACTCCACCAGATTGGCCTGCCGTTCGACCGCATGGCCCGATACCGGCACACGGCCCGCCAATGCACTGGCGGCCGCGTAGTCGAAGGAGCGCAGCAATCCAGCCACGTCACGCAGCGGCGAGGATTTCGCGCGCCGCTGCGCCATCGTCTTTGCGGGCTCGCCCTCGAAGTCGATGAGGGTCGCGTCACCCGGCGTGACGAGTATCTGGCCCAGATGAAAATCCCCGTGCACGCGCATCTGCGTGGCCATCCCAGCGGCCGCGGCGGAGAGACGCCGGGCCGCGACACGCAAATCGTCGGCATGCGCCATGAAGTCGCCCGCGAGCGTGTGCGTCGCTTCGTCGGGCCAGTCCGTGATACGCTGGCAGGCTTGCACGGCCAGATCGATCTGCTCGACCACGCCGTCCGCCCAGACATGCACGGCAATTGTATCGGCCGGCTCCGGCGAGAACGCCGGGTCATCCGTCTCGCCTGCCAGAACCTCGTGCATCTCCGCCAGGCGCTTGCCTATCGCCGTGGCCAGCGAAAGATAGCCGGACAGCGCATCCTCGAACGCCGCCGTATCGTCACTGCCGGATATGTCCGCGGACACCCGCTTGAGGTAGTCCAGCGTCCACTCCCACGCGTCGCCCTGGTTGCGCACGAAGCCCTGCGCCAGCATCACCGTGTGCTGCACGCCGGCATCGTCGACCCGCACCACTTCGCCGAGCAGCGGCGCGATGTTGGCAAAGCCGCGCGCCGTGAGATAGCCGGTCATTTCGGCTTCCGGATGGCGGCCCGCCAGCACCTTGCGCACGATCTTCAGGACGAGCTTTTCGTCGGCGATGAGCGAGCTGTTGGACTGTTCGGCGGAGAGCCGTTGTATGTGGAAGTCGTCAGCCAGGCCCAGATCGTCCAGCAAGGGCGTCTTGGAGAACTGCAGGCGTCCGCCGGTGAAACCCAGCCGACGCTCTGCACGCATGGCGTCGATCACGTTGCGGGTGAAGGCATCCAGCGCGAAGCCATCCGTAAGGTAGCCGACCTCGGCGGCGCGGCGTACGCGCGTCACCGCGAGTTGCTGCGTCAGCGGCCCGCTGACATGGTCGTCACGGCAGATGCCCAGCGGCAAGGCGTAGCTCTCCACGCGATCGCCGATCTCGGCCTCCACTTCCGTCAGCAGGGACGCCCGCAAACCTTCGCCGAGCTTGACCGCATAGGCCAGCTTCACGGCCGTAAGCTTTTCGCCCTTGGACGCGAACCAGCGGCGTTTCTGCAGATAGGCCGGCAGCACCTCACGCTCGAGTATGGCGCGGCCTGTCGGCTGCAGGATCTCGAGTATGTCCTGGCGCAGCACGATCGTCGCATATTCCGGCAGCGGCGTGGAAACCTGTCCGCCGCGTGACGGCATGGCAGCTTCCGGGACCAGCGAGAACCAGTAGAAGGCGTACGCCGGCAACGTCAGCAGGTAGGAAAGTTGCCCCACGGGCGGGAAGGCGTTGCCACCGACGATGTCGATGGGCGTGCGCCCGGAAAACGCCGAGAGGTCCAGCTCGACCGCCTGGGCGGTACGGGAAAGGTTGCTGACGCAGAGCAGAACCTCTTCGCCCTGCTCGTCGGCATGTTCACGCAGGTAGGCCAGGATGCGGCGGTTGCCGGGGTAGAGGAAACGCTGCGTGCCGCGGCCGAACGCGCGGTGCTGGCGGCGCACCGCCAGCATGGTGCGCATCCAGTTCAGCAAAGAATGCTGGTCGCGCGCCTGGCTCTCCACGTTCACCGCGGGAAACCCGTAGATCGGGTCCATGATGGGCGGCAGCACCAGGGCGGCCGGGTCGGCGCGGGAGAACCCGCCGTTGCGGTCCACCGACCACTGCATCGGCGTGCGCACGCCGTCGCGGTCGCCGAGATGGATGTTGTCGCCCATGCCCAGCTCGTCGCCGTAATAGATCACCGGCGTGCCCGGCATGGACAGCAGCAACCCGTTCATCAGCTCGATGCGGCGGCGGTCACGCTCCAGCAGGGGGGCCAGCCGCCGCCTGATGCCGAGGTTTATCCGCGCCCGCCGGTCGCTCGCGTACGTCTCCCACAGATAGTCGCGCTCGGCGCTGGTCACCATCTCTAGCGTCAGCTCGTCGTGATTGCGCAGGAACACGGCCCACTGGCAGTTCGCCGGTATCGCCGGCGTCTGGCGCATGATGTCGGTGATCGGGAAACGGTCCTCGCGTGCGATCGCCATATACATGCGCGGCATCAGCGGGAAGTGGAACGACATGTGGCACTCGTCGCCGTCGCCGAAATATTGCTGTGCGTCCTCCGGCCACTGGTTCGCCTCGGCCAGCAGCATGCGTCCCGGTGCGTGGCGGTCCAGCTCGGCGCGTATCAGCTTGAGTATGTCATGCGTCTCGGAGAGGTTCTCGTTGTTGGTCCCTTCGCGCTCCACCAGATAGGGCACGGCGTCCAGGCGCAGGCCGTCGATGCCCATGTCGAGCCAGAACCGCATGACGGACAGCACCTCGTCGAGCACCGCCGGATTGTCGAAGTTCAGGTCGGGCTGGTGCGAGTAGAAGCGGTGCCAGAAATACGCCTTCGCCTCGTCGTCCCAGGTCCAGTTGGATTTCTCGGTGTCCAGGAAGATCACCCGCGTGCCGGCGTATTTGTCGTCGTCGTCGGACCACACGTAGAACTCACGCTCCGGTGAGCCCGGCGGCGCCAGGCGCGCGCGCTGGAACCACGGGTGCTGGTCGCTGGTGTGGTTGATCACGAGCTCGGTGATCACGCGTATATCCCGCTCGTGCGCCGCCTCGATAAAGCGGCGCACGTCGGCCAACGTGCCGTAATCGGGGTGCACGCCACGGTAATCGGCGATGTCGTAGCCGTCGTCGCGTCGCGGCGAGGGATAGAACGGCAGCATCCAGATCGCGGTCACGCCGAGCTCGGATATGTAATCGAGCTTGTCGATCAGACCCTTGAAGTCGCCGATGCCGTCATTGTCGGCGTCGAAAAAGGATTTCAGGTGCAGCTGATAGATGATCGCGTCCTTGTACCAGAGCGGGTCCTCGGGCGCGGGCGCGTGTGTCTGAACGTTCATCGGTGGTCCGTATGCGATGTTGGGCGGGGTTTCAATCGGTCAGGCAGCGTGCGGCCAGGGGCCGGCGCCGTTCAGGCGGCAGGCTGCGCGCGCCATATGGCATAAGGTTGCTCCGGCGTCAGCCGGACGCGGTGATTCGGGCCGTGCCACACGGCGGATGTGCCGGCGAGCAGGTCGTCCATCACGAGGCCACCATCCTCGGGAATGCGCCAGGACCACAGCGGCAGCGCGATGTCGGCCTCCTGCGCGTGATGCGGGTCCAGGCTGACGGCGACGAGCACGACGTTGGACCGGTCCGGCGTGGCCTTTTCGTAGAACAGCACCTGGTCGTTCGCCGCGGCCAGGAAGCTGACCCCGAGATGTGTCTGCAGCGCCGGGTTGCGCCGGCGTATGCTGTTCAACGCGGTGATTTCCGCCACGATGTTGCCCGGCCGGTTCCAGTCCCAGGCGCGCAGCTGGTATTTCTCGCTGTCGAGATACTCCTCCTTGCCCGGCACTGCCGCGGCTTCGCACAGCTCGAACCCGCAATAGACGCCGAACAGCCCGGAGAGCGTGCCGGCAAGTGCGGCGCGTATCAGGAACCCGCCTCGTCCCGAGCCCTGCAGGAACACCGGATTGATGTCCGGCGTGTTGACGAAGAAATGCGGCCGGAAGATGTGACGCGCCGGTGCTGCGTCCAGCTCGGTGAGGTATTCCTCCAGCTCCGCCTTCTCGTCGCGCCACGTGAAGTAGGTGTAGGATTGCGAGAAGCCGACCTTGGCGAGCCGGTACATGATCTTCGGCCGGGTGAACGCCTCGGCCAGGAACATCGCCTCCGGGTAGCGCGTGCGCACCTCGCGTATCATCCACTCCCAGAACGGGAACGGCTTGGTGTGCGGGTTGTCGACGCGGAAGATGCGTATGCCCTGCTCGCACCAGAACAGCACCACGTCACACAACGCCACCCATAGTCCGGGCACCGCATCCTCGGCATAGAAATCGACGTTGACGATGTCCTCGTATCTCTTTGGCGGATTCTCGGCGTAGCGGATGGTGCCGTCCGGCCGGTAGTCGAACCAGCCGCGGTGCTGCTTCAGCCAGGGGTGATCCGGCGAGCACTGGATGGCGAAGTCGATCGCCAGCTCCAGGCCCTGGGCCGACGCCGCCTGCTGCAAGTGCTGGAAGTCCGCCAGCGTTCCGAGTTCGGGGTGCAGCGCGTCGTGTCCACCTTCCGGCGAGCCCACGGCGTAGGGACTCCCCGGATCGTCCGCGGCCGGCGTCAGCGTGTTGTTGCGCCCCTTGCGGTTGGTCCGGCCGATCGGGCTGATCGGCGGGAAATACAGCACGTCGAAACCCATGTCGCGTATGCGCGGCAGATGGCGCTCCACATCGGCGAAATTGCCGTGCCGGGCCGGGTCGTCGCTCATGCTGCGCGGGAAGATCTCGTACCAGCTTGCATAGCTCGCCAGCGCGCGTTCCGCGTCGACCAGGATGGCCGGCGTCTCCACCTTGAACGGCCGCGGATCCGCCTGCCGCATCAGTGCCGCCAGCGCAGGGGCCAGCAGCGCCTTCGTGCGGGCTGCCTCGTCCAGCCCGGTCAGCCCGGCCAGCGTATCGCGCAACGCCGCACCGGCGGTGCCGCCTGCTGCCTGGGCGGCGGCCTCGCGCACCACCGCCTCACCCTCGGCAAGCTCCAGGGTCACCCGCAAACCCACGGCGGATTTCTTCGTCAGCTCGTCGTGGAAGGTGGCCCAGCGATCCTTCCAGGCCAGCACGACGTATTCATGACGGCCCATACCCGCCAGCGGCATCTCGGCCGTCCAGGAATCATTGCCCAGCGGCCGCATCGCCGCCTCCCGCCAGTCTTCGGCACCCGGGACGCGCCAGCGCAAGGCGGCGGCGATCTTGTCGTGGCCGTCGAACACCACGTCCGCCGTCACCGCGATCACCGCGCCGGCAGTCGCCTTCACCGCGTGGCGGCCTTCGTCCACACAGGGTTGCGGGTTCTCGATCGCGAGCCTTGCGCCCGCGGCCGCGGTGGTCGCTGCGGCGGCCACCGCCCGTCCGCCCACCGGCACGGCCGGATGCGCCTGGGCGGCGAACAGCCTGCTGCTGCCCGGCGGCAGGCTCACCAAGCTCTCCGGCGCGAGGCAGGCGCCATCGGAGTCCGTGAACACGCCGAACGCCCCGCCTGCCGCGGTCAGCACGGCCGCGCCGCTTACGCTCAACTGAAGCTGCGCATCGGTGTTGACCAGGGCCAGGACCGCCCGTGTGGCCTGGCGCAACACACCGCCATCGGTCCGCAGCAAGCCGATCACCGGACCGGCCTCGCCTAAAGGGAGCCGCGCCGGCATCCGCGACGCAAGCGCAGGGGCGCCGGCCACCGCCGCGTTCAGCTGGCGCAACGTCATGCAAGGCGGGAACGTGCAGCCAGCCCTGGCCGATCACGGCGGCCAGACCGGGCGCGGTATGGGTGGCGGAAGCCGTCGCGTGGCCCGGGCCCTGCGGCGCGCCGTCCAACCCGATTAGCGGCGCCACCGCCATGAGGTCGGCCGCCTCCTCCCACAACCAGTCCGCCCGCCCGTCCCACCACGGCAGGGAGGCGAAGACGCCATCCGCACCGCGCCCGCGCAGGCCAAGCACCGCCTCCCGCGGCATGCCGGGGGTCCACGGGAGCAGCAACGCGTCAGGCAGCGCGTCGCGCAAGGCCGCAAAGAAGCTTGGAAGCAGACCGGTGGGAATGGCCGGCAAGCCCAGCAGGCGGAAGCCCGCCACACCGG
>CAXUOA010000042.1:13803-14132 GCA_964252625.1 uncultured Acetobacteraceae bacterium | reverse complement strand
CCCGCCGCCACGAACGTGCCCCGCGCCGCGTTATGCGGATGCTCCGGCGCCTCGGCCAGCGAGAGCACCGGCGCCACGCACGCGGATCACCGTGGCACCATGGTCGGCGAGCATCATGCCGGCGAAGGGAGCTGGCCTCAGGCCGGCGAGCTCGATGATCGTCAGGCCGGTCAGCGCGGGCATGGGACCTTCGGGAAGAAAGGAAGCAGTTCTTTTTTGAAAAAAGAACCAAAAAATTTTTGCTCCGCTGTCGCGCGCCCGTTGAAAAGTCCGCGACAGCCGGACAAAAGTTTTTTGCTTCTTTTTTTCAAAAAAGAAGGCCTTGCCTA
>CAXUOA010000042.1:0-13793 GCA_964252625.1 uncultured Acetobacteraceae bacterium | reverse complement strand
TGTTCAGCTTAGCCGTCAGGCCACCCTGTAGCTCCAGCGTAGCACGCACCGGCCCCCCGGACGGGATCTGTGCCAGGCTTTCAGGCACCGTGTTCTCCGCGATGTGCGAGATCTTCCCGTCCTCGCCGATGAAGACCATGTCTTCCGGGACGGGGCAGTTCTTCATCCACATCGGCACGTCGCGCGGCTGGCCCCAGTCGAAGAACATGCCGCTGCCGGCCGGGATGTTGGTGCGGAACATTTCGCCCACCTCCTGCTCTTCCGGCGTGGTGGCAACCTCCACGTCGAAGACATGCCTTACGCCGGCGTTACCGATGATGGTCAACTTTTGCGTCGGCAGCCTGGGCTGCGGGCCGGTGGGCTCGGCCGTGGCGGCCACGGGGCAGGCCAGCGATGCCGCCAGCAGCAGGGTGCGCAACTTCATGGGTCGTCCTCCAGGGCGCGGGCGGCGAGCGCCCGGATTTCGGGCCGCACCATCCCTTCGCGCGGACTGTCTTGCAAGGTGGTGAACCAGTGCTCCGGTGGGTTTCGGCCGGCGGCGCGGTTGTAGCGCAGCGTGCGCAGCAGCGCCTCGGCGTCCGGCGGCAGGCGAGCGGGCACCGGCAGGTCCCGCAACACGGCCCATACGCCGGCCCAGCAGCGCGCCACGGACCACGGGTTGTAGCCGCCGCCGCCGGTCACGATCAGGCGCGGGGCCACGCCACGTACGGCGCGCACCACGCCCCAGTGCGCGTTGTTGGAAAGGCCCAGACGGCTGAGCGGATCTTCCTCCAGCGCGTCCGCGCCGCATTGCAGGAACAGCGCCTGCGGGCGGTGCGCGGCCAGCAGCGGCAGCACCGCGTCTTCCAGCAGCACGCGCATCTCAGTGTCGTTGAAGCCGGCGGGCACCGGGAAATTGCGCGCGCTGCCGCCGGCGCGGTCCTGCGCGCGGCCGGTGCGCGGCCAGCGGTCTTGCTCGTGTATGCTGATGGTCAGTACGCGAGAGTCGCCGGCAAACGCGTCCTGCACGCCGTCGCCGTGATGCGCGTCGATGTCCAGGTAGGCGACGCGCGTGAGGCCCTGGTCCAGCCAGGCCAGGATGCCCAGCACCGGATCGTTCAGGTAGCAGAAGCCGGAGGCCCGCGCGGCGCGGCCGTGATGCGTGCCGCCGCCCGGGCAATAGACGGCGCCGCCATCGGCGGTAAGGCTGGCGGCCAGCAGCACGCCGCCGGCGGAGGTCATCGGGCGGCGGTAGATCTCCGGATACACCGGGTTGCCCTCTGCGCCGATGCCATAACGCGCGCGCTCCGCGTCGCTGACCGCCTGGGTGGCTTCGGCGCGGCGCAGCGCGTCGATGTAGCCGGGATCATGGAAGCGGCAGACCTGCGCCGGCGTCGCCATCGGCGCTTCGCGATAATCGGCATCGCCCAGCCAGCCCAGGCTGCGGCAGAGGTCGATGACGGTGGAGACGCGCGGGACAGCCAGCGGATGGGTGTTGCCGTAGGTGGAATGACGGTAGATTTCGCTGCCTATGAAGACCGTCACGCGGGAGCACCACCTGGTAAGGAATAAAGGCCTTCTTTTTTGAAAGAAAGAAGCAAAAAACTTTTGCTTCCCTGTCGTGTCGGCGGTGGGGCTTCGCGTCAGCGTCTCCGACTTGTGCATCTGCGGGGCCGCTTGCCTTGATGCATGTTGCCGCCAGCCTCACCTTCGGCCGCCACGGCAACAGCCTCGCGTGCCAGCAGGACGGTTTCGCAGCACCGGAAGATGGGTTCACCTGGTCCGTGGGCCAAGGCAGCCGGTTGCGATTCGCCGTGCAGGCCCACGGGGAAATCCTGCTCGAACTGGCGCTGAACCCGTTCGTGGTACCCGGCCGGCTGGAGGCGCAGCATCTGGCCGTCGCGGTGAACGGGCACCCTGTGGCGGACGAACGGCTGCGCGGCGAGGGCACGGTGGCCTGGCGTGTGCCGGCGCGCGCGCTGCGGCCGGACGGGCACATGGAGGTGGTGCTACGCCACGCGGAGGCGCGGTCGCCGGCGGCTCTCGGCGTGAACCCGCAGGACGGACGCGTGCTGGGCTTCAGCCTGCGCTCGCTGCGTGTGCTTTCGATGCCGGTCGCGCCCGTGGCCGACGTGACCGTGCTGCCGCCGCTCGTGTGGCCGGCGGAGCGCGACGCGATGATGCAGGCGGTGGAAGCGGCGACAGGGCTGGCACCGCGCGACCTGGCGCTGTGCTTCCAGAGCCTGGGGCATAATTGCGAGTTCGGATTGATGCAGCGGCATGTGGGAGCCGAACGTGACAGCCTGCTGCGTTTCGCCGGCATCACGCTGGACGACCTGCTGGCGGGGCTGCATCGCGGCTTCGACGGCGTGGGCGAGGATGTGGTGGTGCGCACGGTTCCGGCCGGCAACGGCGGCACGGAATTCCTGGTGTACGACGATCGCTACCGCATCGGCCTGCATACGTTCCGCTCCACATCGGGCTCGTCGGCCGCGCAGGTGCGTGCGGAGCATGGCGCCCGGCTGCGCTTCCTGGGGAGGCACTTCCGTGAGTGGCTGCACGCGGGCGCGCTGGTGTTCGTCTTTCAGCGGCCGGGACAGACCACCGCCAGTCAGGCGCGCGCGCTGCTCGCCTGCCTGCGCAGTTTCGGCCCGAACAGCCTGCTCTATGTCGATACGGCACCCGGCATGCCGTCCGGCGCGGTGGAGCAGCTGGAGCATGGCTTGTTCCACGGGCGGTTGGACCGGCTGGCGCCGGCCGAAGAGGCGGGGCTGGTGGATCTGCCGGGCTGGCTGAGCCTGTGCGCCAACGCGCACCGCCTCTGGACGGCGACGCGGCGATGATTTCTCGGGCCGGTCTGCGTCGGAGAGGCGGCGCCGCGGATCGTCTTCGAGGACGCGCATCCGCCGGTGATGTTGCAGCCCGGCGGCTCGGACGTTCGGCAACATTCGACGTCTATCGGAACGGCCAGTCGATGGGCCCGATAGTACGCTACGGTGATCGCCCGACAGCACTCATTTCGATGGTTGTTTGGATGTCATTATTTTGGTGCAACGCTGAAGCAGTAATACCAACCCGCTTTGAGATTGGTGTTGGGCAAGCAAGGCCTTCTTTTTTGAAAAAAAGAAGCAAAAAACTTTTGCTTCCTGCGCAGGCTCAAACGTTTCGATTGATCCTGAGGCAATTGGCTGCTGCAGATGCGCGGGACGCAAAAGTTTTGCTCCTTTTTTCAAAAAGGGACTGCTTGCTTTCACTGCGCCAGCCGCAGGACTGGTTGGTATGAACGTCCGATGCGGCGCGCCCGGCAGCCCAGCTGTTCATGCCTTCAGCGCCGCATCGAGGAGAACATCGACCTGCCCGTCCATGCCTGGTGCGGAAAGGGCTTCCGCCAGGCGTCCATCGATCAACAACATGGCAAAGCCATGCACGATGGACCAGTTGCCGATCGCTCGGCCGATCGCGGCAACGCCATGGCCTTCGTCTTCTTCAGCGCTCCGTTTCAGTAGACGCGAGGACCCGAGCGCTGCTTCAGCCAACGCAGGTCGGGTGAAGTCCAGCCGTTCGGAGCGAAACATGAGCAAAAACATCGCAGGTTCGGACCGGGCAAATCGGATATAGGCGTGAGCCGTTGCGGCGGCGAGCAAGCGGCCGCCGGGGTTGGCTTGAGCTTCCGACAGCATGCGGTTGAAGCGCTGGTAGCCGAGAGCAGCCAGCTCGCTCAGTAAGCCGGCCAGGTCACCGAAATGCGGTGCGGGTGCCATGTGGGAAACACCGGCCCGGCGCGCGACGGCACGCAAGGTCAGCGCAGGCAGGCCTTCCGTTTTAAGGATCATCTCCGCCTCGCGAAGCAGGGACGCGGGAAGATCGCCGTGATGATATGGGCGCGACATCGCAGACAACTAACACTTCCAGAACGAGACAGCGACCAAAACTTTACACTGGACAGACGACGCCGTGGCAGCTATGGTCATTCTATACAGTGTATAGAAAGGCTGTCAGATGCAGTTCGACAACCGTATGCCGGTCGACACGGAGCGGCAGCCTGTCCCGGTGCCAGTCACCGGCCGGATACCGGCAGGCTTAGCCGGCACGCTGTTCCGCAACGGTCCGAACCCGTGCCGGCCCGATCCGGCGGCCCATTGGTTTGTCGGTGATGGCATGGTCCATGCCTTCACCATCGGCTCAGGTGGCGTCACCTACGCAAACCGCTGGATCCGGACGAAGGCCTGGGCACAGGCGAACGGGTGTGCTGAAACGGGTCTATCCGGCAGTGTGGCGAACACGAACGTCGTCTCGCATGCGGGCCGGCTGATGGCGCTGGAGGAACGACACCTACCCGTCGTGTTTGATCCCGCGACGCTGGCCACGGTCGGAGAGGAAGATTTCGCCGGATCCCTTCCACCGGGTCCGTTTACCGCGCATCCAAAGCGGGACCCGGCGACCGGCGCGCTCGTCTGCTTCGGCTATGGCGTAGGAGGTCTTGTCAGCCCAACGCTGTGGACGGGAGAGATCTCGAGCGCTGGCTTGCCGGAGCGCCTGCGGACCGCGGAGGCACCCTATGCCGCCATGGTGCACGACTTCGCGGTCACCGGACGGCGGATTGCCATCCCGTTGTTCCCCTTGGTCTTCGACGGGGAAGGGGGGTTCCGGTGGGAGCCAGAGCGCGGCGCATTCCTCGGCGTCATGGACCGCAAACGCAGCACGGACGGCCTACGCTGGTTTCGAGCCGGCCCGGGCTTCGCCTTCCACGTGATGAACGCCTGGGACGAGGACGACACCCTTTGCATCGACCTGATGCTCTCGGATGCGCCACCGTTCTTTCCGGGTCCCGCCGGCGTGCCCGCGGCCAGTCCTCCCGCTCACCTGCGGCGCTGGAGCATCACCTTGGCTGATGCCTCGCCCGCCGTCGTGAGCCGGTCTCTGAGCGCGACGCCCGGCGAGTTCCCGCGCATCGACGAGCGCGTGGCGGGATGCCGCAACAGGCACGGGTATTTCAGGATCTCCGAAGGCCTCTGCCACCGCGATGATCTAACCGGTGAGGAGCGGTTTTATCGCCTGCCGCCTGGAGACACCGTCTCGGAGCCGGTGTTCGCGCCCCGCGGCCCGGACGAGGGTGATGGTTGGCTGCTGGCAGTGGTGTTCAGACAGGAGCATGGCGGATCGGAGCTGGTTGTCCTCGACGCGACGGATCTGACGGCGGGACCGGTGGCGGTTGCGTACCTGCCGAACCGGGTGCCCGCCGGATTTCACGGCGCCTGGGTCGGAGACCGGTCATGAGCGGGGTCATCGGACCCAAAACCCGGACCGGGAGCGGTGTGCGGGCGGCAGCTGTGGACGTCATGCTGAACGTGGCGCTGCCCTATGCCGGCTACCTCCTGTTGCGCACTGCGACCACAGAACCGACAGCGCTGGTCCTATCCGCCATCCTCCCCGCCGCTGTCGCTGCAATCAGCGTGATTGTCCGTCGCCGGATCAATGCCCTGTCCCTCCTGGTGATCGCCGCCACTGCACTGAGCCTTGCCGCTGTTGCCTGGTCCGGTTCGGCGTGGTTCGCGCTGATCCGTCCGTCCTTCATCACGGGCAGCCTTGCGCTCGCCTTCGCCGTGTCGCTTGTCGCCAGACGGCCGATCCTGTTCTACCTGGCTCGCGATACCACCTGCCCGGACGTGGAAAGCGCGCGCGCGTTCGAAGGACGATGGACTTCTCCCGCCTTCCGCCGCGGCATACGGATCCTGACCCTCATCTGGGCATTGTTCCTGGGAGGCGAGGCATTGCTGCGGGTCGGGATCGCCGTCATCTGGCCAGATCCTGCCGTGATCGCGGCCACCCATGTGCTTTGGATATTGCTGCCAATCCTCCTTGTCCGCTGGAGCATCCAGAATGGAAAGCGGTGGCGCGATCAGCGGTAAGTTCTACATGAGGAGCCGGTCAACTCAGATCTGGCCATGTGCACTATCCTTCTGCGGCTTCGCGGAAGTATCCGGTGCACTATCGTGAGCTCCTCGAGGACCACGGGCAGGGGGTATGTGATGGACTGGACTATCACGTGCTAGAGCATTTTCCGTTCGCAAGGGCTCACTGCAAATGCTCTAGCTATTTGATGTTGCGAGCATCTTTATCCAACAGGTGACCCCGGTTGATCGGATGATGCTCTAATGAGGAGGCGGACATGATACCAGGCCTCCGAGGCTGTGACTTCCACGGGGATGCCTGAAACCTTCGGCATCTGCTGCAACATGGCAACGAGTGGAGTTTGCCATGCCTGTACCTCTCCGGCCTGATTTCACCGCCTCCGCTCTTCTTGGCGATCGCCAAGACGACAAAGGATGGTGCACGAGCCAGGCGCCTGGCTGCTTGCTTTCACAGCGTCAGCCGCAAGACTGGTTGGTATAAGAGCCTGATGTGACGCGACTGGTTATACGTTGCCTGTAGACCTACGCTTTCTACTCGGAAACGTCGCCTACCCAGCAATAATTCTGGCGCACCCGGAAGGACTCGAACCTCCAACCCCCAGATTCGTAGTCTGGTGCTCTATCCAATTGAGCTACGGGTGCAGCGGGGAGGCGGCCGTGTAGCCGATCGGACGGGAGATGGCAAGGAAGCTGGGCCGCTCTTTTGCGGAAAAGTCGGCCGCCTTCAGCTCACCCCTGCGCCTTGTCCAGCTCCCGCAGCACCGCCTCGCCCATCACGCCGGTGCCCACGCGGGCGGCACCCGGCGCCATGATGTCCGCCGTGCGCAGGCCGTTGGTCAGTACCCGTATGATGGCGCGTTGCAGTTCCGCCGCCACGTCCTCCATGCCGAACGAGATGCGCAACAGCATGCCGAAGCTGAGGATCTGCGCCAGCGGATTGGCGATGCCGCGGCCGGCGATGTCCGGCGCGCTGCCGTGTATGGGTTCGTACAGCGCGTGGCGCCTGCCGTCCGGCTGCACGGCGCCGAGCGTGGCGGACGGCAGCATGCCAAGGCTGCCGGTCAGCATGGCCGCGAGGTCCGAAAGCAGGTCGCCGAACAGGTTGGTCGTCACGATGACGTCGAACTGCAACGGCTGGCGCACCATCTGCATCGCGCAATTATCGGCCAGCACGTGGGTCAACGCCACGTCGGGGAACTCGGCGGCCTGCAGGGCCGTCATCGTCTCGCGCCAGAGCAGGCCGCTTTCCATCACGTTGGATTTTTCCACGCTGGCGACGCGCCTGCTGCGCTGGCGTGCCAGGTCGAAAGCGACGCGACCGACACGCTGGATTTCGCCGGTCGTGTATACTTCCGTGTTGACACCGCGCTTGCTGCCGTCGGGCAGCGTCTCCACACCACGCGGCTGGCCGAAATAGATGCCGCCGGTGCTCTCGCGCACGATCATCATGTCCAGCCCGCGCACGATTTCGGGCTTCAGCGTGCTGGCGCTGACGAGCGGGTCGTAGACGATGGCGGGCCGAAGGTTGGCGAACAACTCCAATTCCTGCCGCAGGCCGAGTATCGCGATCTCGGGCCGCATGTCGAAGCCGAGCTTCGCCCAGGCCGGTCCCCCTACGGCGCCGAACAGCACGGCGTCCGCGTCCTTGGCCAGCGCTATCGTGCTCTGCGCCAAAGGTGTGCCGCGCGCATCGATCGACGCGCCGCCCACCAGGTCTTCCTCGATTTCGAATGCGATGCCGCGGCGCCGCGCCAGCCAGTCGATAACCCGCCGCACTTCGCCCATGACTTCCTGGCCGATGCCGTCGCCGGGCAGCAGCAGCAGTTTCTTGTGCGTGGCCATCGTGTAATCCCCCGAGACATCCGCCCGTGTTTCATGGCGGATTCAGAGGGAAAGCAAGCCTTAGTTTGCGACAAACCGAAGCGGCTGCGAACGCCGTCCCGTCACCGGCCACGGCAGACGATGCTGCTTCGATTTACCAGCGGCTACTCTTACGTAGCCTCGACCCGCGGCAGCCAGGGCTGGTCGCGCAAACGTCCGGCTTCGAACGCCCCGATCGCCGCATCGCGCTGCATCGTCTGCCCTATTTCGTCGAGGCCTTCCAACAGCATCTGCCGCCGCAGCGCATCGACGGTGAACGCGATCTCCTCGCCGTTCGGTCGCACCACGACCTGGCGTTGCAAGTCGACGGTGATGCGCGCATTCGCGCCCAACGCTGCGTCTTCCATCAGCAGATCGCAGACCGCGCGCGGCAGGGCGATTGGCAGGATGCCGTTCTTGAAGCAGTTGCCGTGGAAGATGTCGGCGAAATCCGGCGCGATCACGCAGCGTATGCCGAAATCCAGCAAAGCCCAGGGCGCGTGTTCGCGCGACGATCCGCAACCGAAATTCTCATGGGCGATGAGTATTTCCGCAGACCGGAACGCCGGCCGGTTGAGCACGAAATCCGGACGTTCCGCGCCGTCCGCGTCATAGCGCAACGTGTCGAACAGATGCACACCCAGTCCGCTGCGCTTGATGGTTTTCAGAAAGCGCGCCGGAATGATCTTGTCCGTGTCGATATTCGCGGTTGGTAACGCTGCGGCAATTCCCGTCAGGATTGTAAATGCACGCATCAGGTGAACTCCCTCACGTCCGTCAGGCAGCCCGTCACCGCGGCGGCCGCCGCCATCGCGGGCGAGACGAGATGCGTGCGCCCGCCAGGGCCTTGCCGGCCCTCGAAGTTGCGGTTGGACGTGCTGGCGCAGCGCTGGCCCGTGGTGAGCTTGTCCGGGTTCATGCCGAGGCACATCGAACAGCCCGGCTCGCGCCACTCGAACCCGGCTTCCACCAGCACGCGGTCCAGCCCCTCGGCTTCCGCCGCCAGCTTCACCAGGCCGGAGCCCGGCACCACCATGGCACGCACGCCGTCCGCCACGCGCCGCCCGCGCGCGATTGCTGCGGCCGCGCGAATGTCCTCGATGCGGCCGTTCGTGCAGCTGCCGATGAACACCACGTCGATGGGTGTGCCGGCCAGTTTGCGGCCAGGCTGCAGCGCCATGTAGTCCAGCATGCGTGCCATGTCCACGCGCTTCGCCGCGTCGGCGACCGCCGCGGGATCGGGCACGCATCCGGTGATCGGCGCCACCGCTTCCGGGCTGGTCCCCCAGCTCACCATCGGCGCCATCTCTGCGGCATCCATTACCACAACCCTGTCGTATGCAGCATCTTCGTCGGACGCCAGGGTGCGCCAATACGCCACCGCGTGGTCGAACGCTTCGCCCTGCGGCGCGTAGGGCCGGCCACGGACGTAGTCGAACGTCACGTCGTCCGGCGCTATCATCCCCGCGCGCGCGCCCGCCTCGATCGACATGTTGCACACCGTCAGCCGACCCGCCATGTCCAGTGCGCGTATCGCCTCGCCCGCGTATTCAATCACGTGGCCGGTGCCGCCCGCTGTGCCGATGCGCCCGATGATGGCCAGCACGATATCTTTTGCTGTCACGCCCGGTGACAGCGCGCCATCCACCCGCACCAGCATGTTTTTCGCGGGCCGCTGCAGCAAAGTCTGCGTCGCCAGCACGTGCTCCACCTCGGACGTGCCGATGCCGAACGCCAGCGCGCCCAGCGCGCCGTGCGTGGACGTGTGCGAATCGCCGCAGACGATCGTCATCCCGGGAAGCGAGATCCCCTGTTCCGGCCCCACGATGTGCACGATGCCCTGCCTGGCATCCAGCAGTGGGAAATACGGCACGCCGAACTCGGCGACGTTGCGTTCCAGCGTTTCTATCTGCAGACGGCTCTCCGGCTCGGCGATGCCGGCACGCCTGTCGCTGGTGGGCACGTTGTGGTCGGTCACCGCGATTGTCGCATCCGGGCGGCGCACCTGGCGGCCGGCCATGCGCAGGCCTTCGAAGGCTTGCGGGGAGGTCACCTCGTGTACGAGGTGACGGTCGATATACAGGACGCATGTGCCATCTGGGAGGCGCTCCACGATGTGGGCTTCCCAGACTTTGTCGAACAGGGTCTTGGGCATGAAAGGCTCCTCCGGAGGCCGGGGCTCTGCCCCTGGACCCCGCTGGGGCCAGTCGGCCCCAGACCCCGCGGGCTTCGCCCCTTAAGGAATAGGTTCTAAGGACGACTGTCCTTAGCGGGCCGGCGCCGCAGGCGCCATTGGTTCGCGCCTGCGGCGCCGGAGGGCAGAGCCCCTGGCCTTGTTCACTCAGCCGCAGCCGTCTCTTTCGGTACCTCACGCGCTTTCTCGGCGATACGCGCCGACTTGCCGCGACGCCCACGCAGATAATACAGCTTGGCCCGTCGCACATCACCGCGCCGCACCACCTCGATCTCCGCGATTTGCGGCGAATACAGCGGAAACACCCGCTCCACGCCCTCGCCATAGCTGATCTTGCGCACCGTGAAGCTGCTGTTCAGCCCGCGGTTACTGCGCGCGATGCACACGCCCTCGTAAGCCTGCACACGGGTGCGCTCGCCTTCCACCACGCGCACGGACACTTTCAGCGTGTCGCCTGGCGCGAACACGGGCACGGCACGCGCCGCCGTCAGGCGAGCGACCTCCTCGGCCTCGAAAGTCTGTAGCAGGTTCATGATGGCAGTCCTTTGTCTTGGGAGGTGATTACGGCGCGGCCGAAGCCCGCGCAACATTCTTCGTGTGCAGGGCCCACAGGTCCGGCCTGCGCTGGCGCGTGACGGCTTCGGCCTCCGCCTGCCGCCAGGCGGCTATGGCCGCATGGTTGCCGGACAGCAGAACCGGCGGCACTGCCCGCCCGCACCACTCGGCCGGGCGGGTGTACTGCGGGTATTCCAGCAACCCGTTGGCAAAACTCTCTTCCATGGCGGAGTCCGCGGCCCCCATCACGCCGGGCAGCAGCCGCACCGCCGCGTCGAGCAGAACCATCGCCGGCAGTTCGCCGCCGGACAGCACGTAGTCGCCCACGCTGACCTCCTGCGCGCCGGCGGCCTCGATCGCGCGCTGGTCGATCCCCTCGTAGCGGCCGCACAGCAGCACCACGCCCGGCCCGGCGGCAAAATCCCGCACGTCGGCCTGTGCCAGCCTGCGCCCGCGCGGCGTCAGATACACCACGGGCCGGCCATCGGCCACGCCCGCCAGCGCGGCAGCGGCCACGTCCGGCCGCATCACCATGCCGGGCCCGCCGCCGAACGGCGTGTCGTCGACCGTGCGGTGGCGGTCCGTCGCACTCGCGCGTATGTCATGCGCATCCAGCCGCCACAGCCCCGCCTGCAGCGCACGCCCTGCCAGCGATTGCCCGAGCGGCCCGGGAAACATCTCCGGAAACAGCGTCAGCACGCTGGCATGCCAGGTCACGCCGCCACCTCGCGCATCGCGATCTCGGCCGGTGGCACCACGGTCAGCCGGCCGGCCGCCACATCGATGTCCGGCACGGCGGCGCGGGTGAACGGCACCACCAGCGGGTTCGTAGCCCCACGCGTGATTTCCAGGCTGGTGCCTGCCCCATAGTCGTGCACGGCCGTCACCTGGCCCAGCAGCGCGCCCGCCTCGGTATGCGCGGACAGGCCCACCAAATCGGCCAGATAGAACTCCTCGCTGTCCGCCGTCGGCAGCCGGTGGCGCTCCACGTAGAACTTCGTGTTCACCAGCCGCTCCGCCTCGGCACGGTCGGCGATCGCGCGGCCGGCCCCGTCGCGCAGCTCCGCCACGCCCTCGCCGCGCCAGGCCAGCGACCAGGCGCGTCCGGCCTCGTCCAGCAGCGGGTTGTAGCGCGCGAGGTCGGCGGGCTGGGCGGTGTAGCTGTGCACATGCACGAGCCCGCGCACGCCGTGTGGCCGGCCGATTACGCCCATCAGGATGCGGGTTGGCGGCATGCGGACCCTTGGCGTCAGGCCGCGGCGGCGGCCGCGGCGGTCTTGGCCCGCTCCTGCGCCTTTTTCTTCGGCGCGGACTGAATGGGCTGCTCGGCGTATTGGCGCTTCGGCGTCATGCCGGCGTTGCTGAGAAACTTGGCCACCCGGTCGGTGGCGATGGCGCCGTGGTCCAACCAGTGCTTGATGCGTTCGCCATACAGACGGATGCGCTCGTCATGCTCGGCCGGCAGCATCGGGTTGTAGCTGCCTACCTTTTCGATGAAGCGCCCGTCACGCGGGCTGCGGCTGTCGGCCACCACGATGTGGTAGTAGGGACGCTTCTTGGCGCCGGCACGGGCAAGGCGGATTTTCAGGCTCATTAAGAATTCCTATCGTTGTTTTTTTGTGTGGTTCGGAGCGCTTGGCGAAAACGTCGCCTGGTGAGTCGGCTGGCGCACAATGGTGAGCACCGGAGCGCAGTGGCCTGGAGGCCATGAGCACCGGAGCGTCGTGCGAGTAGCGCGCTTTCGCATGACAAACGCGCGTCAGACGATGGCCAGGGCGCGTTTTCGCCAGGCACGGGTCAGTAACCGCGTGGGCGCTGCTGGCCCATGCCCTTCGGCATCAGCGCGCCGATACCCTGCCGCATCAAGCCCTTTTGCCCGAGCTTGCCCATGCGCTTCATCATCGTGGCCATGTCGTCGAACTGCTTCAGCAGCTTGTTGATTTCCTGCACGCTCGTGCCGCTGCCGGCCGCGATGCGCTTCTTACGGCTCGCCTTGATGATCTCCGGCGTGCGCCGTTCCTTCACCGTCATCGAGCCGATGATCGCCTGCTGACGCTTGAACACGCTCGTGTCGATGTTCGCGTTCTCGATCTGCTGCTTCATCTGGCCCATGCCGGGCAGCATCCCCAGGATCGAGCTGATCGACCCCATCTTGCTGATCTGCCGCAACTGCGCCGCGTAATCCTCCAGCGTGAAGGCGCCGCGCATCATCCGTTTGGCGAGCTTCTCCGCCTCGTCCTGGTCGATCGTCTCGGACGCGCGCTCCACCAGGCCCGCGATGTCGCCCAGGCCCAGGATGCGGCCGGCCACCCGCTCCGGATGGAATTCCTCCAGCGCGTCTATCTTCTCGCCGGAGCCGCTGAACTTGATCGGCGCCCCGGTCACCTGACGCATCGAGAGCGCCGCTCCACCGCGCGCATCGCCGTCCATGCGCGTCAGCACGATGCCGGTCACGCCCACCGTCTCGTTGAACGCGCGCGCGGTCTGCACCGCGTCCTGGCCGGTCATCGCGTCAACCACCAGCAGCGTCTCGGCCGGGCTGGTCACGCCACGTATCTCGCGGACCTCGTCCATCAGCGCCTGGTCGATGGACAGGCGCCCGGCCGTGTCCAGGATCACCACGTCGAAACCCTCGCGGCGCCCCGCCTCCATTGCCCGGCGCGCGATCTGCACGGGAGTCTGCCCGGCCACGATCGGCAGGCTGGCCACACCCGCCCGCTCCGCCAGCTGCGCCAGTTGCAGCTGGGCCGCCGGCCGCTGCGTGTCCAGGCTGGCCAGCAGCACACGCTTCTTCTCGCGCTGCGTCAGCCGCAACGCCAGCTTGCCGCTCGTCGTCGTCTTGCCCGAGCCCTGCAACCCCACCATCAGAATCGGCACCGGCGCCGCGGCGGCCAGGTTCAGCGGCACCGCACCCGCACCGCCCAAAGCTTCGACCAGCGCGTCGTTGACGATCTTGGCCACCACCTGGCCGGGCGAGACCGCCTCCAGCACCTCGACGCCGATGGCTCGCGCCCGCACCGCGGCCACGAAATCTTTCACCACCGGCAGCGCCACGTCGGCGTCCAGCATGGCCAGGCGCACCTCGCGCAAGGCCTCGGTCACATCCCCCTCGCTCAGCGCTCCCGTTTGCGGAGGCCGTCGAAGATGCCCGTGAACTTGTCCGACAGCGCGTCGAACATGAGATGGTGACCCTCCAAAACAGAAACTGCCGCTGCGCGAACCCTCGCGGAGCGGCGTCTCCCCCGCGTATGGCGGGGACCGGCGGGCGTTCGCCTGCTGGATGGGGTGGGTTG